>JBAWCO010000891.1:0-9719 GCA_049590315.1 Occallatibacter sp. | reverse complement strand
GAGCCGACGCTATCGATACGCCGGGCGCTAGCCGCGCAAACACGTTAATAAAGCGCGTGGCGTCTCCACGGTATGTACTCCAGTCGTCTGGCGCAAATTGCGCGGGGCGCCAGAGGTCGATCCCGTTGGGCACGCTGAAGCTTCTTGGCATCACGCCAATGATCGTCGTCGACCTCTGTTCAATCGTCACTTGCCGATAGATCACGCCGGGATCACCTCCGAAGACGCGCTGCCATACCGCGTAACTCAGCACGGCAACCTGCGGCATCTTCGGCCGATCGTCTCGCTCGTCAAAGGTGCGTCCCAGCAGCGGCTGAACGCTGAAGACCTTCCAGAAGCCGGCATTTGCACTTGCACCTCTGATCGAGACTGGCAGTTGTGTGCCTGAAATCATCGTGGTGTCATCAAAGAAAAAGAACCCCAGACTCTCAAAGGACTTGCTCCGCGTACCAATATCGAAGAACCGAGGAACATTCACCAAGCCGCCTGTCGACTGCCCTTGCGTCCGTACATCCTTGATGCTGACGATGCGACCGGCGTCCGGATAGGGCAGGCTGCGCAGCTGGGTTGAATAAACCAGCGTGAAAATCGCTGTCGTTGCGCCAATCCCAAGAGTCAGCGTGCCGATAACCGCGGCTGTAAAAACCGGTGAACGGGAGAGTTGGCGAATTGCATATCGAAAATCCTGCCACATATGCTCAAACCAGAAACTGATCGCTTCATGGCTCTTCTCTTTCAACCGCGTCGTATTCCCGAACTGCCGCATTGCCGCGTAGTGTGCAGCTTCCGGGATCATCCCGCTCGCGACAAATTCCCTCTCCGCTTGGTCGCGATGGAAGGCCATCTCTTCATCCAGTTCCCCGCTGAAGCGCTCGCGGCTGATGAGCATCGAGAGTTTCATCAGCAGACGGTTGATCGCGTTCATCTATGCCTCCTGCACATCCTGCAGCACGCGACCGATCGCCGCAATCATCTGTTCGAACTGCGAGAGCTCAATTCCCAATTGCTTTCGTCCCGCTGCCGTCAGCGTATAAAAACGCGCGCGCCGGTTGGTCTCCGTCATCTTCCACTCCGCTTTCACCCATCCCTGCAGCAGAAGCCGTTGTAGAGCCGGGTAGAGGGAGCCTTCTTCCACGGTCAGCACATCGTCCGACAGTCGCTTGATAGAAAGCGCAATCCCGTATCCGTGCAAGGGAGCGCGCGTAAGAGTTTTCAAGATCAGCATGTCGAGAGTGCCGGGAAGGAGGTCGGGTTTCTTGGCCATGAATCAATATATAGTTTATCTATGGGTAGGTAGTCAAAGGGAAAACAGAAGCACGCTTGGGGCAGATTTGAGCGGTTCAATTTGTAGCAATCCGGGCGGCTGCACCTTCGACGAGTGATGGTGCCTCGGGAGGCTCCGGAAGTCAATCTACCCAACAAACGCCGTGACTGGGCGTCGAAAGCGCTTGCGTAACCTCTCTAGCGGTTCCGCGACGAAACGATTAAGGCAATATGCCACGGCAATCACCGAAACTAGCTGAACGGCAACTACAACCCCGAATCGACGCATGGAAAACATGGCCAGCGCCGCCTCCGATAGACCCGCTACAAGAATATGGCTTATGTAAATTGGATAGCTCAACTCTCCAATCTGTTTGTCGATCGCGGATTGATTCTGAAACAGGAACATTACCGGGAGTAACATGGCAGTCAATACAATGAGGGCGATCGATTTAACATCTTCCGGGCCGGGAAGCGCAGGGTACACCACCAGCAACGCAAGAACGGAGAAGACAGTCGACGCGGTCCATTGCGGCTTGTTATCCAGAAGCTTCTCCCACCGCGGCAGCAGCACCCGCATCGAAAGCGCCCCCAGCATAAACCATGTCATTTCGGATGGGAAGAATCGATAGGTCCAGGGATCCTTGAACCCCAGTCCCAATATGGCGAGCGCGAAACGCACCGTAATTGAAATCGCGAGCGCGATCCAAATTCTGCCGATCCTTGTAACAATAAACGGCGCCAGAATATAGAAACTCAATTCAACGCCAAGAGTCCAGGCTTGAGTAATCAGCAATCCAGAATAAAGTGGTATTTCCGAAGCACGAAAATCGGACGCGAATTGTATCTTCCCGGAATGCAACGCCATGAACATGACCCAGTCTTGCCCAATGACGGTGAGGTTTACCAGGCCGAGTACCAGCCTTCCAAACAGTGGTAAAACCGAGAATACCTCTCTGAATGTTGTACCTGGAAACAGGTTTACAATAAGTGAAACTGCGGCCACTCCATAATAAATCGGGTAAATCCTCAAAGCCCTATTAATATAGAAATGCCACTTTGTCGTGTAACTGTGCCCGCTCGTCAATACGAATGTAATTAGGAAACCGGATACGCAGTAAAACATCTGGACTGCATTCCTTCCGCCAACCAGCCAGTGTTCGCTGACTATATGAGCGAAGACAACGGACAACGCGAGAGTAGTTCTGAAACTCCCCATAATCCCCCTTGCGCGTATAACTCTCTTGGAGAGACGTACGCAAGCTCAGAGTGTCTAAGTATTCTTCGAATCGACGCAGCAAAGTCTTGCATCTTGAGAGCGTCCCCGCACTCGTCGGAGAAACTTAAAAGAGGAGCCGCCAGCAAATTGATCTTATTATTCCTAGTTCCTTATAGATTGTCTAAGGTTTAATGTCAATGAAGGACCGAACAACTTATTGGAGTCCTCCCAACAGCCTTGAGAACCAACCACTAGGGATACCGGCGATGCAGTCCTAACGTATCCGTACCACTTCTCCCGCCGAATGATTTATCCTCAACAATGGCATGAAAACAGCGTACACGCTTCACATTTCGACTCTGGCCGTGGCCCTCGCGGCTTCGGTTTTCGCCCAGCAGTCCACCCCCAAGCCGGCTGAAGAGCTGCCTGATGCGCCACAGGCTACTGCTGCCGCGCTCATTCACCCCAATGGACCCACCGTAGTCATGGACACTTCCATGGGCCGCATCACCTGCCAATTCTTTCAGCGTCAGGCGCCCAAAGCTGTCGCTAACTTCATCGGTCTGGCGCAAGGCAAGATCGATTGGACAGATCCAACCACAAAGAAGAAGCAGCACAACAAGCCGTATTACGACGGCACCATCTTCCATCGCGTGATTCCGGAGTTCATGATCCAGGGTGGCGATCCGACGGGGACGGGCATGGGCGATCCCGGCTTTGCTTTCGACGATGAGGTTGATCCGAACCTGAACTTCGATCAGCCCGGCCGCCTGGCCATGGCGAATAGTGGCCCAAATACTAACGGCAGCCAGTTTTTCATCACCGAGCAGGCATACGACTCGCTCAACGGGCACTACACACTATTTGGCCAGTGCGATGAATCCAGTGTGCTGGTGGTGAAGACCATTGCCCGCGTCGAGCGCGACAGCAACGACAAGCCTCTCTCGCCAGTGGCCCTCAAGAAGGTGACCATCGTACAGGAGGGCCAGCCTCTTCCACCTCTGCCCACCGAGGCCGCACCCAAGCCCGCTTTACCCACAGCTTCCAAACCGTAGTTTGCAAATTCACCCAGGAGTCTCAATGGCACTGTTACCCGGAACCTACGCTATCTTCAACACCACCGAAGGCAAAATCACCGTCAAGCTTTTTGACGCAGTCGCGCCAAAGACTGTCGCCAACTTCATTGCTCTCGCCGAAGGCGGCAAAGAGTGGACCCATCCCACCACGCACGCCAAGTCCACTGGCAAGCTCTACGATGGAACGGTTTTTCACCGTGTCATTCCTGACTTCATGATCCAGGGCGGCGATCCCGCCGGCACGGGCATGGGTGGACCGGGCTACCGTTTTGAGGACGAGACCGCGGGCTCTCCGCACAAGTTCGACACGCCCGGCAAGCTGGCGATGGCCAACAGCGGCCCCAACACCAACGGCTGCCAGTTCTTCCTCACCGTCGCTCCCACCACTTGGCTCACCGGCAAGCACACCATCTTTGGCGAGGTTGTTACTGGCCAGGATATCGTCGTGAAGATCTCCAAGGTCGCGCGGAACGGCCAGGACAAACCGCACAAGCCGGTGGTTCTGGAGTCGGTCACCATCGAGCGCATCGCCTGACGCAGGCCGCGACTGCCAAGAAAAAGGCCGCGCACTCTGCGCGGCCTTTTTTGATTCTCAACATTCATTGGATGCCCGTCAATGCCCGCTACCCGGTCCCCACTGTAGTTTCAGCCCCCCACGGACCGTCATGGGCAGACTTGGAAATCCGATGGGAGCAATATGTTGCTCGCTTAGCAGATTCTCTCCGCGCACATACATCCCCATCCACGATAACAACTGGTAACTCCCTCCCAGGTCGAGCTTCGCATATCCGTGATCGAGATTGCGATTCGGCAGCAGCAAGCTGTTTTCGCCGCTAGCGTCAGCGCCCTCAAGATAGGTGGAGTCGTCACTCTGGCTGGAAAAAGCCGAAGTGAACACTCCGGTAAGTTTATGTGCCGAGTAGCTGGCCGTGAAGAATCCAGTGTGCGGAGCGCGGCGGAAGGGACGTGCGCCCTTAAGCGGCGAGTAGGGGCCGATGGGAATACCATTCGCGAAGGTGGGGATTGGCCCCAACAGAGCCTCATCGTCGTTCGTAAAGGAGCGCTGCACCACCGCATCCAGATACGTGTAGCCGCCACGTAGAAAGATATTGCGGCCAACACCGCTCTCGACGGTCGTCTCGACTCCTTGTGCACGAAATGCTTCCGAGTTAATTGCCAGCTCATAGGCAAAGTTACTCTGAAGGATGCTTTCAAGTTTCTGCTGCTGGGCGGCATTCAAGTTAGGCAGGAGCTCGGGAACCAGATCGAGCCCGACGTATTCAATCTCCCTACCGAACTCGTTGTGAAAGTAATTGGCGCGGAAGAGCAAGCGTTCTCCAAAGAACGCCTGTTCCACACCGCCTTCGTAAGTGCGCGTGGTGGGTGGGGCCAAGCGAGAGATATTGAGCTGCTGAATTGTCGACTGTCCGCCGTTGGCTTCGAGAAAGTTGTAAAGCGATTCGTCCTCATCCGTCAGCTTAGGCTCGCGCACGGCATCACCGAAGTTGAAGACTATGCGCGTGCCGCTGAAGATGCCTTTACGGGGCCGCAGAGCATAAAACGAAACTCCGGCGCGCGGCGAGGTTTGAGTGCTGAAAAGCGAGTAGTGCTCAAGGCTCCCGCCAAGGGTGTAGAAGAAACGGCTCTTGAAGTCCCCATGCACGACTGCAAGATAATCGTAATTTGTGGCATTCACCGGGGAATAAAAAGTGCTGCCAGGCTCCGAACCGCGCTCGTTTTCATAGTGAAAACCGATCAACCCCGTCAGATGTGGAGTGACCTGGTAGTCACCCTGGTAAATAAGCTGGTCGCGATTATTGACGTTCTGGCTCGCTCCCACTGAGCAATCGAGGACCGCCTGTCCTATCGCAGAGTAGCCGTTCGCACCCGTGATGGTAACTACATTTCCAAGATAGGCGGGGCCGAAGCAATAGTTACTAAATGCCTCGTAGTTACCCGATGTTTGCCATAGGTTGTACTGTTCTCTTTTCCGAGTCAGCCCGTATCGCACGCTCTGGTGAAAGGATGCAGTCGTCTGATGGTCAATGGACGCGCTCATGAAAATGTTCTGATCCTTTTGGGTCGCATCGTCGGTCACATGATAAAAGTCCCACGCATTCGGAACACCAGTTCCAGACACGCCATAGTGTACCGTCGCGCGAATCTGCGTGTTTCCATTTGGTTGCCAGCCTGCATTTGCTGCAGCAGTGGCCAGGTGGTATTCATCCATCGGCAGAGCGTTCCCAGTCTGCAACCAGCTGAAAGCGCCGAGATAGTCGAGCTTGTTATGAGATCCGGCGGCCTTCAGTTCCTCGCGCATGGTCTGGAAGTTCCCTGCGTCGCCTTGGAAAAGAATCGAAGGAAAACTCGTGGTCCCGCGCTCAGTAGCCAGGTTGAGCACTCCGCTCTCCGCGCCCGCGCCGTACAAGTTCGAATTCGGCCCGCGATAGACCTCGGCTCTCTCCACGCCTGTTGTGGAAAGCCTTCCAAAGTCAAATTGGTTTCCCAAATCACCTGCGTCCACGCCGTCAAGCAGAGTTTTGGTCGAATCGGAATTGCCTCCGCGAACAAAGAGCGACGTCTGCGCACCAAGCTGCCCGGTCTGCACTACAAACGTGCCAGGCATCAGTCGCAGCGTACTTACAAAATCATCGCGTAACGCCAGGTCCAGTGGGTCTAACACACTGGTTGCTGCACTCGTTTGCGGCTGCGGCGTGGGTGTTCCGGTTGCCGTAACAACGATAGACTCGCGCACCCACTCCGGTTCCAGCACCACGTTTCGCTCGATGCTATCCAGCGGCCCCGCGTAAAACGTCGGCGTCTCGATTTGGCGGAAGCTCTTCGCGGTGACCACGAGGAAAAACCGCCCGCTTGAACCAGTCAGAATTTGAAAGCTGCCGTCAGCCGTCGATATGGCGGTGGCAACCGGTTTTCCCTGACTAAGCAGTGTGAGTGTAGCCCCCGTGACCTTGGCGCCCGAGGCATCGGTTACCACGCCACGAACGGACGCAGCCTGGCACAGCGTCGCACACGCGGCAAAGAGAAGAATAACCAAAATGTTTTGGAATGCGCGGGACCGGAGTCCGCGCACAGATGAGGCGATAGACATGATAGCTCCTTCGTTCCCCTCGGAACGCAAGCGGGTAAAGGCGCCTTGGACCGGTCTCCTGACTTGCGCCTTCTTCGGCCACCTTCCCGGAAACAAGTCATGAGACTCGCTCCCAGTGGTTTCCCTCAGTCCTTCCGCTAATTACGGACGAACACTGGCCGAAATCCTGACCTTCGGCAACCCAATATTGACGGGCACCGAAGCAGGGGCGCTCACAGTTGCGGGGCAGTGGCGGACTTTCACCGCCTTCCCGAGCATCCTGGCGATAGCCATTGTGAGCAGCATGCTCGCTACAGGAGCAGGCTGAATATCATGAAACGGTTTTCCATGACATGAACATTTATAGCCGGGCCCACGTGCTCAAGTCAAAATGCAAAGTTGTGAGTTTTCACGCCTGACCTGCCCGGCGAGTTTTGTACCAGCAGAAATCAGCAGAGATGCGGAGCTTGGAAGTGGGAAGCAAAGACCGCTTACCACTTTTCTATGCCTTAACTGCGTCCATCGGGCTAACCCAAAAACTATATGCTCAGAAAGACGAAGTATGTTGCGACTTGCGGGCCTCGTGCTGAACGGGGTTGTTCTCGATCTTAGCCCGGCGATATGTCTCTACTTTAGGAAAGATAAGGACCACTCCAGGCCGAACGGACGGGGACTCCAGTTTTCTGCGAATCCCTGGAAGAGGCCCTCTGTATATCTCTACCGCCCATTCGAAGAATTGACGAAACCATACATAAGTAGCCGCAGTGAGGCAAACACCAAGGCCAAGCATGCACATTGCAGCGACAATTCCTAGCAGGAATTCAAAACCTTTCCAGAACAAGGTCATGGTGCCTCCTGGCGATGAAGAAAGGTATTTATCTCGCTCAGCTCGACAGCTCGTGCCGAAGCGCCAGACCTCCTCATGCGGTTCCTACCGCATCCGAATCTTACTGAGACAGATAGTAGCGGAAGGATGTGAACGACATGTTATCGGCAGCTTTGAGAACGCCTCAAAGCTGATTCCGTAGATTCGATCGGATGAAGAACCGATCACGCCCATCAGCATCTATTACTGGAATCTTCTACTTAAATCGTTAAGATCGACATTCAAAAGAAAACTCTGAGATTCAGCCAACATCTCTCTCTGAATGTCCGCAGCGGGCGCATCCCTATGAGGCGCTTGAACTATAAAGAAAATCGGAACAGCCCGAATTCCTCGCGTAGAAAAATCAATCGCCTTTTTCAGGCCAAAATGCACTCCGTTTTCGCTCTCCGAGGAGGAGACACAAAGGGAAGGGGTGCAGTATATATCCCCTGTTAGGCTGTCGGTGACTCCATCGCTGTAGAAAGCAGTTTCGATCGAAACCTGCTCTCCGCGAGCCGTTACGAAGCTTCTGGCGGATTGCAGTCTAGGCAATTCCCCGCGAGTCAACCAGCTCACTTGTACGGTATGCTCGCCCGGCAACAAGTAGATGCCGAGATTGATCTCGTTCGACGCATCCGTTTTATAGGCCGCAGTCTCGATTGTTCGGGCACCCCCCGATCGCTGTTGCCAAGTTCGGATCAGACTGTAGGCGCCGAGTTGTTTCGGCAAAAGGTCATCGAGTTCTTTCGGCGTAAGGTCACTTATACGTCTATTCGTGGCCAAGCTTTCCTGTCTGTTTTGTATCGCACGCACACCGGGAACGGCGACGATGAGCACCAGGATAGCAAAGGCTGCAACCTTCCAATAGCTGAGACGTTGATTTCCCGCGCTCACCCCGTTGCGGACTGGCGTGAGATTGCTCGTTGCCACTGGGTTGCTTCCTCTCCTGGATACAACCCATAGAAAGAGCACGCCCGCGACCATGAACAAGAAGCCGCCAATCACATAGTCAGCCAGCTTCGCCATCGACTCAAGAGCATGATGTCCTACCGCGATCCGGTAATAGAGAACCAGGGCACACAGTCTCATCAAATTGAAGAGATGCCCCAGAAGCATGGCACCAGCAACGTACAAAAACCACCTCACAATCGAAACCCGCTTCAGATAGCCGACGATCAAGGCTATATATCCAAGAGCTACTGCGCCTCGCATGCCATCGCATCCAGGGGCGATGAACATTCCGAAATCAGGCGTAAACATCAGCCTCAACAGTCCAGGATTCGTTGGAGGAAAACCAATCAGGGCAGCAAAAAAACGCGCGACATGCGCGGAAAACCCTTGAAGAGGAAGGTCGAATAGAGTGACCACCACGTGCGGCACGGGCTGAGCGCATAAAAGCAATGCAAGCGGGAACCATGCCTGCTGCCAAACACGCCGCCCGGCAAACAGCAGAACGACGCCGGAAGCATAGAGATAGACAGGAAATACACTTGTAAGAAAATTGACATTAAATGGTCCGTCGCCCCAGAGAAAAATCGGCTTGAGTGAAAATAGAATTGAAAAGAAGGCCATTGCCAGCGCCAGCAGCCCCCACCATGTGCCTCGCAGTTCCCACCCATTTTGACGCCATACACGCAATACCAGCACAATCCCGGCCGCCATAATTGGCATGCCAATCGACCGTAGTGGGTCTACCCAAATTGACGAGAGGAAAATAAGCTGCGGGCTCAACCCAAGAGTACCCAAGGCAACCAGTAGGGAAAGGCAACACCAAAATATCGGGACACGATCTATAAGTTTTTGCACATCCACTTTGATGCGACTTATTGGAGTCGCAGGAGAAGGTATAGAAGGAGAACTCACGTTGGCAGGAATGGGCCTACCGCACCCCGGCGATGAACTCATTTACCAAACCTCCAACTGCCGGTCCCTGTTTACAAACGGAGAAGGGATCAATTTGAAGAGTGAACCTCATCGCTAGCGACTGCACCGCTCCAGTTTAAATGAACAAACATCAGAACCGCACCTTTCCCGCCACCCAAAGAGTTCGGAAAGAAACGACCAGTTAAATGGATTACCCCTTTTCTTCATCGTTAAATAGTCGTGAAACAAATGCAGTTTGGAGAAGAAAAATGTTAAATAAGTCAATGCCCGGATGTGCCACTAGTAAGAACCTCCGGCAAAGCCGGAGGCTTTCTTAGGTGAGCC
>JBAWCO010000890.1:0-18003 GCA_049590315.1 Occallatibacter sp. | reverse complement strand
GCCCAGCCTGGTCTTGTAAAAGTTGACGACCTGTTCCTTGGGATCCGAAGTTACATAGATGGCTGTAACCATCGATACGGTGGGGAGATTCATGCGCATACCGCCCTTGCCGCTCGTGGCGCCGGGATAAATATCCGTTCCAAGCTCGGATGCACTATAGGTTTCATTCGAGTTTGTCGAGATGGTCCCGCCGGGAAGATTCAGCGTCGCCTGGTTGCCCGAACCGGAAACATGGACCGCATGCGCAATACGCCACACCATAAATCCGAAAGCGCCCACTCCGAGGATTCCCAGGCCCACAAAGATTGCGATGATAATCAGGATGATCTTCAGCGCACTGCCACCGGATTTTGCCTGAACGGGGGCCGGTTGCATTGGCACCGCGTACGGAACGTTGGTAGCCACTGGAACATATGCGGCTGGCTGTGGTGCAGAGGCCACGGGAACATAAGCCGGCGGCCCTGGTACAGCGGCCACAGGTGCTCCAGCGGCAGCGGCTACCGGGGTGCCGCAGGATGCGCAAAATTGTTTGTCGGAGGGTACTTCAGATCCACACTTTCCACAATACGTAGCCACGGTGATCTCCTTGTCTTTCTTCGTACTTCCGGAGTTTTCCTGATGCTTGCACGGCTACGAGCAAATATACCTTAAGATGTGCTCAATAGGCTCGCCCTTTAAGACGATTCCCGGCTCCGGTAATTCACCACCTATAGATTAAGAAACGCAGAAGCCCATAACTTTCCTGTTAGTCCGGCATCTTGGCCGGGTTACACCCGCCCCGCCCGGCGGGTCATC
The DNA here is from genome assembly GCA_049590315.1 of Occallatibacter sp. GTDB lineage: Bacteria > Acidobacteriota > Terriglobia > Terriglobales > Acidobacteriaceae > Telmatobacter. The sequence goes on along the minus strand of JBAWCO010000890.1, from coordinate 17,208 downwards.
TGAGGATTAGGAACCGATTGAAATCCCTGCTTGACAATTGTCTACATCCGGGTTTTCCTTAGATCGTTCCGCCCAAACGCTAATTTGCTATTGCGCAGCCCTGGATTGCTCCTTTTCTTCGCCCAGGCCTGCGCCGAGTATGTTTGCCCGTGTTCCAGTCACGACCTTGAAAGGAGCTAACCCGTGCCCGACGAAACAGTACAAGCTGGCATGACAGACAATTCCGCCGCCGGACTTGCCTACATTACGATCATTCCCGCGATCATCTTCCTGGTGGTTGCGCCCTATAATCAGAAGCCTTTCGTTCGCTTCCACGCCTGGCAGTCGATCTTCCTGGGCATTGCGGCCTTCGTGATCGGCTTTATCAACATCATTCCGATCCTTGGACAGATCATCTTCTTGATTGGCATGCTGGTCCTTTTTGTGGCCTGGATCATGGCGATAATCAAGGCTTTTAAAGGGGAGCGTTTCGAACTGCCGGTGATCGGAAAGTTTGCCGCACAACAGGCAGGCTTCTAGGCGTTCAAGTCCACTCTGTTTCTGACGCTGCGGGTCCAAGGGCTGCAGCCACGCAACTTCTTTCCGCGTAAATCTGGTCAGTCTCGCAAAAGACCCCACCCGGTGGGGTCTTTTGCTTTTCTGGATACCATTGGCGATTTCAGACCGCCTCACTGAAGCTGCGCGCAGGGAGATTCTCCAGGTATTTCAGAGAGACTGCATCAGGTAGGACCAAGATCACAATGGAGGGAGTCAAGGACAGGCTTTGCTCTAACTCTGCTTGAGTCCCAATGCATGGTCGTGACCACATCTCCGTAGATTGGAACTGTGACCAGACTGCCCTTGTCCAACTTGCGTGCACCTTCACATGTTAACGAAGAGCCGAGGTGCCCCCTCCATCCCGTCAATGGCCCAGATGGATTTGCAATAGTGACCGGCACCTGATTAGGGTAGGCATACCAACGCGTGACGTCTTCTTCCCCATAGCGCAAATCTACGCCGAAGTCGTCGAATATGACTCCGCGCCGACCGAGCGGACCAGGAACCGACTGGAGTTCACCATTCGAATACAGGGCAAACCATGCGTCCGGCGCAATCCAGAAGTCCCCCGGATTCGCTCGCATCCCAACATTTGGCAGGTGAAGCAGCACATCACTCGGATCACCTGGGTCGAGTAATACCCTTGTCCCTGCTGGAACGCCCCCCGCCGCCGTCTTCTGCGGACCAGCCAGAACACACCAGCGTAGTTCCCCCGAGGTATGGAGGTCTATCTTCCCTGCGGCACACTTCCAACCTCGCAGTACGGACTCCCTGGCAAGATTTCCCCTCCAAAATTCATCCCAGCGATGATCCGCTTCTCCCACCAGCACTATCCCCGGAGACACCTCCTGCCCCTTCCCGAGTTCGGCCGTCAACAGATGTCCCTGCCTCTCCTTGTTCCAACGCACCAATGTCCCTGCTGCCAGTTGCAAGCCGTCAATCCTGGCCGCTTGAGGCAGAGGCACGCGCAGCTTGTTCCAAGCTTCCATGGTCGTCCGTTCTCTTGCTTCTTCCCTTAACGTGACCGTCGCGGCAAAGATAACCAGAACAACAAGCGATAGCAGCAACAATCTTCCACCCCACCATCGCCGAGTAGCCCATCCCACCCAAATCAGGAGCAACAGCAGTGGCACCCACAGTCGCCAGGTCTCTACGAAGCCCGAAATGAACTCCCGCGTAATCGATGGCTCAGGAAACTGCATTGCTATCTCACATGTAAAAGCAAGGAGGAGGTCAGACTCTGCTCACGGTGAAGTACCCCACACGACAGACGATTTGACCGAGGCATGACCTAATAGTCCTGCTACTTTAGACACCGCTGAGCCGGATTTGTGCCCGGGCGAGGCATTCTGAGCCCCGAAGTTGCACCCCTTCCAATGGTGCACGGGCCATCGCGCTTGTGCTATAGTCTCCGAGTTTTCGTAGACTGCGAGATGACAGATAAATTGGACCTTCTCAATAGGCTGGATTCGAAGTTCAACCCCCAGGCTCCGCGCTCTCTGGCCAATCGCGAAGCTCTCGAAGCATTGATGACCGCATTTGTAACTGAGGAGGATTCGATTCGGCAAGGCGGCGGCGCTCAGGCCGCGGAGGCGCAGCGGGCCAAGGGACGCCTGACGGTTCGTGAGCGGCTGAAACTGCTGCTGGATGAAGGCACGGAGTTGCTGGAATTGGGGCTTTGGGCCGCGCATGGAATGTACGGCGAATACGGCGGGGCACCGGGCGCAGGCGTGGTCACCGGTCTGGGGCGTGTGACGGGCCGACTCTGCATGATCATTGCCAATGATGCGACGGTCAAGGCCGGCGCGTTTTTCCCAATGACCGCAAAGAAGGTACTGCGCGCACAAACCATCGCCCTGGAAAACCGTATTCCTACCCTCTACCTGGTCGACTCATCCGGCGTTTTCCTACCTCTGCAAGAGGACGTCTTCCCCGATACCGACGATTTCGGGCGCGTCTTTCGCAACAACGCGGTGATGAGTTCTCTGGGGATACCGCAGATTACCGCCATCATGGGCATGTGCGTGGCTGGCGGCGCGTATCTCCCCGTCATGACGGATACCGTTCTGATGACGGAAGGCTCCGGCCTCTTTCTGGCCGGTCCTTCGCTGGTGCAGGCAGCCATCGGACAGAAAACGGACGCGGAAGAACTTGGCGGGGCGGCTATGCACGCGGAGATTTCCGGTACCGTCGACTTCAAAGAACCCAATGATCATCTGTGCATTGCGCGCCTGCGTTCGCTCGTAGGCAAAATCGGCGAACGGCAAGGCATCGCCGGCCGCGAGGTATTCAACTCAATCGAATTCGATGCGATTCGTGATGCGCCTCGGTATCCGTCCGACGATCTTTACAGTCTCCTCGATCCCGCGCCCGGCGCGAGCAACGTCTACGACATCCGCGAGGTGATCGCACGCCTTGTCGATCGCAGCGAATTCGACGAGTACAAGGCTGAGTTTGGAAGAACCGTGTTGTGTGGTTATGCGCGCATCGGTGGTCGCGCCGTGGGCGTCGTTGCAAATCAGAAGATCAACCAGAACCAGGTTGTGGCCATGGGTCCGTCGGCCGGAATGAAACGCATTGAGGTCGGCGGCGTCATTTATACCGAGGGTGCGCAGAAGGCTGCGCGCTTCATTATGGATTGCAATCAGAATCTTGTTCCGCTGATTTTCCTGCACGACGTGAACGGGTTCATGGTGGGCAAGGATGCGGAGTGGTCGGGAATCATTCGCGCAGGCGCAAAAATGGTTTCAGCGGTGAGCACCAGCGTGGTCCCCAAAATCTCCGTGATCGTCGGAGGCAGCTTTGGCGCGGGCCACTACGCCATGTGCGGCAAGGCCTACGATCCGCGCTTTCTCTTTGCCTGGCCCACGGCGCGCTACGCCGTCATGAGTGGGGCGTCCGCCGCCAACACGCTGGCAGAAGTGCGCGCCCGGCAGATGGAACGCGGCGGCAAGGTCTTGTCCGATGCGGAAAGGAAAGCTCTTTATGACGAGATCAAGTCGACCTACGATGCGCAGGCTGATCCTCGCTACGGAGCCGCGCGACTCTGGATCGATGCGATCATCGACCCCGCAAAAACGAGAGAAGTGCTGATCACGGCGCTGGAGACATGCGCCCTGAATCCGGATGTGCCAAGATTCAATCCCGGAATCTTGCAGACCTGATCCAACTTTGCATCTTACAAAGCAGATGCGGTACGCTGCCGCCAGCCAGCCGCGAAGGAGCGCAAATATGAACCTGGAGATGGAATCGGCAGAAAATCTATATCCGTTTGTGCTGACTGAAGAACAGGAGCATCTCCGCAGGGAGATTCGCGAATTTGCGGCCCGCGAAATTGCGCCGAACGTCACCGCCTGGGATGAGGCCAGCGAATTCCCCACAGATGTCGTAAAGAAGCTGGGCACCATGGGCTTGCTCGGCGTCATCTTTCCGCCCGCATACGGCGGCGCCGGTCTGGGTTATGTGGACTACGTGCTCGCCATTGAGGAGCTCTCCGCCGTTGATGGATCGATCGGCATCATTGTGGCTGCGCACAACTCGCTCGGAACAAATCATATTTTCCTCGCCGGCAGCGAAGCACAAAGGAAAAAGTATGTGTCACGGCTCGCGACGGGCGAGTGGCTCGCCTCCTGGGCATTGACTGAGCCGGGCTCGGGCTCCGACGCAAGCGCAGCGAAAACAGTCGCCGTGAAGAAGGGCGATCGCTATGTGCTCAACGGAAGCAAGACCTTCATCACCAACGGACGCTATGCAGATCTTGCCGTCGTCATCGCCGTTACCGACAAGAGCCAAGGGACGCATGGCCTGTCTGCATTTGTCGTTGAGAAAGGTACACCAGGATTCCGGCCTGGAAAGAAAGAAAACAAGCTGGGCCTGCGAGCCAGCGACACCAGCGAACTGATCTTCGAGGACTGCGAAATCCCTGCGGAAAACTTGATTGGAGCCGAGGGTGAAGGCTTCGTTGATGCAATGCGCGTTCTGGATGGCGGCAGAATTTCGATTGCAGCGCTCGCCCTCGGTATCGGTCGTGGCGCGCTCGACGCCGCTTTGAAGTATGTCAAGGAGCGGCGTCAGTTTGGCAAAGCTATCGCCGAGTTTCAGGGTATTCAGTGGAAGCTGGCCGACATGGCGACTGAACTCGACGCGGCCCGGCTTCTCACCCAGCGCGCAGCCGTTCTCAAAGATGCGGGCCGTAAGGTAACGCGCGAGTCGTCGATGGCCAAACTCTTCGCCAGCGAAGTCGCCGTCCGCATCTGCGATGAAGCCGTGCAGTTATTCGGCGGCTATGGCTTTATCAAAGACTATCCAGCCGAGAAGTACTACCGCGACGTGAAGCTATGCACCATTGGCGAAGGCACAAGCGAGATTCAGCGCATGGTCATCGCCAGGGAGATTCTGAAGGTCCATCCGTCTCGAGGCTGAACTCGCATCAATGGGTAACTCAGTCAAAATCGTAGAGTGTCCGCGAGACGCCTGGCAGGGCTTGCCGACACAGATTCCGCCAGAGGCCAAGGCGGACTACCTGCGCAAGCTGATCGCTGCCGGATTCACGCACATCGATGCAGTGAGTTTCGTTGCACCCGCCGCCATCCCGCAAATGGCCGACTCAGAAAAGGTGCTCGAGTACCTCAACCCGCCGGATCATGTTGAGATCATCGGGATCGTCGTCAATACCAAGGGTGCGGAACGGGCTATAGCGTCGGGTGTTGTGCAAACGCTAGGTTTTCCCTATTCCATCTCGTCCGAGTTTCTGCACCGCAATCAGCATCAAACGCCCGTCGAGTCGCTGGAAATCCTGGAGACAATCGGAAACCTGGCCTATGGCGCGAGCCTAAATGTGGTGGCTTACGTTTCCATGGCATTCGGAAATCCCTATGGGGAACCATGGAGCGTGGATGAAGTTGTTGACGCGTGCGATCTCCTCGTTGAATCCGGAGTCCGTCAAATTTCGCTGGCCGACACAGTAGGTCTGTCCACAACTGCGCGGATCACGGAGACAGTGTCCCAGGTGATTGCCTCACACGACGAAATCGAAATCGGCGTCCACCTGCATGCGCGGCCGGACGAGGCGGCGGAAAAAACTCGCGCAGCGTATGAGGCCGGATGCAGACGCTTCGATTCGGCGATCGGCGGTTTAGGAGGATGTCCCTTTGCGCAGGACGCGCTGGTCGGAAACATCCCCACCGAGACGTTGTTGACGGAACTCGATAAACTCGGAGCGCACAGGTCGTCACTACGGGCGCTCGATGCACTGATCCGCGCCAACCATGAGATCGCGACGAAATTTGGGGCTTTGGTGCACTGACTCCGGGGTCACTCCAGAAATGTTCGCTCTGCCAGGAGGATCGAATTGAGTTTCGCCACGATTCTGGTTGCCGATGAAGGCATGGTTCGGACGATTACATTGAATCGTCCCGAACGCCGCAACGCCATGACTCCTGAGATGCAACTGGAGCTACTTGCCGCCCTTGAAGAGGCAGCCGCGAGTAGCTGTCGTGTAGTGGTATTGCAAGGCGCTGGGCAGGCGTTCTGTTCCGGTCTCGATCTGTCGGCGTTGCAGGCAATGAGCAACCAGACCGCTGCCGGCCATCGCGCGGACGCGGAGCGAATTGCCCGTTTGCTCCGGACTCTCTACGAACTGCCCAAGCCCACCATCGCCGCTGTACATGGGCCTGCCATCGCTGGTGGAACCGGACTGGCGACCATCTGCGACTTCACCCTGGCTGTTCCGTCCGCGAAGTTCGGCTACACGGAAGCGCGCATCGGATTTGTCCCAGCAATCGTCTCCGCATTCCTCGCATTGCAAATCGGCGACAAGCGCGCCCGCGATCTCCTGCTCACCGCCCGTCTCTTCGACGCGGAAGAAGCCTATCGCCTGGGCCTGGTCAATGAGGTCGTTCCGCCAGATTCGTTGACGGAGCATGTTCGCGCCCTCGCGCAAATGCTGGCAGCCAACAGCCCTGAATCGATGAGTGCAACCAAGCTGCTGCTGGCCGCTCAGAATAAGTCTTGGCTAGACGCCGCCATCGTACAGGCAATGGAAGCAAACGCGCGCGCCCGGCAAACCGCGGACTTTCAGGAAGGTCTCGCGTCGTTTCTGGAGAAGAGAGCGCCTGTGTGGTCAAAGTAGCGACGCATTCCCGGCGCAACTGGAGAGCGAAGAGCCGCTTCTACTCCTCCACCCCTCCGGCCTCAGGTGTAAACTTTCCCTTCATTCCGATGAGCCTTCTGCATCGTCTTTCGAGGAGTTCCATGCGCCGTTTCGTTCTCGCTCTTTGCCTTGCTCTCACCGTCCATTCCCTCAGCCCAGCCTTGTCCGCTCAATCGACTCCGGGGTCCCCGGCGACAGGTCTTGATCGCGGGGGTGAGCCAAAGCGCCCCATGACCGACCCCGCGAAGCGGCCGATGACATTTTCTGATCTGATGGAGATGAAACGCCTGGGCGAGACTGCCGTCTCCCCCGACGGCAAATGGCTGGTCTACTCCGTTACCACCGTCAACCTCGAACAAAATACCAAGACGGCGGAGTTGTGGATACAGGCGATTGCGGGTGGAGAGCCGACGAAGTTGGCCGTGGCGCAACCTGGCGATAGCGGCGTGCAATTCTCGGCGGACGGCAAGCGCATCCTCTTCCTCTCGTCCCGTGACGCCGATAAGCAGCAGGTCTGGCTGGCCGACTTCGACCCCGCTGCCGGCGCAACCGCCAATCCTAAAAAGCTGACGACCATCTCCACTGAAGCCGACAATGCCCTCTGGTCTCCTGATGGGCGCTCCGTGGTTTTTACTTCTGCGGTCTATCCGGACTGCCCGGCAATAACGGCTGCAGATGGCGGAACGGGCGACAAGTGCAATGCAGATCGGGATGCGGACAAGGCCGGCAGCAAGGTGAAGGCGCAGATCTTCACCCACCTCCTCTATCGCCATTGGAACCACTTCACCGGCGACAAGCGCTCGCACATCTTTCTGCTATCAGTTGAGAATGGTGGAGTACGCGACCTTACGCCCAACGATCCCCACGACGTTCCGCCCTTCTCGCTCGAAGGAGGCGGCGGCTTCGCTATCTCGCCCGACTCCAAAGAACTGGCCTTCACCGAGAACACCGACCCCGAGCCAGCCATATCGACGAGCGCCAGCATCTTCACCCTCGACCTGACCAATCCGGCAGCGAAGCCGATGAAGATCAGCACATCCCTCGGTGGCAACTTCAACCCCGCCTACTCGCCAGACGGCAAATACTTGGCATGGCGCTCGCAGACGCGCGCCGGATATGAGGCCGACCAGTTCCGATTGATGCTCTACGGCAGAGCGGCGAAGACGGAGAAGAATCTGTTGCCGCTTTTTGACCTCTGGGTTGATGAGTTTATTTGGTCTCCAAACTCACTTGAGATTTTCTTTACAGCTGGGGATATGGGCGAAGAGCCTCTATTCAGCGCCAGCTTGTCAGGAGATGAGATCCGGGTAACTGAGGATGGAGAATACTCCGATCTCCATTTAGTAGGAAGAGATGGCTCACTTGTTGCGACGAAAATGACCGCCTCTCAACCCGGTGAGGCAGTCCATCTCTTCGAAATGATTGATAGGAACGCTTCAGCCGCTCAACCAGGGAACTCTCGTCTGAAGAAGGCACAGCGGATTTACTCGGGCCCAGAGATAATAGGATACTCTGGGCCGCAATTGACACATCTCAATGATTCACTGCTGGCACAACTCGACCTACCCAAACGCGATAACTTTTGGTTTGATGCCGAAGATGGTACCAAAATTCAAGGCTTTCTCATCCGTCCTCCGGGCTTGAATCCAACCAAAGAATACCCCGTCAAATTCCTTATCCACGGCGGCCCACAAGGCGCATGGGGCGATATGTGGAGTTACCGCTGGAACGCCGAGCTCTTCGCCGCCAACGGCTACGTCGTTATCATGATCAATCCGCGCGGCTCAACCGGCTACGGCCAGGCCTTCGTCGACGGCGTCAACGGCGACTGGGGCGGCAAGCCCTTCACCGACCTGATGACCGGTCTCGACTATGTGGAGAAGCACTATGAATTCCTCATCGACAAGACCCGCGAGTGCGCACTAGGCGCAAGCTACGGCGGATACATGGCCAACTGGGTGCTGGGGCATACCAACCGCTTCAAGTGCATCGTCTCGCACGACGGAATGTTCGATGCTGAGTCGGCGTTTGGATCGACGGAAGAAGACTGGTTCAATATCTGGGAATTCAAGGGGCATCCGTGGGATTATTACGGCAAGCCCGACAGCGAGAATCCCTTCCGCAAGTGGTCCCCGTCTCTTTATGCGAAAAACTTCAAGACCCCCACCCTCGTCATCCACAGCCAGCTCGACTACCGCCTCGACGTCAGCGAAGGCTTCCAGCTCTTCGACACCCTCCAGTTGCTCAAGGTCCCCAGCAAAATGCTCTACTTCCCTGACGAAGGCCATTGGGTCCTGAAACCGCAAAACTCCCAAATTTGGTATAAAACGGTGAACGACTGGGTCGACCAATGGACTAAAACACGCTGAAACGTATGACATTTGTCTGACTCGTAATAAAATATCGACTATGAGAGGTAGCGTACAGGCAAGGGTAGATGCGGAGACCGAGGCGGCGATCGAGAAGCTGAGGCGGCGAAATGGCTGGAGCATGTCCAGAGTGGTTCGCGAAGGCTTGCAGCTGCTTGTTCAACACCAGGCCGGCGCTGCAACTCAGCGCATGATCGGGATAGGAATGCTCGATTCCGGCGTGTCAGATCTGGCGTCGAACAAGAAGCTCGTCAAGGGGTTTGGCAGCAACTCCGGCATTGCGCGCAAATCCGGCCCGAAGCGCAAGCGCAAGGCCGCCTGAGGATGCGTCCAGCTCTCATCGATTCCGGTGCAATTCTCGCTCTGCTTGATCGCAGCGAATGGGCGCATGAGCGCTCGGTGCGCGCGCTTGAGGAGCTGCGCCGGCCGCTGGTGACCTGTGAAGCCGTGATTACAGAGAGCTGCTACCTGCTTCGCCACAAGCCACTTGCCATTGAGGCTGTGCTGGCCAACGTGGGCAGTGGGTTCTTCGGGATACCGTTCCAACTCGCCAGCTCTTCGGCGCAGATTCAGGCCATTCTGCAAAAACATAGAGACACGCCCGCCGATTTCGCCGATGCTTGCCTGATTCATTTGGCGGACCAACTCAATACCGGTGATATCCTCACGCTGGATAAGGAATTTGCGCGCTATCGTTGGCGGCGAACAAAGTCCTTTCGTCTGTTGATTCCGCTCGGCTAGCCTATGGCCTTCCAGCACAAATCCGGGAAGCCCCGCGCCTTCCTGGACGCAGGCGCCCTCTACACATATGCCGTGAAGGCCCTCGGCCGCCAGATGCGCACGGAAGCCGATCTCCGCCGCGTGATGAAGACCCGCGTCGAACCCGGCGACTCCGGCGACGCCGCCATAGCTGCTGTCGTCATCCGGCTAAAAGAGCACGGCTATCTGGACGACGCCGCCTTCGCCGAGACCTATGCCCGCCTGCGCCAGCAAAACGAAAAGATGGGCCAACGCCGGGTTCGCCAGGACCTGCAGCAAAAGGGCGTGGCCAAAGACGTGATTGCTGAAACCATCGACGCCCGCTACGCCAACACCAGTGAAGAAGCGCTGGCCCGCGAGCACCTGGAGCGCAAGCGCATCCGCAAGCCGGAGAACCCGAAGGAGACCGCTCGCGTGATGCGCCGCCTGGTCACGGCAGGCTTCTCCACGGGCGTCATCTACAAGATTCTGCGCCAGTGGGACGTGCCCGATGAAGCCCTCGCCGCACTCGATAATCTAGACGAAGACACGCACGGAGAATAGGCCGTGGCTACGGAATCGGGAAAAGCGAAAGACCAGGAACTTGAAAGTCTTTGCAATTGTCCGTGGCGACCGGGAGTCCGTTTTCCATTGCCGTTGCAGCAATAATCATGTCTGTGATGCTGCGCGTGTATCCCTGACGCCGAAACGCTGCCTTCAACTGACCGGCCCGTTCCGCGATTGCGGAGGAAACTGGCACCACGTCGAGACCTGACAGAAAGGTCTGCGTTACCTGCTCCTCGCCTGCGCGAAGGCCACCGTAAATTTCCGCGATGCAGATTGTGGAAGTGGCCAATTCCTGCCCCGAAAGAATAAAGCTGGCCAGTAGCGCGCGCCGCTGATTGCGATTGCGTAGAGCGTCAATCAGGACCGTCGTGTCAAGAATAATTCGCGATTCTTGGCTCATTGCGGATCGAGATTCTCATCTCTTCCGCCGAGCCGCACACTGGGCTCATTGCGAAGGGAGCGTACCCAGTCCGCCGTCCCGGATTCAACGAGATCGGGGTGGTTCTCATCGCGCCAACCAGGTTCATCGCTCTGGAGAAAGGCCAACAGCTTCCTCCGCCGCACCTCCTTCGCTGTTGTTTCAACAATGAAGGCGCTCCGCCCGCGAGGCCCGGCAAGCTCGTCAATATCTTTTGCCAGCTCTGCGGGCAGTACGATATGGGTTCGCACGGTAGCCATACACATGGCCCACTCCTTGTGGGCCCAGGAATAGTATAACGGAAACCTGAGCTTCGATGCCAGCCACCTGAAGCTCTGAGGCCTATGAGAGGCCCATTGGGACGCGCGGGGCGAGGCATTTGCGGTGCTCAAGAACCTCGACGAAGCCCCGCACGAAGGATAACCCGGCCCCGGATTCGGGCAACCAGGCCCTTACAGCCCTGGAGCCTTGGACGCAAGAATCTCCAGCATCTCCACCTGCGGAGCGGGATCGAACAACTCTTCGGCCTTGGCGAACAGAGCCTTGGCAATCGGGCCAGTCAGATGAGCCTGTCTTCCCTCCTCATTCTGAAAGGTGTCGAAGATGCCGAACTTCGAGGGCCCCAGCTTGACCGCATACCATGTGGTTGTTCCCGCTTCGTCCACTGCCAATGGCTGAGCCGACTTCAAAAACGCCTCAACCTCCTGCTCTTTGCCGGGCCGGGCCTGCAAGAGCGCCAATATCGCAAACTTATCCAACACGAACCTCCTGTAACTACTCCACAAGAGACGCCTGAATCGCCGTCCGGTTACAGCGCGAATTGTAAATTCTCATGCACGAGCGGAATGCCGCATAAGCGCTGTGGCAATTACACTGGAAAAGCCATGAAAGACGTTTCCGGGAACAGCATTCGCGATACATTTCTGCGCTTTTTTGAGTCGAAGGGGCACCGTCGTGTGCACTCTTCTTCTCTGGTGCCTGCCAACGACCCGACGCTGCTGTTTACTAACGCGGGCATGAACCAGTTCAAGGATCTTTTTCTTGGAGCGGAGAAACGCGCGTATGCGCGAGCCACAACATCGCAGAAGTGCGTGCGCGCCGGCGGCAAACACAACGATCTTGAAAATGTGGGCTTTACGCGCCGCCACCACACCTTCTTCGAGATGCTGGGCAACTTCAGCTTTGGCGACTACTTCAAGCGCGAAGCCATCAACTTTGCGTGGGAGCTGGTCACCAGCGATCAGTGGTTCGGCATCCCCAAGGACCGGCTGTACGTGACCATCTTCGAGGGCGACCCGGCAAACAGCGTTCCTCGCGACGACGAGGCCGAAGGCTACTGGATAGAAGCCGGCGTGCCGAAAGAGCGCATCTTTCAGTACGGGCTGAAGGACAACTTCTGGCAGATGGGCGAGACGGGGCCGTGCGGACCGTGCTCGGAGATCTTCTTCGACATGGGGCTGGAGGCTTCAGAGCACGGGAAGGATTTGCCGTTTGGGCAGGACGATGCGCGGTATGTGGAGATCTGGAATTTGGTGTTCATGCAGTTTGATCGGGCCGCGGTGGTGGACCAGTCAACAAAGAAGACTAGTTACAAGCTGACGCCGCTGCCTAAGCCTTCGATTGATACGGGGATGGGGTTGGAACGTGTGGCGGCGGTGCTGCAGGGGAAGATTTCTAATTTTGAGACGGATTTGTTTCGGCCTCTAATCGACGAGGCGTGGAATCTGATTCGCGAGGGCGATGACTCCTGGATGATGTTCGAAGGGCTTTCAGATCAGAAGAAGGCCTCTCTTCGCATTATTGCTGACCACTCGCGGGCCTCGACCTTTTTAATCAATGACGGCGTCCTGCCTTCCAACGAGGGGCGTGGTTACGTGCTGCGCAAGATACTCCGTCGCGGCATTCGTCATGGGAGGTTGCTGGGGCTGGAGAAGCCTTTCATGTATGAGATGGTTTTCGCTGTGCGGGATTTGATGCAGGGGGCTTATCCCGAGTTGGTGGATTCGGCTCCGCGTGTGGCGAAGGTGATTGAAGCGGAAGAAAGACAGTTCGCTCGGGTTATTGCAATTGGCGCCCGGGAGTGGGATCGAGTACTGACTAAGTCCCTGGTTGATAAGGTTCAGGCGCAGTTTGATCTTTTTTTTGGTGCTCAAGAAATCCTTCCGCCCGAAATTGCCGCAAAAATGAGCGAAACAATCAAAGAGGCATCGGGTGAGGATGTTACCGTCCTGAATTTCAGCCAATTTGAACCATTGGTCAAGGAAGGGTTGCCGACCGCGGTCGCCAAGGCCCTAGCAGAGCAGTTTAAGACCCTTGATCTCAAGCATCCTGAGGTCTCTGGGCGTGATGCTTTTCACGTCTACGAGACGTTTGGTTTGCCACTGGACTTTATGGTAGATGCCGCGCGGGATAGAAACATCTTGTTCGACCAGGAAGGATTTGAGCAGGCCAAGGAGGCGGAGCAGGCGCGGGCGCGCGCATCGTGGAAGGGCGGGAGTCAGAAGACGGCCAGTCCCGCGTTTCGAGAGCTGCCTAAGACGTCATTCCTGGGCTATAAGCAGCTGATCGCTACGGGCGAGGTGCTGGCGATTGTGAAGGACGGGGTGGGCGTGCCGGCGGCGAATGCGGGGGATGCTGTGGATGTGGTGCTGGATCAGACTAGCTTCTATGGCGACTCGGGCGGGCAGGTGGGCGATACGGGGGTGTTTCTGACTCCGGATGGGAATGCGACGGTGGCGGAGATTACCGGATGCGTGCTGCCGGTGCAGAGGGTGCGCGCACACAAGGCGGTGCTGAAGCAGGGGCTGGCGGTGGGGGATCGTGTGCAGACCGTGGTGGATGGGCAGCGGCGGGACGCAATTCGGCGCAACCATACTGGGACGCATCTGCTGCACGCTGCGCTGAGGCAGGTGCTGGGGACGCATGTGAAACAGGCTGGGTCGGCGGTTGATCCGACGCGGCTGCGGTTTGACTTCTCTCACTTTGCGCAGGTGGCTGATGAGGAGCTAACGGAGATTGAGCAGATTGTGAACCGCGAGGTGCTGGGCAATGCGCGGGTGGAGACGCTGGAAGATGTGCCGATCGATGTGGCCGTGAATGAATACCATGCCATGGCGCTGTTCGGCGAGAAGTATGGGGACAAGGTTCGCGTGGTGAAGTTGTCCGATGGGTTTTCAACCGAGCTCTGCGGCGGAACGCACACGAGAGCTACAGGCGAAATCGGGCTGCTGAAGCTGACGGGGGAAAGTTCGGTTTCCTCGGGTGTGCGGCGCATTGAGGCCATCAGCGGCATGGGATCGCTGGATGAGTTTCGCCGCGATGCCGATGTGGCGCAGATTGCCGCGCAGATTGCGGGCACCCCTCCGGGAGGCAGACTTTCTGAGGGGCTCAGTGCGTGGCTGGCTGCGCGGGAAGACGAACTGAAGAAGCTGCGACGGGAACTGGAAGAGGCTCACATGAAGTCGGCTGCCGGCGCGCTGGATGAGGCACTGGCGCGGGCGGTAGAGGTGAAAGGCGTGCGGCTGGTCACGCTGCGCGCTGACTCGCTGGAGCGCGGGCAGTTGCGGACGCTGGTCGACAATTTGAAGCAGAAGCTTGGCGAGGGGGTTGTGGTGCTGGGCTCTGCGCAACCTGAAGGGAAAGTCGCTCTGATTGCCGGAGTGACCGCGGGGCTGACCAAGCGCATCCAGGCCGGCAAGATTGTAGGCGCAGTGGCCAAGCTGGTGGGCGGGTCCGGAGGCGGAAAGGCCGAGATCGCCGAAGCCGGCGGTAAAGATCAGGGGCAGATTGATGCTGCGCTGCAGGCGGCTCCGGGAATTGTTGGCGAACTGCTGGGGTGAAGCGGACGATTGAGGATTAGGCTTTCCCACCCATCGCAAAGAACGCGATGGATGGGGCACGGAGCTTATGAGCAGGGAGTGCTGATGGGCACCCAACTTCATGCTTCCCACCCACTTTGGTGCGGATAGCAGAAGACAAGAGGGCCGCCTTCGTCCGCTGATCGGACTGGAAACGGGCCTCTTATTTTGAACAGTGACTACCTATCGGATGTGGAAGCTGTACGCCACACCGACCGAGACAATCGGATAAGTCTTCAGCGGATCAAGATCGCTATTCCATTTGGTGAGCTGCGCCGCCAGGTCACCCTGAATCTGGACCGCGATTGGATTGGTGGTGCTTGCGATGTTGGTGCACTCGGTCTGCGCCTGGTCATAGCACGCCGTGCCCGTCAGATTTGCGGTCAGAGCTGGCGCTCCGATAAAGGCCACGCCTAGTTCGAACGGAAACGACCAATGCCCACCTTTGCGCGGAATCATGTTGCCCCACCCGGTAGTGATGGTGAAGGCCGGCTTGGTGGTGTTCAGGGTTAGAGACGCGTTCGCATTCACGGGGGTCGCTCCGGTGACAGAATTCGCATTCGCCGAGTAGAAGGTCTGGTCGTTCAGGGTAAAGCTGGTTCCGCTAGCGACGGTACTGGACGCCGTGAGCTGGTTCGTGTTGTAGAACAGAACCCCAGGGCTGATGCGAAAACCGGCATGGAACGGGTAAACATCCAGCGCAGCTCCGGCTGACGCCAGGTTGAGCTTGGCGTTGGCGGTAAATCCCTGAGTAGTGAAATTCGTGGAGTAGTTAAAGAAGTTGCCCGTGCCTCGAACGTTCAAGTGCTCATTGATGTTGGTCGCCGCCTGCATTTGAATACCCAGCGGGGAAACGCCCGCGCCGAATGCGATTCGTGAAAAGTGGCCGCCGGAGCTGCTGGCGTGCGTGGTGGACGGAGCCACCTGGCCGCCGTCGCCGGAGACTGGGTCCGGGGCGACAAAGCTCGAAGAAGAAAAGGTTGACTGGGCCATGAGCGCCAATGGCGCGGCCGTGAGTGTAACAAGTAGCAAGAATGCAATTCGCTTCATGAAAGAGGCCTCCGTCCCGCTTGAACAAGATTTCCGGTCGCTTAGCGAAGCGACCTGCCCATAGTTCGCGGCTGATTTGAGCCGACTCGCTTACCTATCGGCAAATGCTGCGATGCTGTTCTGCGCGTGAACTTGCTGTGACATTACTATGGTTCGCCAGACACGTTTCGACGAAATCGCTGCGTCGTAGCAACGAGGCGCCCGATTCAGGAAGTGTCCCTAATCAGGACGGATAATCGCGCCGGATTGGGTTGGAAGTATGTGCAACTTTGCACACTTCAAGATGAAAACCTGTCGGCGCGCGATGCCTTAAGCTGAAGCCATGGCCAACGAGGATTGGAACCGGGAAAAGATCGGCGAGTTGCGCGGGGAGCTACTGCGATGGTATGCGGCCAATCTGCGCGATCTGCCTTGGCGGCGCAGCGGCGATCCCTATGCCATTTGGGTTTCGGAGATTATGCTGCAGCAGACGCGGGTTGCGGTAGTGGTGGAGAGGTACCAGGCATTTATAGCGCGATTCCCGACGCTTGGTTCGCTGGCCGGGGCGCAGGCGGAAGACGTGCTCGCACTGTGGAGCGGGCTGGGCTACTATCGGCGCGCGCGGATGTTGCACAAGGCCGCGCAAGTTGTGATGGAGCAGTTTGAGGGCACGATGCCGATTACCGCACAGGAACTGCGGTTGTTGCCGGGGATCGGTGCGTATACCGCTGCCGCCATTGCCAGCATCGCGCACGGCGAGGCGGTGGCTGTGGTCGATGGGAACGTGGAGCGGGTGCTGTGCCGGCTGGCTGGCTGGGAGGCTGTTGGGCGCGAAGGCGGCGCGGTGCTCAAACGCAAGATTGAGGGTCTGGCGGCGCGGCTTGTGGATCCAGCGCAGCCCGGCGATTTTAATCAGGCGATGATGGAGCTGGGGGCTACGGTTTGTTTGCCGCGGAATCCGCAGTGCCTGGTTTGTCCGCTGGCTGCGGATTGCAAGACTCGCGGGGAACACAAGACGGTGCCTCGGCCGCGCATGGAGAGCCGCGAGGTGGGATTCGCTCTTTGTGTGCGAGATGGCCGCAAAGCGCGGGGTAGGATAAGACGGGAAGTGCTGCTGGAGAAAAGGGCCGCTTCGCTGACGGTGATGCCGGGGCTGTGGGAGCTGCCTGCGCTGTTGGACGCACACGTTCCAGAGCACGAGCTGCGTATGACTGTCCGTCACGCGATCATGCAGGTGAATTACTCGGTGCACATTCGCGATGTTTTGGAAGACGACCTGAACGGGCTGACCGGCACCGGCGGCGAGCGGCGTTGGGTTCCGATCAGCGAAACGGGAGGAATGGCGCTGACCGGATTGGCGCGCAAGGTGCTCAAGCGCGCTGAGCTGCTATCCGGCGAAGCGGGCGAAACAGCTGTCCGGCAGCCTGCGCTGGGCGTACTCTGAAAGCTCATCGATTATGCTTTGAATCATTGCTTCTGCGTGGAAACCCATTCGACCTCTGGAGACTGTGTGTTGCGTAAACAAATATTCGCAATTCTGAT
>JBAWCO010000889.1:0-8551 GCA_049590315.1 Occallatibacter sp. | reverse complement strand
GCTGCCGTCGTAGTGGGGAATCGGCAACGTCTGGTGCGAGTTGTGCCCCAGAAGAATGAAGGGCAGGTCGGGCGCAAACTGGGCGCCGTTGGACTTATAAACATACACGCGATCATCGTCGCCGCCGGACACGTAAAAGCGCGTGCCATCGAGCGACCATGTCAGCCCGCTGTAGGTGTCGGGGACGGTGATCTGTTGCACCTTGGTTGCTTCGCCGCGCTGGCCGATTTGGTAAACAAAGACCCACTCGTCGTTGGTGGTTGTGCCCACGGCTGCGCCGGTCACTGGATCGAGGGTGGGAAAGGTGATGGGCGTGCCATTGGGTTGATTGTTGTTCCGGTTCCAGCCGCTGGTCATCACCAGCAGCGTTTTGCCATCCGGGCTCAGCGCCCCATTCACGGCTTCGGCGGCATCCGCGTTTCCGTCGGCGCGCAGCCCGGTGGCCAGTTGCTGAATGGTGGAGCCGGGAGCTGCGGTGGGAGTGATGAACTGGCCGGTAGCTAAAAGCGAGCGTCCGTTGAAGTTGCCAACGGGAAGGGTGGTTGTGGTCGGTTCGGATCGGTCATCATCGAATTGACCTGCGGTGGCGACGAGCGGCAGCAACGAAAGGGCCGCTAGGGGGGCAAGGGACCTCAGGGAAGCCATCATCACTTTCTTTTAAGTCAACGCTTGACTTTACTTGTCACCGGGGTGTGAATGGCCCATCAAAAGCTGGCAAGCAATCTGTAAATGGTGACCAACAGTCCTCCCGCAAATTCTCGATCTCAGATTCTGTTTGGAATTCTCTCCGGCACTTCACTTCACGCGGCCGCTTATTGCCCACGACCGGCAACTGAAAACGGACAACTTACTGCCGACAACTGACTACGCCTCTCCGGTGCTAAAGTTATTCCGTTCCCACTTTCATGCGGGGTCTTGCTTCTTGCCGGTTTTGCGTTCGGTTTTCGCCGCTCTTCTCGTGTTCCACGCCGCCGCCCATGCAGCCTCCCGCGTACAGGCCGCACCCGTTCCACCGGAGATGCGTTCTTCCGCCTTCGCTGTCACCGTGAATGGCCAGCCTGTAGATGTAGCCCATGCTGCCGCCAGCTACGACTGGGTTTCCTTCGACATCACAGGCCCCGTCGATATCGCCATTACCGCCGCCGAGCCCGGCTTCTGGGATCGAGGAGTCGACATCGAACCCTGGCGCCTCGGCATCCGGCCTGTTCGCGAAGGCCAGACGATACGCTTCCATCTCGCGGCCCCAGCCAAGCTCTCCATCTCGCGCCCGCGCGACTTCCTCAATCACGCGGCGATGCTTTTCGTTTTCGCCGGAACGCCGCCTCCGCCGCCGCCCGCCGGTCCTCATGTCACGATCATTCCCGCCGGCATACACCACGAGAGTCTCAATCCCAAATCCGGCGACACCATCTACATGGCTCCCGGCGCCTTCATCTTCGGCAGTCTCAACCTCTGGAAGGTCGGCGGGGTCCGCATCCTGGGCCGCGGAACCATCGTCTACGAAGGCTCCCAGGATCCCACCACCGACGAAGGGTGGATGCAGAAACCCGATTGGCACTGCATCGGTTCTCTCGAAGCCAGAAACGTCCAGATCGACGGCCTCACCTGCATTGTGCGCGCCCGCACCTGGTCCATCCAGATGAAGGACTCCACCGCATTTACCTTTGACGATCTGCGCGTTATCGGCGGCAATCCCGGCAATGCCAACCAGGACGGCATGGACTGGCTCGGTGGCGGAGGCACCATCGTCCGCGACGCTTTTATACGCGCGTCCGACGACGACTTCGCGGTGATAGGCAACTGGGACGGCTACACCGATGAGGACCTGCTTCGCCCCGGTCACGATGTCCAGGATATCCTCATCGAGCACAGCGAGCTCTCCACCAGCATCTCCAACATTGTCCGCGCAGGCTGGCCTCGCAAGAGTTTCAACTCCCGCAACTTCACTCTTCGCGACTCGGACGTGCTCCACGCCGGGATCGGCGCATGCGGCCAGACCTTCGGCCTGCTCGGCTTCTGGGGGGCGGACGGCTTCAAGGGGGACCACTCCAGCTACACCTTTGAGAATCTCTTCCTCGACAACTGGTACTCCCTTGTCCAGATTGAGCGCACAGACCCGGCAACACACGGCTTTACCTTCCGCAACATCTGGGCTCTCGACCAACCGCCACTCGCCGATTCCACGCTCGACGGCCATGTCGCAGATGTCGTATTTGACAACGTCAAATACGGGCAGAGCGTTGCGGCCAGCAATGCCAATTTGCCGCTGATTGTCTCCGGTGGAGCCGCGCCGCCTCAATTCGCGCCGCCTCACGATCCGGTCGCCCGGTTCACGGTCGATCCGCCGTTCTTTGTCCCAGGGCAGAAAGTCACCTTCACAGCGCAACCCAATCGTGGCGCGCATTACACATGGCTTTTCGGCGACGGCACTCAGGCCACTGGCCGCATCATCAGTCATAGATTTCCAGATGCCGACGGTACCGATATGGATGGAGCAGCCACAGGTTCTGGGCGTTTCCGCGTTTTGCTTCACGTGGAAGAACGGACCGGCAAGCAGGACCGGACAGGGAAACAAGACCAGGCGGGGAAGCAGGACTGGGCCGCCCAGGGAGTGGTTGCGGTGGCTCACTGGCACGATGCCGCCAGCGTCGCCATCTCCACCGTTCCTGGCCTCAACTACCAAATCTATCCCGGCAGTTGGACGGAACTGCCCGACTTCGCGACGCAGCGGCCAGTCTTCAACAGTGACACTCCAAATCTGCAAGCCGATGCACGGGGTTTTACACGTTACGCGGCTGTGTGGGACGGCTTCATCGACATTCCTGCGGATGGCGGATACACCTTCCATCTTTTAGATCGCGACGGCGGACGTCTGGTTATCGACGGCGTTCAAGTGGCCAAGACCGGCCCACCGTTTGCGCAAGTCTGTGGAGCGCCAGGCAACGCCATGCGCTACGACCGCGGCTCGCTGGGACTGCGCGCTGGCAAGCACCGGCTTCATATTGAGGGTCTGCACTCAGCCAGCAATGGCGCGCCCGTCCTGCTGTGGGAAGGGCCCAGTCTGCCGCTGACCGATGTGCCCCCGGCGGCCTACAGCCACCCGCAGCAGGACGTGCTCACTCGCTAACGCCGAATGAAATGCGGGGATGTCAATCGACCGGCAGCTTCCGGGTTGCCGACCATATGTCCAGAACGTGAAGTTTGCGTCTTTTTCCTCTATTCTTGCGTTGTGACAAAAACGTCCTTAGATCACGAAAGTTTCTTAAACGGAGTGCCCGGCCCAACCCCTTGGTATCCGAGACCACGTGATCCCGCAGTTGAAGAATTTCATTGGGAACAATCGAGCGGAAGGACACTTCTGGTTGGAAGAGCGGGGGTGGTCGCAGTTCTCAATTACTACAACTATGTGATGAGGCTCGATTCCTCGACATTGCTGATTTGGAACCAGCGAAACGAAACGGATTATCCAGGTACCCCTCCGGTGCATCTTGTTGTTATCCGACCAAGCCCGCTTCCTTCCCTCGGGGACAGTTTGGAGGGAGCGGTTTCGCGAATGCAGAGAGCAGTGGGTATGCGCCTTGCTCTAACGGAGCCGCCATCCGTCTCGATGTATTTGAATACCGGTGTGACAGGTGAGAACATATCCGCCGTGTTTCCGAAGGAACTCGAATCAATCGATGAGTTGCTAATCCTTTGCAACTCGTCGGCTATCTCTGCAAGGGACGACGGGATCAATGCTAATCTCGCACTGCTTGTCGCAAAACCCAAACAGTCGAGTTACCAGCTTTTTCCTCAAGACTGGTTTAACTCCTCTGATTTGGATTTTGGATATCAATGGGTCACGAGAGTAGCTCGCGATATCCAAACTGGACGAGTGCGCGGCGAGGGATTTCGGATTGATCCATTCGAACTCGACGATACGTTGCGCAACGTTGCAAGTTGACGCTCGTAAGGATCTTGGTTGTATAAGACGCGCCATTGAAAGCAAAACTGAGTTTCGGACGGTTGACCGGCCATCCGTCAATTACTGGTTGGTCAACAGCACGGCACAAGCCGGTTTTCGTGTGGAAAGATCTATACCCACAGTTTGGCCAGTGCCAGAGTTTCAAATGAAGTCCTTCTTCCTGGATTGAATATAGAAGGCTCCGCCTAATAGCAGCGTGATCAGAGCAAACTCGGTGGCCAGCAAAATCGTCGCGGTGGAGTTCCAATAGATCGCCGTCCCATACAGTCCCTTATTGATGCCGGGAATGTGAGCCACCAGATATCCGACGACATTGAGGGCCACGTTGCCCGTGACCATGGCGGAGATCGCCCAACCCTTGGACTCCGTGACCAGGGCCACCGCCATCATCAGGCAAGTGCTCAGCAGGATCTCAACAGCCATGATGATGGTGAAGGCAAAAAAGCCGTGGATAACCGGCGAGATCACGACGAAACTTAGGCATCCTGCGACCATGATCAGCCAGAAAGGGACGAAGATCAGCAGATTGCCCAGAATCTTGGAAGTGGTGTACTCCAGATAGGAGATGGGCAGGCTCATCGCAAATGCAAGGGTCTGTTTCTCCCGTTCCTCAATCGTGTTACCCATGACCGTCATCGCGCTGAGCATGACCATTACGGTGACTAGCAATATGAGGCCGAGGGTAAAACCGGCCTGGCCGCCATAGGCAACGATGCCCAGAGACACCGCGCCGCCCGCCAGCGCGAGAAGAATTGCCGTGCGCTGAAAGTACCAGTCCTTCATGATGAGAATCTTCACCATTGAGTAGTTCATGCTGTGAGCCGCTCCCTTCTGCTGTGCACGTTGGCAACAAAAATCTCTTCCAGGGTCATCGTGTCCACCGCCTGCACGGTGGCGCCCAGGTCATTGCAGGCCGAGACCATCGCCGGCTCGAAACGATTGGTGGTGAGGACGGGGAGGCGGCCGCTTCCGCCCACTTCCACTACGCCGGGGAGGCGCGGAACTTCGCCGTCTGGGGGTAGTACGAGGCGCAACCGTCGCCAGCGGTCCAGAAACACCTCTTTGTCGTCTGAATCGATGATCCGGCCGCGGTCGATAAACGTGATCTGGTCGGAGATCTGCTCCACGTCGAGAGTGTTGTGCGAGGAGAAAAGAATCGTCCGATCCTCGTCGGCCAGCACCGACATCAATTCACCCAACACTTCCATGCGCGCAACCGGGTCGAGGCCGGTGGTTGGCTCGTCGAGCACCAGCAGGCGCGGACGCCGCGCCAGCGCCAGTAACAGCGCGGCCTTCACACGCTGCCCGTGCGAGAGACCCTTGATCTTCTGCTGCGGCTTCAGGTCGAAGCGACGCGCGAGTTCCTCGGCATAGGGTTGGTCCCAGCGCGGGTAGATCGGCCGCATGAAGTCCATGTGCCACGCGAGCGTTGCCTGACCATAGAGCCGCATGTCTTCGGACACAAACCCGATATCGAGCTTGGCAGCGGCCTGGTCTGCCGGCATCGGATGGCCGAGCACCTGCACCGAGCCCGCGTCCTGATGGACCAGGCCCATAAGAATGCGGATGGTGGTCGACTTCCCGGCGCCGTTTGCGCCGATGAAGCCCATGATGCTGCCTGTGGGCAGTTCAAGGTGGAGATTCTCAAGGGAAAAGTGGGTGTATCGCTTGCTGACTCCCTCGAATTGAACGGAAAGGTCACTCATACAATCTCCTTCGTAAGCCGGGACTCGTTCAGCCGGTTTGCGGTTTCTTTGGTGCGGCGGGCAATCTCCTCGCTGCTCAGGCCAAGCAGATCGCCGAGCCGCACCACTTCTTCGAGGCGTTCGGATAATTCCGCGTGATAGAGCTGCGGACTCAGGCCGGGATTGGGGGCGATCACCGATCCCTTGCCTTGCTGGGTCAGGATGACGCCTTCGCGCTCCAACTCAAGGTAGGCGCGTTTGATGGTAATCACGCTTACGCGCAAATCCATCGCAAGCTGACGAATGGAGGGGATCTCGTCTCCAGGCGCCCATTCCCCCACGGCCACCCGCTGCTTTACCTGTTCCATGATCTGCAGGTACATCGGCCGGCCATCTGATTGCGAAATGACGATGTCACTGTGCATGTCAATATACTGAGTATACACAGTTGATATACGCAGTCAAGAAGTATTTTTCGGAGATGTTTCTTGAAGGCTTAGCAATGGGGTTTTCAGGGGCCAGAGAACGGCGATCTGCTCCACAGAAAAACACGCGCGCATCAAAGAAACAAGGGCTTGTATGTCGCGAAAAAGAGCGTGAATCGCCTGCTGCTTCATTTTCCTGTGGTTTTCCGCCCATTTCTGAAAGAGCGAGGAATAGGTGAGGGCCTGCGGTTCTGCTTAGTCGGGAACGAAGAGGCGCAGAATTTCTAGGTTGCCGGAATGCTGGGCGAGGAGCCTGAAGGGACGGCCTCGCGTGTCGCGGGCTTCACGAAGGGCGGGAAAACGCTGGAGGAATCGCGCAACCCACTCGACATGGCCTCGCTCGATGGCGTAGGCGAGGTCGGTTAGTTCGATGCTGAGGAAACCGCCCATCTCGCGCATGTACTCGATTGCCCAACCGGCGGGGGTGGCGCCGAATTCCTCGTCGGTGGCGTTAATATCCGCGCCAAGTTGAACGAGGAGCTGTGCGAGCTGGCGATGTCCGCCAAAGGCTGCGTGGTGAAGAGGCGTGGCTCCGTGGCTGTCTCTCTTGTTTGTGAGCCGGGGATGACGTTCGATGATGGCTCGGACATCTTCTGGTTTGCCCTGTTTTGCCGCCTCAATCAGCTTGTCGAACGCCCTCATAGGGGAACCTCGCACCTTGCAATTGCGATGAAGTTGGAGGATAGCACCGGTGCGCGCGTGAGAGCAGATATCGAAGGTCTTCGTTACCCGGTTTCATCAGCCGCTTTTCCAGGGACTCGCGGCCGCGCCGATCAATGATTACCAGGACAGTATTTGCAACAAACAGCAGGGTTAAAGCGATAATTGTTTTCATTTTTTCATCTCCACGACAGGCTTCCGCTTCCGATAGATATTGGGCGGCGCGGTCCACCTGCCAGCGAACACGTTTGCGTCATCTGCCGAGGCCAGGCGTGACTCTGCTTGGGCTCTTCTAATCTTTATCGGCAATCCTTAGAAAAATTTCAGTAGGAAAAGTGCGGCGGGATCTTTTTATTGAGGGGTGGCCGCTTTCCCAGGAGGTTTATCGCCTCCTTAGGGGTTTGGAGTGTACTGAAATGAGACACAAGGAGATGTCCAACCCTGAATAAAGGTGAAAAGACACAATCCAATTCCCCGGATGGCTCATACGAACCAACCCCCTAAAAAGAAGTGAAGGTGGCGCCGGAAGCGGGGACGAAGTTTGGGGAATGGCTGCGGTTGCTGATTATGCACTGGATGCGATGAGGGGCCGGGCGGGTGGCTGGCGGGGATGGCCGATTCGAGCGGTTTGCCTTCCCACCCATTCCACAAAAAGCATGGAATGGATGGGGCACACAGTTGGTTGGGCTCCGAGGGTGGGAGACCTGACCGCAAAGCGGAGGAGTCCGCGAGTCCCGTCTATCCTCTGGTTAGAGCGGGCTTTTTGGAGCAAGCGGTGACTGGGTTATCTCGCCTGGATGCTTTCCAGGTAGCGAATCAAGTTGAGGATCCTTAGCTCTTTGTCGTTCGGGCTGAGGTGGGAGCGCCTGACGAATTCACTACCCCAGGCCGGCATCTGGGAGGGGCGATTTCCGGATGAGGCAATACCGAACTCCAACACGGCACTTATGCGCGCTTCAGGAAAACGGCCGCCGTTGTTTTTTGCGATTCTTGTCAAATCGGCCGGCGGTTTTTGCAATTCCGAAGCGATGGGGCCTGCGCCCCTGCCATCCACTCCGTGACACTGTGCGCAGTAGCTTGTGAACATCTGCTTTCCGTCCGTTGGGGATACGTTGACCACCGGAATTGCAATCTTGGCTGGGGGATTCTGCGCGGTGCTCAATCCGATGGAGAGCGCGCCCATGGTTGCTGCAAGTACGAGGAATTGGGACATAATTCCCTCGCTTTCTGACCTTACTTGGAGGGGACATTACGCTCGGGTGGGGAGAAAGGACGGTGATGGAGGACACTATTGTTACAGTTTAGTAACAATTGGAGCGACGGGCCGGGGGCACCTGGTTGGAGTTGCTGACTATAGCTCTAAGGACTATAGCTGAACTACGGAAAAGTCGCCGGAGAAGAAGCCCATGGAAGCGTCTGCTAAGGCAGCGAAGAGGATCTACCGGAGCGCCGCTTCCGTGGCGATCCATGAGACGGCTGAGGGACTTCATAAATCTGGAATGATCGACCACAGAACGAGGGAGTTCGACCAGGAATGCCTGACTCCGATCATCGAACTGTCTCCAGAAGCGATCCGCAAGATTCGAACCGAGGCGGCGATCAGTCAAGCTGTATTCGCAGCGCACCTGAATGTGACCACGGGCGTTGTGAGCAAGGGGAACGGGGCGAGAAGCAGCCAAGCGGACCGGCTGCCAAGCTACTTTCCATTGCAGCCAGGCGCGGGATTGCTGCGATTGCGTGAGGGACTGGGCAGTGGG
>JBAWCO010000888.1:0-1696 GCA_049590315.1 Occallatibacter sp. | reverse complement strand
GTACATGCCCGTGCTGATTCTGGCCGGTTTGCTGTTTGCCGTTATCTGTGTTCCATCGACGTTCGCGGTGTCTGCGCTGGAGCGCAGACTAGGACGGCACGCGGTTCGATAGTGCGTCGATACTTTCACCCTCAAAAGCGCTTGCCACCGTATCTGCCACGCGAGGATAGACCATGAAACCGTCGTTGAAACGTCTTGCCGTGTTTTGCGCCACCGCGTCTCTGGCTGGTTTTGCTACTGTTGCGCAAGCGGCAGGAAGCTGTACTCCGGCACACAAGTTTTCTACCATCCAACCGGGTACGCTTTCCGTTGCAACCTGGGACTTCCCCCCTTACTCCATTCCGGTGGGGCCGACCGAGGTCAACGGCGTTGATGGTGACATCCTCAAGCTCATTGCGGCAAAGGAGTGCCTGACGCTCTCCTTCGCGAATGTGGATGCGGCCGCGGTTATCCAGTCGGTGGTGTCCGGGAAAGCCGACATTGGGATGGGTGACTGGTATCGCACCGCTGATCGCGCCAAGGTGCTGGGACTTAGCGCTCCGATGTATCTGGATCAGATGGGCGTCATTTCGAGTCAGGGAGTCGACACGATAGCGGGTATGCAAGGAAAACGCGTTGGCGCTGTGGCAGGTTATCTGTGGACGGGGGACATGCAGAAGGTCTTGGGGAGCAACCTGACCATTTACCCCAATCCTGTGGCAATGGCGCAAGATCTGGCAGCAGGACGTATCGACGTTGGTACGGACAGCTATGCGGTTGCCGTCTATGATCAAAAGAAGGGTGGCTATAAATCGATGAAGATTGGCGTGGTCAAGCCTGATCAACGCGTTCCCGCATCGATTCAGCCGGGGCAAACTGCATTTCCGTTCACAAAATCGAATCAGGCACTCGGAGACGCTCTCTCGGCCGATATCGAGGCACTTCACAAGTCCGGCGACCTCTCGCGGATCTTGAAAGAACACGGACTTGATCCGAACGCCACAAACGTCGGAGCACCGCGGTTGGTTCAATGAAATTGAACGGACAAACGCCCATGAGCCAGGATCAAGTGCCGTTTGATGAGAATGCAGTTGGATCGTCGTTCGTTGATCCAGGCAAATTGCCGTGGCAGGTCTCGGATGCGCCGGGCTTCGATACCATCACACTCTTCGAGAATCGCTTGACTGGCGAATCGACGGTTCTTATGAAGGTTGCACCCGGTGCGTTTGCGGACGTTCACTCGCACGAGTTGCTTGAAGAGATCTACGTTCTCGAGGGGGAATTTGCTGACCAGACGCGGCGTTATGCGAAGGGCCAGTACTGCATCAGAGCGGCCGGCGCTCCGCATACCGCGACGTCGGAGTCGGGGTGCGTGATCCTCCTTGTCTATCGGTTGCCGAAGAATTATTAACCGCTTAGGTTCTCGGCCCTGCGCGCCATAAATCCAGCCACCGCCTCGGCTGAGGTGAGTTTGCGAGTGTCCCCGCCAGGGATTGCCAACCCGTCGGCCGCAGAGATTTCAAGCAACTGCGCATAAAACGGTGCGAGCCGTCCGCCTTGCGCGCTCGTCGACGAATATTCCATCAACAGTCGATGAACGCGATTTCGCCCGCCATACGAGGCGGTCACCGCACGTACGATCTCGCGAATCTGACTTCCGGCCTGGCTTCCGGCCGACGTGGGCGTCGCACGCCTCATCGAACTGACGATCTTGTCC
>JBAWCO010000887.1:0-3085 GCA_049590315.1 Occallatibacter sp. | reverse complement strand
CATGCACACTCAAGCACACTCTCGCGGACCGGCTTCTGGCGCCCTCCCTGCAAGGTCATTTCCACTCAGTGCCGGAAGTGACGGATTCCCGTGAAGACCATGGCTATGCCGAGCCTGTCTGCCGCCGCGATTACGTCCTGGTCCTTGACGCTGCCCCCAGGCTGAATCACAGCGGTTGCGCCGGCGGCGGCCACCGCCTCAAGCCCGTCAGGGAACGGGAAGAAAGCGTCAGAGGCCGCAACGCAGCCAGTCAGTGGGAGAACGGCTTTCATCGCGCCGAACTTCGCAGCGTCCACCCGGCTCATCTGGCCGGCGCCAACGCCGAGGGTCTGGCCGTCTTTGGCGTAGACAATGGCGTTGGATTTCACGTGCTTACAGACACGCCAGGCAAAGAGCAGACTGCGGAGTTCTTCTGCGGTGGGAGGTCGCCATGTCACGACATCCAGTTCCGACTCGACTACCCTACCCGTGTCCGCATCCTGCAGCAAAAGGCCGCCGGAGACGTGTTTCACCACAGGCTTTGCCGGAGCGGCTTTGATCTCGACCAGGCGCAAATTCTTCTTGGCGGCGAACCGCTCGCGTGCTTCGGGCGTGAACGCGGGAGCCGCAATGGCTTCGACGAAGAGCTTGGCGATTTCTGCGGCCGCGTTGCCATCCACTTCCCGGTTGATGCCGATCACTCCGCCAAAGGCTGAAACGGGGTCGGCCGCGAGAGCTTTCTGGTAGGCCTCGAGGACGTTCGTGCCAGTGGCCGCTCCGCAAGGGTTCGTGTGCTTTACGATGATGACCGCAGGCTCCTCAAACTCCTGTCCTAGCTCCCAGCAGGCGTCCAGATCGACCAGGTTGTTGAAGCTGAGTTCCTTGCCCTGAAGCTGAGTTGCGCCGGCGACCCCGAGGCCGCTGCCATCTGCGTAAAGAGCCGCACGCTGGTGGGGGTTTTCGCCGTAGCGGAGCGACTGTGCCAACGGGAAGCTGATGCGGAGCGTGCTGGGGAGACTGGCTGCGTCGGTATCGGCGGGCTTGTCCGGCAGCGGGGCTTCGGCGACCTGGTCCAGGGTGTTCGCAATGGCGGTGTCGTACGCAGCCGTAGTAGCAAAGGCTTGTTTGGCGAGACGCCAGCGGGTTTCCCGCGTTAGAGCGCCGGAGTTTGCCTGGAGTTCTTCAATGAGAGCGGGGTAATCGGTGACGCGGGTGACTATGGCTACATCTTCAAAGTTCTTGGCGGCGGAACGGACCATGGAAGGACCGCCAATGTCGATGTTTTCAATCAGATGGCCGAAGGCTACTCCTGGTTTTGCGGCTGTCTTCTCAAACGCGTAGAGATTGACGATCACCATATCAATGGGCTCAATGTCGTGGGCGGCAACTGCAGCCTCGTGTTCTGTGTTGCCGCGGATGTAGAGCAGGCCGCCGTGGACTTTTGGGTGCAACGTTTTGACGCGGCCGTCTAGCATTTCCGGGAAGCCCGTCAATTCGCTGATGTCCTTGATCGAAAGGCCTGCTGCGCGCAGTGCCGCAGCGGTGCCGCCGGTCGAGATCAGTTCGACGCCAAAGCCGGCCAGCGCCCGGGCAAATTCCACCAGGCCAGTCTTGTCAGTGACGCTGAGCAGAGCGCGCTGGATCCTCTTTGTCGTAACCGTGTTTTCACTCAATGTGTGACTCCTCTTTGGTGTCTCGCTGGCGTCCAGGTGGCTCACGGCGCATCAGGCGGGCGAAGACCAAACTCCAGACTACATCCAACGGCAGCTCCGGACTGCGAACCGGATGGCGGTACGATTGTTCATAGGCAGAGTTATCCAGATGCCTCAAACTTCTCGGACCTCGCAAATGCTCTAAAGTTAGAGGATGGGAAGTTTCTCGCCTCCACCACAAGAACCCGTCAATCGGAGCCCTGGCCCGCGGTATATTGGCTCGGAGCCGGAGATTATGAGGCCGGGTACCGCTTCCATGCCGCCGCAACCCGAGCGCCGGCAAAGGCAGTCATGGATGGTTGCGCCCGCAACTTACCTGCTGATTGGCATCAACTGCATCGTGTTTCTGGCGATGCTCGCTAGCCACGTGAGCTATATCAGTCCTTCACCGCAAGATCTGCTGCGTTTTGGAGCAAACGATGCGGGGTATGTGCTCATTTACGGCGATTGGTGGCGCATCGTCACGGCAATGTTTGTTCACGTTGGCATTATTCACCTGGCAACCAATATGTGGTGCTTGTGGAACCTCGGCCTGCTTGCAGAGCCGCTGATGGGCTCCGCGGGAGTGCTGGCCGTGTATATTCTTACCGGAGCGGCAGGCAACCTGCTATCGACGTTGTGGGGATGGTATAGATTCCATGCTCTTGGCGGGTTCTCAGTGGGAGCGGGAGCTTCCGGTGCAGTCTTCGGGATCGCCGGAGCGCTGATCGTGCTGCTCGGGTCGCCACTGTTGCCGGTGCCGCCTCAAGAGTTGGGCAAACTTCGGCGCTCAGTCATTTACTTCGCTGCAATCAATCTGCTTATCGGCCTTGGCACAATGGTTCCCGGCTCCCCCGTGCATATAGACAACATGGCCCACCTAGGTGGTTGCGCCTGCGGGCTTTTGTTTGCAGCGCCGCTGGTTCCGCGAATTGGCTCACCAAAAGATCTGTTCATCTTCCGTCGCCGGATCGCAGTTTTGATGGTGACGACGGTTCTCGTGTTGTTCGGGACCTTTATTGTGAGGTTCGCCGGCTTATGAGCGCTCGCTATCGCACTGCGGTAGCGGCAAACTTCTTCACCATGGCAAGCAGGAGCTTGCGGTCGCTCTCGTTGAGGTTGGACGAGTAGCGGCGAATCTGGGTGAGGAAGCGAAGTTCCTCGTCGGAGAGTCTCTGGGTGTTCAACTGGTGGCCCGGCGTTTCGTCAGCGAAGAACTGCGCAATCGACATGTCGAGCGCGACGGCAATTTTGGAAAGCGTATCGAGCGAGGGCACGGTGTGACCGTTTTCCACGCGTGAGAGATAGCAGCGCAGAAGCCCGGTTTTCTTTTCGATATCCCCTTGGGACAAGCCTTTTTGAAGTCGATGAGTGCGAATCGTAGTGCCGATCTTCATGGTGGGAAAAATCCATTC
>JBAWCO010000886.1:0-1518 GCA_049590315.1 Occallatibacter sp. | reverse complement strand
AGTCTCCCCCATGCGGCCGTCGCGCGGTAGGTCCTTTGTGGCTTCAGCCTCATCCAGCAGCATTTGAAAATAAGCGTGGATCATCCGGTAACGATCCTCCACAGAGGGCCGCTCGTAGCTCCCGGTCGCCGTGTACTGCGCAATCTGCCTGAATATCCACGGATTCGCCGGAGCCGCTCGCCCAATCATTACCGCGTCACAGCCCGTCTGCGCCACCATCGCGGCGGCGTCCTCTGGAGTGCGGATGTCCCCGTTTCCGATCACAGGAATCTTCACCGCCTGCTTGATCGCGGCAATCCACTCCCACTGCGCCTGGCCGCTATAGCCCTGCTCCCGGGTACGCGCATGCAGTGCTACGGCGTTCAGTCCCTCATCTTCCGCCATCCGCGCCAGGTCCACGCACACAATCTGCTTCTCATTCCATCCCAGGCGGAACTTCACGGTGAATGGAATCGTGACTGCCTTGCGCACAGCGCGAAAGATCTCGCCGATCTTGGGCAAGTCCCGCAAGAGCCCTGAGCCGCCATTGCACCCCACAACGCGCTTGGCCGGACAGCCGAGATTCAAATCGACAGTATCGAAGCCGGTTTCCTCTACAATACGTGCCGCCTCGGCGAGAGTCTCAGCATTCGACCCGAACAACTGCGCCCCGATTGGATGCTCGTCGTCATAAAATGTCAGGTAACGGCGACGCTTCGACTCGCGCATTCGCGCCAGCCCATCTGCCGATGTGAACTCCGTCATCAACAGCCCGCAACCGGATTGGGAATTAGTCACAGCAGTTTCGATCGATTCTGAATCAACCGCAGACGCTGAAAACATGCTTGCGTGCCGAATAAACCGACGGAAGACCGTATCCGTGACTCCAGCCATGGGCGCCAGTACGGTAGCCGGTGCCACCAGCACCGTTCCTACCCGCACTTCGGCCGGAACCCTCGTCTCCGAGGGCATCGCATGCTCCTTGGGGTTGTCCCAATCCTTCTTCACGGTAAAGCCCTTGCCAGCCATGATCACGCTCTCAGAATCAACTCGGCAATTCAGCGACTTCATAGACGAACGGCTTGCCACGCGATTCCGGGTCCCAGCCTGCCGCCATCGCTTCTCGAATGTGGTCAGCAACCTTGGGCGCGGATATGGGCAACCTCAAACTCTGCACAGGCCCGTCTTCTCCATCCGACTGCTTCCGCACCGCCGGATACTCCAGATAAAGCTCGCGCCGCTCCGGCCCCACAACCCAAACATGAATCGCCATCCCCGTCGGATTCTGGTCCGCGCTCCAATTCTGCTCGCGATGCAACTCCCAAGCCACCGGAAACCCATCAATCGTGACCGCTGATTGAATTGAGCGCTTCGTATTTCGCATGGCCGTCCTGTTTCAAGCATTCCGACCGTTCCACTTCAACACAACAAGGCCCCCGCCGCAGCGGAGGCCCAATCGTCCAATCCGAATGGTCTCGGCGACGGTTACTTGGCCGCCGAAACCTCGCCGGCCTTGGCGTACTTGCGACGGAACCGCTC
>JBAWCO010000885.1:0-5442 GCA_049590315.1 Occallatibacter sp. | reverse complement strand
GGGAACAAGGCAGCCCCAACACCGGTCAGATACTTGACCGCGCACGCAACGATCTCACCGGGGGTCGCGATCCGCGGCGCATGGCCAGCATCGCCTCCACCGGCTTCGGCTTGACCGCACTGTGCATCGCGGACCATCGCGAATACATGCCTCACGCGCAAATCGTGGAGCGCGTGAAGACCACGCTGAATTGGCACCTGAACAACATGCCAGAGGTGCACGGTTTTTTCTATCACTTCACGGACATTGAAACCGGGGAACGGATCAAGGGAGTGGAACTTTCCTCCATCGATACGGCCATCCTGTTGTGCGGCGTGCTCACGGCGGGTGAGTATTTCCAGGACCCCAAAATTCGGGCGCTGGCTCAGCAAATCTACGAGCGTGTCGACTGGCCCTGGATGCTCAACGGCGGCAGGGCCTTTTCCATGGGCTGGCATCCGGAGAGCGGGTTCCTGGTGAACCGCTGGGACCATTACTGTGAACTGATGATGATTGACCTGTTGGCCATCGGCTCGCCGACTCATCCCATTCCGCCCGACTATTGGAACAACTTTTCGCGAGGCCCGCTTCACTACAAAGAGTTCAGCTACGTCAGCGGGAACGATCCGCTCTTCACTCATCAGTATTCGCAGGCCTGGTACGACTTCCGCAACAAGCGCGACGCCTACACCGACTACTTCAGAAACTCCATCACCGCTACGCGCGCTCACAAGGCTTTCTGTCTCGATCATCCACAGTGGTTCAACGAGGATTATTGGGGTGTCACGGCTTCTGACTATGCAGGCGGCTACACCGCCTGGGGTGGTCCGCCCGCAATCGGACCGCTGGATGGCACCGTCGTTCCATCGGCTGCCGCCGGTTCCCTTGCCTTCCTTCCCGCAGATTGCATCTCAGTGTTGAAGGCGATGCGCTCAAAATGGGGCAAGCGGGCCTGGGGTCGCTTTGGCTTTGTCGACGCCTTCCATCCATCCGCCGGCTGGTTTGACCCGGATGTTTTGGGAATCGACCAGGGCATCTCGGTGCTGATGGCCGAGAATCTCCGCTCCGGGCTGGTCTGGAACATGTTCATGCGCAATCGTTCGAGTGTGGACGCGATGCAGCGAGCCGGATTTCACGAAGTGAGCGCGGATCGATGACGAAATCGTCGTGGATTCCGCATTCCGCCCGGGGTCTATGCGACGATTGTCTCCATTTGTGCAGTCGCACCCCGTATGATTGGAGAAACACCACATGACCAGGATCCCGCGCAAGGCAATGACCCTGAAGGAGCTTGCGGCATCACTTGAGCTCTCTCAGTCCACGGTCTCGCGCATCGTCAACGGCGCAGGGACTGCGCACCGCATTGCCAGGGAGACTCAGGAGAGGGTGCTTCACGCAGCCGCCCTTCATGGCTACTCGGCGAACGCCGTGGCAAAGAGTCTGCGCCAGAAACGGACCTTCACCATTGGCGTGATGGTGCCGGAGATTAGCGAAGGCTACTCCACCGCGGTGCTCGGGGGAATTGAAGATGAGCTTCTGAAGGACGGGTTTTTCTACTTCGTCGTCAGTCATCGCCATCGCCCCGAGCTTCTGGATGAATTGCCGCGGATGATGCTGGCTCGCTCGGTCGAGGGAATCATCGCCATAGACACTACCATTACGGGTGAGCTTCCCGTCCCACTCGTCGCGGTCTCCGGACGCAACCGGCGCAATGGAGTCATCAACATTGAGTTGGACCATGAAAAGGCTGCACACCTGGCTCTGTCGCACCTCAAGAGCCTGGGGCACAGCAAGATTGCTTTCATCAAGGGGCAGGCGTTCAGTTCAGACACCGAGCTGCGTTGGCAGGCCATCGTAGAGGTTGCCAAGGCTGTCGGCATCACGGTCAATCCTCATCTCGTCGTGCAGTTGCAGCAGCCCGAACCCGGTCCGGGGCCTGGCATGGAAGTCACGCGCGAGCTGCTTCAACGCAACCGGCCATTCACCGCCATCTTCGCGTTCAACGACGTAACTGCGATCGGAGCCATTATGGCGCTGCGCGAGGTGGGCCTCCGCGTTCCACGCGATGTCTCCGTTATGGGTTTTGACGATGTGCTGATTGCTACGACCAACAACCCGCCGCTCACCACGATCAATCAGCCCTTGCGCGCCATGGGCCAGGTGGCCGCGAGCACCTTGCTTGGACTCATTAGTAATGAAATTCCTAACCCTCAACCGCCGGCAATTACGGTCTATCCCAAGCTGGTGATACGCAAGTCCACTGCCCATGTCTCGTTGCGGCCCCCTGCCCCATCGGCAGACGCGGACGACTGATCCCGGGTCCTACTTTCCAGCTTCTGCGATTTCCACTACCCGGTCAGCTTCAACATTGCGCAGTGTCTGTCGGATCCCGCTCGGCCAGCGAATCTCGATTTCTCTGACCGTCCTGTTTCTTCCCAAACCAAAGTGCACGCGAGCATCGCTGGAAGAAGCGTATCCCACCGCAGTCGTAGCTTCATTCCACTGCACGGAGCCATCCTCGGCGGTCAGCTTGACCTGCGCACCGATCCCCATGCGATTGCTCTTTGTTCCCACGAGCTTCAACAGAATCCAGTGGTTTCCCGTCTCCGAGATGTTGTGAAACAGCTCAGCAGGCCCATTCAACACAGACACCACCATATCCATGCGCCCATCGTTGTCCAGGTCACCGAAGGCGACGCCGCGATGCGCAGCCTCCTTCTGAAAATCCGGTCCGGCAGTCGCGCTTACATCTTGAAATTTCCCTTTGCCCATATTGCGAAAGATGGCATTTGGTTCCGGATAGTGCCTCGCAGGATTGACCTCGCTGATGTTGTCCATCACATTCGCGCGCGCCACAAACAGATCCTTCCAGCCATCATTGTCGAAGTCGAACATGCCGTTGCCCCAGCCGGACATCGCCGTGGTTCCCGCCAGTCCGTTCGCCACCGTCATATCCACAAAATCGCCTTTGCCGCTGTTGACCGCTAGAGGAAATCCCTCCTGATCGGTGGCCGTGTACCAGATGTCCGGCAGGCCGTCGTTATTGATGTCGCGAAAGTCCGCGCCCATGCTGGACAACGCCGCTCCGTCGCCCGAGTAAGCCACGCCGGCCTGCGCCCCGGCCTCTTCAAATCGCTTGCCCTTCAGATTGTGAAACAGAAAATTAGGCGTGGTGTCGTTAGTCACAAGAGCATCCAGGTATCCATCGCCGTCATAGTCGGCAAAGGTCACTGCCATCCCCTTCCCAGCGTATTGCGCAATCCCCGTCTCTACTGAAACATCGGTGAACGTTCCATCGCCGTTGTTCCGATAGAGAGTGTTGTGCAGCGGTTTGTATTTTCTGGGATGACAGAAGCCGCGCACCCCATCCTTCAACATGCACACCGGGTCTTTGTTCGGCTCCCAGTCGCAGTAGTTCACCACAAACAGATCGAGGTTTCCGTCGTTGTTGTAGTCGAACCACCCCGCCCCAACCGACCACATCTTTTTGCCGTTCAGCCTGGCTCCGGCCACGCCGGCTTTCTCAGTCACATCGGTGAATGTGCCGTCGCCATTGTTGTGAAAGAGCTGATTACCGCTGACGTTGGCCAGGAACAGATCAGGCCGGCCGTCATTGTCGTAGTCGCCCACGGAAACCCCGCTCCCATAGCCCGCGCCGCCAAGCCCAGCCTTTTCGGTCACGTCGGTGAATGTCCCGTCGCGGTTGTTATGGAACAGGCGATTCCAATAGACCGGCGAATCCTTGATGAGCGAAGGAATGGATGCGCCCCCCACCAGGTAAACATCCAGGTAGCCGTCACCGTCGTAGTCGAACAATGCAACGCCGGCCACCGTGGTCTGTGGTTGATTTTTGTTCTTCGTGCTGTCGGTCGCGGTCACATAGTTCAGTCCCGATTTGGCGGCAATTTCTTCGAACTGGATCGGACCATGTGTCGTCACGTTATGCGGCGCAGGCACCGCGACTTGACTCTTTGCGGAAGCAGCAGAGAGCAACAGGAGGATAAGGACACCCATTCCCGACTTGGACGCGATTGGAGTCTGCTCCACACGCAGAATGAAGTCTTGAGAGCTTTTCTTAATCCCCAATCGATTGCACATCTCAGTGATCCGTGCCTTGTTCTGCTGAGTCTGTAACGTTGATCGGTGTGTTCTCAGGATCGCTCGCGTCGCCCTCCGGATGCTCGGGACTGTGCCACAAGCGGCCTATCTCTGCGCGGGCTTTGGCGGCATCCTGCGTGCGGCCGGTGCGGCCATAGGCGCTCGCCAATAACCAGTAGATCTTCAGGTCTTTCGGGAACGCCTTGCGAGCCGTCTCGAGCTCAGGGATTGCCTTCGCGTCCTCACCGGTATTTGCAAGAAGGAGTCCCAGTAAATAGTGCGCGAAGGGCAACTGCGGAGCGAGTGCGACTGCCTGCTTGGCGTAGGGCAGCCCCGCGGCGGGGTCGACTTTATATTCGCAGGCCGCGATCTGCAGCATCGGGAGCATGCGGTCGCGACCTTCGTCAATCTCAAGCTTGAACTCGGCAACCGCCGCGGGAATGTCGCTGGCATCGAGCAGCACTCTGCCGAAGGCGTAGTGCACGTAGGGGAAATGTGGATAGGTAGAGGTTACCGACGCCATCTGCCAGCGTGCGGAGTCGAAGTCCTTCTGCGCTGCAACGCAAGCGGCGCGGCCCACCTGCTCGGAGACAGTTGCGGCATCGCTGCCGGGTGGGGGAAATTGCTTGCCCGGCATGCGCAAAGCCGCCATGCCGAATCCGCGCACCACGTCGACGTTGCTGGTGCCACCCTCGCAGAGCGATGCGAATGGTAGCTCAGCAGCCACGAACCGGCCCGCGCGCTGCAGCAACAGTCCCTCGTGATAGAACACAACCGTGCGCAACTGCGGGTCAATATCGGTACCCAGCTCCTTGCTGGCCTCGATGTCGCGGATCGCGTCCAAAGTCAGGCATCTTTGCCAGGTCGTTCTGGCTGATAGTTCCGCCTATGTTGCCGGTTTCGGAGTCAATCACCGGTTGGTCCGCCGCGTTGACGGTGACGGTTTCTGTTGCAGTGCCGACTTCAAGTTTGATGGTGAGGGAGTTGGCCTGTTCGCTCAGGATCGAGACGTTGTCGATCACCTTTTTCTTGAAGCCATCCCGCGATATGGTGATGGTGTACTTGCTGGGAGCATGCTGGTTAATCGTGAATAAACCGGTGTCGCCGCTCGTTACCGTCACGGCGTGGTTTGTTTCTTTGTCGGTCAGGGCGATGGTTGCGCCGGGTATCACCGCGCCCGTTGTGTCGGTCACGGTTCCCTGCAGGCTGGCGCCATATTGTGCGGTCGCTGGTACCGCCAAGACAAGAAGCAACGCTACTGCCGCACAAATGGGGACAAAGCTCTGGAAAAGCGGTCCACTTCTCCGCCATAAAGGTGTATTCACATCAATGACTTGCATTCCGGTCTCCTCAAAGAAGCCGTTC
>JBAWCO010000884.1:0-20047 GCA_049590315.1 Occallatibacter sp. | reverse complement strand
GACGGATGGCAATCCCCTGCTGTTAGTCACCAACATGCAGGCCGGCCATGGCGGCTCCAGCGGGCGGTATGACTATTTGAAGGAGATTGCGTTTGATTATGCGTTCTTGCTGAAGGAATTCGGACTCGTGCGATAAGGTTTGTGTGCGGACTTCCGGAGATGCTCATGCGAAATATAGTCCCAAGAACTCTGTACCTGACGCTGATCGTGGCAATGTCTCATGCACATGCGCCCGCACAGCAAGATATCCCTGCTTCGGCCGCGCCCACCGTAGACGTCAACACCATGACTCCGCCGAAGGCGCTCAATAACGTGGAGGCGGAATTCCCCCCAGAGGCAAGGGCCAAGAGAATCAATGGCCGGTGTCTGATTTCGCTAATCGTCGACGTGACTGGCATGCCTCAGAATTTGAGGGTCGTCCGTTGCAACGATCAGGCATTCGAAAAGAACAGCCTGGATGCCGTCACAAAATACCGCTTCAAACCTGCTACCCGTAAAGATGGCACGACGATCGCAGTCCAGATCTCGGTCGAGATCAATTACCGCCGGGATGACGCAAAGGATCCTGAAACACTGATTCGCTACGGACTCTTCAGTCCGCCGGGAACAACCTCTGACTCGCCCGGAACGGACGGAGTTTACCCGCTCACCAAGAGCGTGACTCCGCCCGCAATCACCAAGTTTTCAGACGAGGGCTATGGAAATGCGGCATTCCCTTTTCCTGGTAATGTCGCGTGTGTAGCGGTGCTGACCATCAGCACGAAAGGAAAACCTTCTGATCCTTCGATAACTCAATGCGACAAATCAATCCTCGAAAAGCCCGCCATCGCATCGCTTCTCAAGTCTCACTACTCGCCCGGTACCTTTAACGGAGCCGCTGTCCCCGTGCGAATGTCGGTTCGTCTTGAGTTTGATGGGTTCTATCCTACTAAGTAACAGTACTTAGCGTGGAATCGGATTTCTCCGCATTCGACAACCGGGACTTGTGCGCCCACAGCCCCAACCCTGGATTGGCAATGAAGAATACTTCCTCCCCATTCACCTTGTTATATCCATGCGATAGCTTTTCGGGATCGTAGCGCCTCAGCGTATCCCCAAAATCACCATAGTCAAATCCGACGCCTTCTACCTCTTCCCTGCTCAGCTTTCCAGGGCACCAGGTAATCCTGAAGCGGCCCTCGGAAGATCCATGGATCAGGTGTGCCGCCGCGCTCAAATCGGCGGCCAGATCCGCATTTGCACTCACAGCATCGAGCGTTGCCGGCGTTCCGCGATAGCCGTATTTGCGAATCAACCTGTCGATCGTGGGATCCTCGCCAAACTCCCTCACGCCCGGCGCCAGCACAATCAACTCCGCATCGTCAGCCAATGCCATGCGCGTGCGATAGACCGCCTTATTGCCGAGCCATGTGGAATGGAACTCGTGCGGATCGAGATAGACAACCGCCTTCTTGATCGGCTCATCGACCATCTCGAAGTTCACCTTCAGGCTCAGCTCGGCGGCCCGCTGGAAGCACTCGACATCATCGCCGATGAACAGTCCGCGCACCGCAAGGCCGTCGCCGTGCCCGCGTCCAATCACCGTGAGTACATACACAATTGGCAGATGCTTGAGGAAACGATCGGAAGCGTAATTGAGCACGTTGCGCACGGGGGTGGTTGCGCGCCCCATGATCCGCTCCATCCCGTAGACCGCACCCAGGTAGTGGCTGCGATTGATGCCCTCGCGCCCTCCGGTGCCCACCAGGATGTTCTTGTTGTAGTTGGCCATGCCGATGACTTCATGCGGCACAACCTGCCCGATGGAGAGAATCAGATCGAACCCGCCACGCGAAATGAGCTTGTTCACCTGCGCCGGCCACGCATAGTTCAGTTTTCCTTCCGATTGCTCATGGATAAACTCGGACGGAACCTCGCCGACTGTCTCAATGTCGGTTCTCCAATTGTGTACATGAAACAGATCCAACGGCACATCGCCGAACATATGCGTGAGTTGTGCAGGCTGCATGGGCGTATGCGTTCCCAGCGCGGGCAGCACGGCCTTGAGTCGGTCGCCATAGTGCTCCCAAGCAAACCGGGTTAAGTCCCCGGCGCGCGAGTGGAAACGGCTCTGGTCAGGAGGCACGGCCAGCACGTTGCTCCGCGTACCCAGTTTGCCAAGGCTCTCAGCGAGCAATTCCTTCAACTGTTGCGAGGTTAGTTCCGTTTCAAGACTTCCCGTGGCGCAGTACAGGCTCATCCAACGATCTCCTCTGTCTATTGTCGTGCATTCCGGCGGGCCATGTCCTCGATCTCTAGCCGATCGCCGTCGTGCCGCACAGATGAACCGCAATTCCCAACTCAGCAAGCATTGCAGCCTTTGTCGCGAGCGCTTTGTCTGCCAATTCCGCAGATGGCGCATAGGCCACATTCACATGGTTCGCGCGGTGGCGGGCCATCAGTTGATTCTGACTTACGCCATGCAACACCGTGTGCATGATGGGCCATTGTGGCGTAGTCTCCCGCCAGCGCCGTTCAGTTTCCGCTTGCGGCAGTGTGACAGCCGTGCCTCGACCCATATCGGCGTGAAGCGCGCCGCCCTCAACAAACACGCGGCTCCAGACAATCTCTCCCGGCTTGCCAATGCCTTTCAGCGTCCCGCCGCCCAGCGGAAAATACATCGCTGGCTGACGCTCGCTGCGCGCTCCGGCGTACCCGCCGACGAAATGATTC
Source organism: Occallatibacter sp. (assembly GCA_049590315.1). GTDB lineage: Bacteria > Acidobacteriota > Terriglobia > Terriglobales > Acidobacteriaceae > Telmatobacter. The sequence continues at coordinate 17,335 of JBAWCO010000884.1, read as the reverse complement.
GCGGGCGCAGCCCCTGAGATTTGCAGCAGCCAGACAAAATCATCAATTTGCGCACCGTTTGGTCCGTCGCCTTTGTAATGCTCGCCCCAGCGCACATCGTGCAGCGTTGTGGATGGATCAAGGCCTAGTGCCTTCCAGCAGCGATTCGTAATTAGCGCGTCCACTCCGGCGCATTCATCCACCTCGTTGAAATGCACTAGCGGCCCGCCCGCAAACAACTCCTCATGCGTCCCTTCCGCAAACACCGGCGGACGATCCGTATTATTCAGCATCCCCTCAGCCAGGTCGGACGCACAGGTTAGATCTTTCAATCCCTGCTGATACTGAATCCCGATTGCATCGCAGCCAAACTCCTTTGCAATGCGCACGGCCGCGATGTACATTTTGCATTGCTCGATCACCTGGTCGAGCGTCAACTCTGTCGCAGAGTCCTTGCCGAAGTCGAACTTCACACCTTTAGCCACCAGCCACTGGTAGACAGCCTGGGCTTCCACATCGCCCACCGTGCGCATCTTGGCGACTAGTGCCGACTGGCTGAGTCTCTCCTTGTAGACGCCCGCCGGATTCAGCAACTCATCATCGATGATGGCGTTATACATGCCCATGCAGCCCTCATCGAAGATCCCGATGATGGCCTTGCGGTGCTTCAGTTCGCTCGCCAACCTGGACCCCAGGGTCGCGCTCTCTGCCGGTACCTTCCCCGAATTCAGAGCTTGCACGTGCGACTGATCGTGGCTGATTTTTCCATCCTTCAACCACTCGTCAAGCGCCTTCAGAAAGTACTCGTCCGTAAACTCCTTGCTCCAGATCGATGAGAACTTGCGTCCGGCCTTGGTAAGTGATCCGTTCAGATTCAGCAGCCCCACCAATCCCGGCCATTGTCCAGACCAGTTTGCCACCGTCAGAATCGGCCCTTTGTGACTACGCAGGCCCGGAAGTACATGATGACTGTATTGCCACGCGGCCGTTGCGAAAACCAGCTTCGCTTCCGGATGAATATTCAGGAAGACATCCATCCCCTTACGCTGCGAGCCAATGAACCCATGCCGCTCCACCTCGTTGTAGGCGTGCGCGCGGATCAACTTCACGCCCCGCTGTGCAAATGCCGCGGTCAGCTTCTCTTCCATATCTCTCTGTGCGGGCCAACAAGCCTGATTGGCCGCAAGCCTTAAATCGCCGCTCGTCACCAGCAATGCTTCATTCGCGGTAGGCTTCGATCCATTTCCATTTACTGCCATCTGAGTCTTCTCCTCGCAACTCGCCGCTCTTCCGACAGAGAGGAATATACACCCCTGCCCCGGTGGGGGCTGCGAGAAGCGTCGGACTCATCGCTCAGCCAGCGTGTCAGCTCGCACACAATGTGTTTCCTGTGACACGCACCGTCCGATTTCGAGCCCGGCTAACTTCTTTATTTTCAGCAGATCGAGATTGGCGAAGCGCTTGCACTTTGTCGAGACGCAGGCAATTTCCAAGCAGAATTCAGGGGGACGCGATGAAGGCTCTGGGGCTCAGCGGAATGGCAATGGTAGCAATGATGACAGTGGTTCTGGCTGCACATACGTTGGCACAAAACACGCCGAAGCGGGTCATCGTTGTCAGCCTTGAAGACCGCAAGCTCGCTCTGGTTGAAGACGGCCAGGTGAAGAAGGTCTACACCGTTGCGGTGGGCAAGCCTTCCACACCGAGCCCGGTGGGATCCTTCACCATCGAGCGCCGCGTGGCCAATCCTACCTATCACCACAATGGAAAAACGGTTGCGCCAGGACCGCGGAACCCAGTAGGCACACGTTGGATGGGCCTCAGCAAGCGAGGATACGGAATTCATGGAACCAACGAGCCCACATCGATTGGCAAGGCCGCCTCGCATGGATGCATTCGCATGGCTCGTGTCGACCTTGAAGAACTCTACTCACTTGTTGCCGAGGGCGACACGGTGGAACTTATCGGCGAACGCAATGGGGAGACCGCGCAATTGTTCGGCAACGGCGAAACTCCCGTAGCAAATGCCCAGCCGATCCTGGCTGCAACAGCCGCACCAGTCGCGACGCAGAACACCACGGCGGAAAGACAGGCTGAAGCGCACACCGCAGAAGAAGCGACTTCGTCAGCCCCAGCGACCACCATGGTTGCGTCCCGCTAAGGAGGCTCGCCTATGAACATTCTGACCGAGGCAATGAGCTGTTTGGGAGCGTTGCTGTTGCCGGTGGTAGCGGCGCTGCTGCTTGAAGAGTTGACGTACGGAGGACTGGTCCGGCTGCTCGTAGCTCCATGGCCAGGAAACGGAAGAGCAAAGAAGCACAACCAGCAAGAAGGAGACGGGAAATGATCGCACTGAAACTGTTGTTGACGGTCGCGGGGGTGCTGTTGCTGGCCATCGCGGTTGGAATCCCACTCTACACATTCGGCATGCGCCTGCTCGCCATGCGCCGCAAGGCTGGAGGTGACGCAGAAGGCGCGACAGCCAGATTCACCGAGCCTGAAGAATTCCTCTGGCGCGGTCCCATTGCACTGGTCCTTGTCGCGTGCCTGCCGCTGCTTGTAGCATCCAGCATCATCGTCGTCCCCAGCGGAATGGGCGGAGTGCGGGTCAGCCAGATCCGGGGCACGCTGCCAGGCACACTCTATCCCGGCGTACATTTCGTTACGCCGCTGATCGAGAACGTGCAGACTTTCGACCTCCGCGATCACCTTTTCACCGCGGGAATCCTGGAAGAAGGCGCAAAAACCGTGACGCCCAAAAACGCACTCAGCGTGCAATCCCGCGAGGGTCTCAATATTGGCCTCACTGTCACGGTGCGCTATCGGCTCGATCCCAACAAGCTGGATAGCGTGCAGGCCCACATGCCCCAGCCCGTCGACAAGGAACTGGTGCCTCCCGTGGTGGCATCTGCATGGCGCGAACTTACGCCGGAATACACTGTGCGCGAGATCTTCTCGAGCAAGCGCGAGGAGGTCCGCTCCAAGGCGGCGGCCATCATCACCCGCAAGCTAGGCGCAGACGGAATCGTGGTGGAAGAGGTCATGCTCTCCGACATTCAACTGCCCGAGGAGTACGCCAAGGGCCTTGAGGGCCTTCTGCTGAAAGAGCAGCAAGACGACCAGATGGGCGTTGAAACCGATATGCAACAGAAGCAAGTCAGGATTGCCGAGTTGCAGGCTGAGGCCGAAGCCGCACAAAAGGTAAAGCAAGCTGAAGGCGATGCGCAATCGAAGGTGGTCGAGGCCAAAGGCGAAGCCGACGCCATGCAATATACGCTACCGCTGAAGCAGAAACAGATTGAGCAGAGCAAGCTGGAGGCCGAGGCGCGCAAGGAAGCCACAATCCAAAACGCGGAGGCCGATGCCCAGGCCAAGGTCATAGACAGTAAAGCAGAGCTGGAGCGCCGCAATCTTCTTGCCGATGCCGAAGCAAGTCGCGTGCGCCTTATGGCGAAAGCGAATGCCGAGCGGATGACCAGCGAAGCGGAGCTGTTGAATAAGTCTCCGCTGCTGATCAACAAGATTGTCGCCGAGCGGCTTTCCGATAAAATCCAGGTCGTCATGGTGCCGTCGGACGGCAAATTCTTCTTCGCTAACGATGTCTTCAAGAACATGGCCAACGCTCCTGTGGTCAAGCAGGAGATGGACAATGAGGAGAACGCCGCGCCCAAACCAGGTCACTGAGCACGACTTCACGCGGGGCAAGCACATTGCCCCGCGTGAGCAATTGAAGCGCCAACCGTTATAATCCGCCCAAACGCAAAATCGAAAGAAACTCGAATCCAATGAGACTCGCCTGTCTATTCGCAGTGGTCCTAAACAGCCTGATGGGCCTTTGGTCGCAGGCGCAAAGCCCAGCACCCAATCCGTGGGAACAGCCCGCAGCCGCCCTCGCCGAGCAAGTTGCTGGCATCGTCGGTCCCGGGCAGGCGCATCTCACCATCCGCAATCTTTCTACCGTGCCCGCCGAGCAAATCGCCACCATTCGCCGACTGCTTGTGGAGGACCTTAAGGCTCACGGAGTCCTTGCTTCAGGCGCTGAGAGCGCGAACAGCATCCGCATCACGCTAAGTGAAAATGCGCGCGAGCGGATCTGGGTCGCCGAGATCGTTGAGGGTGACGAAACCCGCGTGACCATGGTCCATGTTGACTCCGGCGCGGCGCAACATCCGCAATCCACAACAGGTCTCATGCTACGCAAGCAATCCATCCTCGCCACTCATGATCCCGTGCTCGCCGTACTGGAAGCGTCGAATGGCCTGGTCGCCGTTGAACCTGAGGAAATCGTGATTTTCGATCACAGATCCGTAGGCTGGCATGAAGGGAAGCACGTCGGCATCGGCCAAACCAAGCCCTTAACGCGTGACCCTCGCGCAGTGATCTTTCCATCGCCGGATGGTTCCGGCTTCGAAGCCTTCACCGCGGGATCGGCCTGTATCGGCAACTACCAGGCCGAGCAATCCTCATCAGACTGGATCGTTCGCTGCCGGGAGAGCGACGATCCCTGGCCGATCACCCCGTCCAACACAACCAACAACTCCGCTGCGATCAAGGCCTTCTATAACGCGGGCCGCAACTACTTCACCGGAGTAATCACACCCAACTTGAACCTGGATCTGCCTCCGTTTTACACGGCGGTCCAGATTCCACGAACCAGTGGAACAGCACTCCTCATCGGCGGTATCGACGGCAAAGTGCAGCTCCTTGAGACTGTCCCACAGAAAACTGTCGCCGGTGCGCGTGACTGGGGCAGCGACTTTGCGGCCCTTCGCACGGGTTGCGGCACCGGCACGCAGATCATCGCCTCCGGTTCTGGGACAGCGCCCAATGACAGCCTCCGTGCTTACGAGTTGCCCGCGCAGGAAGCCATCCCAGTTAGCTCCCCACTCGCGATGGACGGCGCAGTTACTGCGCTCGCTGCATCGCCAGACGGCAAGAGCCTTATCGCAATCGTGCGCACCGCAACCAATGAATATGAGGTGGATCGTGTTACGGCAAGTTGCAATTAGCTGCCTCATAGCCTCGCTCGTGCTCTCGGCCGCCGCGCGTACGCGCCCTGGCTACGGAGGCACACTACGCGTCGAAGTTGAAGGCGACCCACTCCAGCAACATGGCGGCCTTTCGCGTCGTCTCATATTTGACGGCCTCACACGAATTGGTTCTGATGGAACGCCACAACCGGCACTTGCCGTCCGATGGGCATCAGAGAACAGTGACCACCGCTGGCAGTTCTGGCTCCGCTCCGACGTGCATTTTAGTGACGGTTCGCCGCTGACCTCGACAGTTGTCGAATCCTCATTGATCGGGTCCTGTGGTGGAAACTGCCCATGGACGGCTGTGCATGCTGTTGGCCCGGCGATCATTTTTACCGGCGACTCGCCCATGCCCAATCTTCCCGCGCTGCTCGCTGGCGACGATTTTCTGATTGCTCACGCTGGGAACAACAACGCGGGCGAAAGCTCGCTGATGGGGGCGGTTGTTGGCACAGGAGTTTTCCAGAACAATGGGCTCTTGAATGGCGTTCTCACCCTGGTCGCAAATGATTCGTGCTGGCAGGGCATGCCGTTTGTCAATAAAATCGAGATTTCCGGCCATAAATCCATCCGCGACCAATGGCTCGATCTTTCCGTAGGCCACGCCGACGTGGTCGAAGTTCCTGCCGAACAAATCCGCCAGGCGCAACAACAGCATCTCTCGCTCATCGTCTCACCGCCCGTCACGCTCCTCGCACTCGCGGTTTCCGACTCCAGTATTCTCTCCAACTCCAGTCTCCGCGCCTCCATCGCTCTCGCAGTCGATCGCAGCGCCCTCTCCAACGTCATCTTTCAAAAACAGGGCGAAGTCACGGCCAGCCTCCTGCCCTCTGCGCTCACGGGCTACTCGTTTCTCTTCCCAACCGACCGCGACCTCAACAAGGCCCACGAACTGCGCGGCGGCCTCACCGCTCCCTCGCTCACGCTGGCAGCGGAGAACAACCCCACGATGCAGCTGGCCGCGCAGCGTCTCGCGCTCAATCTTCACGAGGCTGGATTCAGCGTGCAAGTTGCTAACGCTTCCACCGCGCTGCACAAGGACCTTGCACTGCTCCAGCTCAACCAGCCTTCCAACCAGCCGCAGGCAGCACTTGAATCCATGTTGCGCAACGTTGGCGTTGGAAGCCCGGTGCTTGAAAATACGCCTGCCGGTCTCTACAAAACTGAGCGCGAATTCCTCGATACCCACACACTGATTCCCCTGCTGTTTCTCCCGCGCGCTTACGCTGTCAGCGGCCGAGTTCGCGATCTGCGGCTCAGCTCCGACGGCTCACCGCTGCTGGCCGACGTGTCGCTTGGGGACGCACAATGAAAGACGCAGAATGAACCTTCGCCAGAAGCTGCTGCTGCTCTTCTCGCTCACCGTCGCCGCTGCCGTAGCTGCCGTAGCGTGGACCGTCCTCGTCCGCATCCGCCTCGTCTTTGAGCAGCGCGACCAGCAGGAGACCGCGCTCTTCGTCAGTCAGTTTCAGCGCGAGTTTCAGCACCGTTCCGCCGAAGTCGCAGCCGCTGTCGATCACATTGCTGCCAGCGAGCGAGTCCGCGCCATGGCATTCGAGCTGGTTCAATCCGGCGACGCATCACCCTATCTCACTGAGGCGCAGACTCTCGGACAGGACGCGCAGCTAGACTTCCTTGAAATCGTCGGCCCCGATGGGAAAATCGTCAGCTCCGCACAGTGGCCTGCTCGCTTCGGCTATTTTGAACCCGTCGCATGGGAAGATCAGCCGACCTTCCTCAAAACCGAGGATTTGCCTGATGGAACCTCAGTACTCGGCCTCTTTGCCATTCGTGCGGTTGGTCGCTCTGAATCTACATCACAACCTGTCCACATCATCGGGGGAAAACGGCTCGACAAGACCTTTCTAGCCGATCTGCCCGCTGCCCCAGGAATGCAGATCGCTCTTTATCGAGACGCTGACCAATCCCCGAGCACCGAACAACCGCACCTCGGTCCGGATTTCGCAGTCTTCGATCCTAAGCGACTCATCAGCGATTCAGGCGAAGTTCCCTACGCCGCTCGCTATGAACCGTTGATTCGTTCCGCGATACGCTCAGGTCAGCAAACGAGTTCCATACTCTACTTGACTGGCCGCCGCGAAGACAGTGTCAACGCCACCGCGATTCCACTTAAGTCCGATAAGGGAGTCGTGCTCGCAGTGCTGACAGTTTCCATCTCGCGTAGCGGCATGGTCCAGGCGCAACAGCACATTCGCGCCATCGCCTACGGCGTTGCCGCCGGAGGCATTCTCTTCGCCATCTTGTGTAGCCTTTGGATCGCAGCAAAGGTGTCGCGCCCCATTGAACAACTGGCTCGCGCCGCGGAACAAGTCGCCGCTGGCGACTGGGAAACCCATGTGCCCGAGCGCAGTCGCGATGAAGTCGGCCTGCTCGCACGCAGCTTCAACCACATGACAGCTCAGTTGGCCAGCCAGCGTGAGCGTCTCGTGCAAACGGAGCGCGTCGCCGCATGGCGCGAACTCGCCCGCCGCCTCGCTCACGAATTGAAGAATCCGCTGTTTCCATTGCAACTGACAGTCGAGAACCTGGTCCGTGCACGTGAACTGTCGCCCGCCGAGTTCGACGAAGTGTTTCGCGAGAGCACACAGACCCTCGGCATGGAAATCGCTAATCTGAAAACCATCATTGGGCGCTTCAGCGACTTCAGCAAAATGCCAAAGCCCGAGTTGGAACGCATCGATGCCAGGGATGCCATCGAGCGCGTATGCTCTCTCTACCAAACAGCCGGCGCCGCAGCCAATGGGAGCCACGCAAAAATCGATTTTGAGTTGGATCTCTCGCCTGATCCCATGCCGCTCCATGTTGATCCGGAGCTTTTGCATCGTGCACTTTCGAATCTCGTCCTCAACGCCATGGACGCCATGCCCGACGGCGGTGTTGTCACTCTCAATGCTCAACCGAAGGCTGAGACTGTGGAGTTGCATGTGGCCGATACGGGTGAAGGGATGACCCCCGAAGAGTGCGAGCGCCTCTTCACCCCTTACTACACGACTAAACAGCATGGCACTGGTCTCGGCCTCGCCATCGTACAGTCCGTCATAACGGACCACAACGGGACCATCGCGGTTGAAAGCCGGCCCGGCGGTGGTGCTGTCTTTGTCATCACGCTGCCGAAGGCGAAATCATGACCACCAAAGCCAACATCCTCATTGTTGACGACGAAGCCAACACGCTTGCTTCACTATCCCGTGCCTTCCGGCTCGCAGGCCATGAGGCCGTGGTCTGCGACAACGCCGCTCGAGCCCTCGAACTCGCGCGCACCCAGCCATTCGACCTGATTCTCAGCGACGTGGTCATGCCCCGACGCGATGGCCTCGCGCTGCTTGAAGACCTGAAGGCCGCCGGCGTCGCCGCCCCTGTCGTGATGATGAGCGGACAGGCGCACATTGAGATGGCGGTCCGCGCTACGCGACTCGGCGCACTGGACTTTCTCGAGAAGCCGCTCTCCACTGAGAAGCTGCTGGTTACAGTTGAAAACGCACTCAAGCTCACGCGTCTCGAAACGGAGAATCAGGATCTCCGAACACGCGTCGGCAAGCACACGCTGGTCTTTGAAGGCGAGACCATGCGCCGCGTCATGGCGCAAATTGAGCGCGTCGCCGCCAGCGAGGTGCGCCTCTGCATTTACGGCGAAACCGGAACCGGCAAGGAACTCGTCGCGCGTACCCTGCACGAAAAAAGCCGTCGCGCTACTGGCCCGTTCGTCACGCTCAATTGCGCTGCGGTTCCCGCGGAGTTGATTGAAAGCGAGCTCTTCGGCCACGAGAAAGGTTCCTTCACAGGCGCCGCGCAGCGTCACACAGGCAAGTTCGAGCAGGCCCATCGCGGCACTTTATTTCTCGACGAAATTGGTGACATGCCCGCCGCCATGCAGGCCAAGCTATTGCGAGTCCTGGAAGAGGGCGAGGTTGAGCGCATCGGTTCTGGCAAGCCAACTACTGTCGATGTCCGCGTCGTCGTCGCAACGCACCGCAACCTAGAACAACTCGTTGAGTCCGGAGGATTCCGCCGCGATCTGTACCACCGCGTCGTCGTCTTCCCCGTCGAACTGCCGCCTCTGCGACAGCGACCGGAAGATCTGCCCGCGCTCGTCGATCACTTTGTTCGACAGGTCAGCGCGCAGAATGGATGGAAGCCAGTCCCCTTTGCTGGTTCCGCTATCGATGCTCTCAAGCAATACGCGTGGCCTGGCAACATCCGCGAACTCCGCAATGTTGTCGAACGCCTGCTGCTCCTCGCCGGCGACGTAGTCGATACCGGAGCTGTCCAACTTGCGCTGCCTGCCACTCGCAGCAACCACGTGGCAGGTGTATCCAGGCCGACCATTTCTACAGTAGACGCCGCCGGCCCGCTCGCCGAACGCGTTTTGTCCTTCGAGCGCGGCCAGGTACTCAGGGAGTTGGAACTCCACAATCGCAATATCACGCAAACCGCCCGCGCGTTGGGTCTGGAACGCAGCCACCTCTACAAAAAGTGCCAGCAATTGGGAATTGACCTGCAAAACCTGGATGATGGATCCCCAACGCAAACTTGACCTACGTGCACCATCCGCGATCGTCACCTTCGCCGACAAAGATCACGAAATTGAGCGTTTCATTTTAATTCGATCAGGATAGACTGAAACAACACAGTAGCCAGAGGCCTACCGCATGACAGCGAACGCCATCTCATCCGCGACCACACCCAGTGCTCCCGATTCCTCTTCGAAACGCGGTTACAACATGTTTCTTCTCCTGGTTTCGGGCCTCGGCGGCTTGCTTTATGGCATCGACGTAGGCATCATCGGCGGTGCCTACCCGTATTTAGAAGCGACCTCTGGGCTGACGCCTTCGCAGTTGTCGGTGATCGTGGCGGCCGTGTTGCTGGGCAGTGTCTTCTCGACGCTCTTTGCGGGCATGCTGGCTGACTGGATGGGTCGCAAGCCACTCATGCTGCTGAGCGGACTCACATTCGTCGTCAGCATCCCTGTAATCGCGCTTTCGCACGGCTACGCGCCACTGTTCTTCGGCCGACTTTTGCAGGGCATGAGTGGCGGATTCATCGGCATCGTGGTTCCGCTTTACCTGGCCGAGTGCCTGTCTGCGTCGAATCGCGGCAAGGGCACAGGCATTTTTCAATGGTTACTCACGCTGGGCATCGTCGCGGCGGCGCTAGTGGGCATGTTCTTCAGCTATCGAGTCGCGGCAGTGGCCGCCACCGGAAACGCCGCCGCATTGCTGAGTTTCAAAGACCAGGCCTGGCGCAGAATTTTCTGGGTATCGTTGCCTCCCGGCCTGCTGTTTGTGATCGGCAGCCTTTTGGTTACGGAGTCTCCGCGATGGCTCTTCCGCCGTGGGAAGGAAGCGCAAGCTCTTGCAGCCCTGCTGCGCTCGCGTACGCCGCAACAGGCTGACATCGAACTGGCTGAGATGAAAGAGACGGCCCATACCGCCGCGGTATCGAGCCAAAGAAATGGCACCAAATTTCAAGATTCGTTATTGCGCCGGAAGTATGTCATTCCGTTTCTGCTCGCCTGCATCATTCTCATGTGCAATACAGCAACCGGCGTCAATTCCGTCATCGGCTATAACACCGGCATCCTGTTGCAAAGCGGACTCTCCGATCTTCAGGCGCACTGGGGTTACGTCATCTTTACAGTGATGAATTTCCTTATGACCATGGTAGGCGTCACGCTCGTCGACCGCCGCGGACGCAAGTTTTTGCTCATCCTCGGCACCAGCGGAATCATCGTCTCGCTCACCGCCGTCGCACTGATGTTTCTCACCACGGAAAAGTTGAATATCGACTGCAGCGGGCAGATTCAATCCATGGTTGAATCGAATCAGGAGCTGAGCTTGCGATTCGATCCGGCCGAAGCGAGCAAACTGCTTGGCGGCCAGGGCTATACCGGCGACGCGATCAAGAGCGATCGAGCATCTCTCGCCATCATCTATTCCTATGGCGACTTCACGGCCTCAACCACCTATGTCCGCTCTGACGATGCCGCGCCCACGTCTCTTCGAATCACGCGCGCCAGTTGCGTTCCTACCAACAAGGTCGAAGCCTTCTTCAAGAATCCGTTTGCCAATCTGGATGCGGCCCGTACCGCGCCGCTCAAGATCGAGAAGGCCCTGGTTGGTACAGTTCCCGACGCCGTTCACGGTTGGAAAGTCGCCATCGGCCTCTATGCATTCATCGCGTTCTATGCTCTCGGACCCGGCGTCTGCGTTTGGCTTGCGCTCTCAGAGCTGATGCCCACGCGCATTCGGTCCAATGGCATGAGCGTGGCCCTGGTCTTCAACCAGTTGGTCTCAACGACGCTCGCCGCAGTTTTCCTGCCCTTCGTAAGCAAGCACGGTTATGCGTCGATGTTCTTTCTCTTTGTCGCTTTCACCGTGGTCTACTTCCTTGTCGCGGCATTCCTCTTGCCGGAGACGAAAGGCAAGACCTTGGAGGAGATTGAAGCTTACTTCGAAGCGCGAGGAGCACGATAGAAAACTGCCCATGTAGTCCCGATGAAAAGTAGGCAATCAAATTCTGAAGTGGTATGAGGTGGTGATCAGCGGCGTTCCGGCACCGGTGCAACGGCCTGGCTGCAATGCCCGGCCGCATCGCAGGCCCTCACGCCGAAGAACACATTGTCCTTTGAAACTGGCAATGTGACGGAATTGTTCCCCGCCTTCGCTCCGTACTTTGCGGCGTCCGTCGAGAACTGCCAATCGGATGCAGCCGTTTCACGCCATACAATCTGATACTGAATTGAATCGGATCCGGCAGCAGGTGGATCCCACTTCAGGGTCGTGTTGTTATCCAGGTTAGTCGTAACTATGCGCACGTTCTGTGGCACACCGGGGGACGAAGCCAGCGTTGCCAGTGTGGCCATATTGAGACGAGCAACCTGCGCAATATATTGGAAGTCGTCGAACTTCAGCAGGTCTCCATACTCGATCCCGCCCTCCGTCCGAACATGCTGGTGCTGGTGGTTGAAGTTCTCTCTCCACTCTGTGAAACGAACAGCCGGGAATCCCTCGGCGCTGAAAGAACTGTGATCGCCACCGCGGAGATAGCGATCCAGCCTCATTTCCATTACTGGCTCAAACGGCTTCCATGGCGCCGACGCGGCAGCCGGGCCAGCAGAAGCGAAATATGTGCGGTCGGCTGCGAGGATTTCGCGTGCCAATTCACGCGAAGGAGTGTCGTTGTCCATGCCGAGAGAGAGCTGTTGAGCGATCAGTTCAGGCGGAGCGGAGGGAAGTATACCCTGCGAAAAGACCCGCACCAGCGATTTGTTCTGCAACGTTTCGCCCGGAGTAGTGTCTCCACCGACGATATCGTTGTTCAACACACCTTCGAGCTGCCAACCTTCGTCTCTGGCGAGTCTGGCGAGATGCCGGCTTCCGTTTAGCCCCTGCTCTTCTCCTGCGACGCAGACAAAGACGATGGTTGCGGGAAACTTGTATTGGCTTAGAATTCGCGCGGATTCCAAGCTGACCGCAACTCCGCTGAGATCGTCATTTGCACCGGGAGCCGGCATGTGAGTTTCCATCACGTCGGTCTCGCGCGAATCGTAGTGGCCCGTCACCAGGTACATACGCTTGGACTGTGCCGGATCGCTGCCGCGCAAAATGGCATACACGTTTCGAATCGGCGTTGGCTTGGTAATGCGCGCACGAGCCGCGGCTGCGCCTGTTGGAGGTTGCTCCACGAAGGCATCCACCTTCACCTCCAGGCAGTTTCCGCAGGCCTTGCTGTAGCTTTCCAACTGTTCTTTGATCCAATCCGATGCGGCCAGAACGCCGGTTCCAGCGGGAAGATCTGTTTCAGTGCTCGAAACTGTGCTGCGATTCACATAGTTGACCAGTGCGGAAATGTCGGCGCGAATTCGCTCTGTCGAGACCTGCTTGAGCGCGGCCGTGATCCGCTTGTCGGCCGGGGCCGAAGTGATACGCGAGCCGGCAACCTGATAGTCGCGCACATCGCGGCCTGGGTGAGACACCTGCTGCGCAGCGGCGGTGCTTTGCACCATGCCAATCAACAGGCAAGGCGTGAGTAGTTGGCAGGCGCGAATTGAAAAACAGCGAACCAGTGCACTAAACGGTGGCATTTACCATTCCTCAATTGTCTTGGATGAATCGATTTGATCGATGAAAAAAGCTGCCGGAGAGGCAAGGCACGGCCAATATGGCCGCTAACAGTCTCGCGTCTGAAAAACTCAAGCCAATCCAAATTTTATCAACGAAGACAAGCGATCTCCAACTATTTTTGCGTAGACCCGTCTCGCGATCTCAGTGACATTTTGATGACATCTGATCAGAGAAACGGCGGCAGGAGCACGTTTGCTGCGGTTTTGTGGGGCAATTCCTCACATTGGGCTTTGACCGAATTCCCTTTTACCGTATATTCAAAAGAATCTAATCGCACGGCCCCGTAAGAAGTTCCCCAGGCGGCCAAGCACACAAAAACAACGTTCTTTAGATTTGGGAGGTCAATGTGAAACTGTCAAAGTTTTTCGCATTAGCGGTGTTGGCAATCTGCGGAATCTGCGCATTTGCTCAGTCCACTGCAACGCTGTCGGGCGTCATCACTGATCCGACTGGCGCCGTGGTGCCCGGTGCTCGCATCACCGTGCATTCTCTCGCAACCGGAATCGATCGCATTATTGCGACCGATTCCGCAGGGATTTATATTGTTCCCTCTCTCCAGCCTGGGGACTACCAGATTCAAGCGGTAGCTGCAGGCTTCAGCATGGTCACGGTCAAGAAATTGACGGCTAACGTGGACGGGAAGTACGAGATCGACCTGGCTCTGCCTTTGGCGTCCACAGGAGCGACGGTCGAGGTACAAAGTGCTGCGTCGCAGATTGAGGCCTCGACCATCACCGTAGGCCAGGTCATCGATCAGGCTTCGGTGCAGGAACTACCATTGAATGGCCGTCACTTTCTCGACCTGACCGTGCTCACCCCCGGAGGCGTGGTGGCTGACACGGCAGGCAGCCTTACCTCGCCCAGCCGTGGACTGGGAGCGAACTCGTTTCTGACCGCCGGAAATCGCGAAGATTCGGTGAATTTCCAGATCAACGGCATCAACCTGAACGACATCAGCCAGAACCAGATCACCTTTCAACCGTCGATCAGTACCACCTCGGAGTTGAAGATCAACAACTCCACCTTCAGCGCGGAGTATGGCCGCAGCGATGGCTCGATTGTGAGTGTCGCAACGCGTTCGGGCACAAACAGGTTTCACGGTGAGGCCTTCGACTATTTCCGCAACGAGGCTCTGGACGCACGCAACTACTTCAACCGGAACTTTAGCGCCGCGACAGGAGCTTCTCTCGGAACTCCAGGTGACAAGGCTCCGCTGAAGCGCGATAACTTTGGCGGATCGGTCGGTGGTCCAGTGTGGAAGGATCACACCTTCTTCTATGGCAGCTACGAGGGTTTGAGGCAGCACCAAGGCATCCTGCAGAACAGCACGGTGATTTCGCAGGCGAATCAAACAGCGATTGCCGCCAATAAGGCTAATCAGCCCGTTGCGGCCGCGCTGGCCGCACTCGTTCCGCTCCCAAACAGCGGAGCAAACTACGTCTCCTTCACGCCCGGCCCGGTTCAAATCGACCAGTACACTGGTGACGGGCTCCATCAAATCAGTTCCAACGACACACTGCACGGCTTCTACGCATTTCAAAAAGATGTCCGCTCAGAACCTGCTCTGCAGGGCGATACCATTCCGGGCTGGGGAGACCACCGCGCCGCGCATCGCCAGATCGGAACCCTCAGCGAGACACACATCTTCAACCCAGCACTCGTCAACGAAGGGCGTCTCGGCTTCAACCGCATCTCAATCTCTTTCAACCCGGCCAACCTCACTGACCCCACCAGCGTCGGCCTTGGCGACGGCCTCAGCGGCAACGTCGGTCTCCCACAAATCACTCTCTCCGATATCGGATTGACCTTTGGCGGCCCATCGGGTTTCCCGCAGGGGCGCAATGACACAACCGGGGTGCTTTCAGATACGCTGACCATGCTCAAGGGAAAACACACCCTCAAATTTGGCGGGGAGTTCCGCCGTTACCTTGTTGCCAGCTTTGCCGCTAACATCGGGTCTCTAACCTTTACGACATCAACGACGCCGACCAGCCTGTTTCAAACAGATCAGGCCACCGTCTTCAGCATTCAGCCGAACACAGTCTCCAGCCGTGTCTACGATGACTCGCTTGGCTTCTTTGCGCAAGACAACTTCAAACTGACCACACGCCTGACGCTGGAGTATGGCCTGCGTTACGAGTGGAACGGAACGCCGGTGGAAGGTGCGAATCGCTTTACGCTCTTCAGTCCAGCTAACCTGACTCTCACCCAGGTGGGAACCAACGGGCTCGGAGCCAACTCCGAATACAACCAGAACAACAACTACGAGCCTCGTGCGGGATTTGCATGGGATGCATTCGGCAATGGCAAGACCGTTGTGCGCGGCGGCTTCGGCTACTTGGCCGATCAACCGGTCTCCGGCGTTGTGACAGGGCTGGCTTCCAATCCGCCCTTCAGCACGACGGTCTCGTATAACAGCACTCCCATTCCGGTCTCGGCGCTCTATAACGATGCGAAGGCATCCGGCATCTCGCTCGCCTACGTCAACCCCAACTTCAAGAATGCGTACGTTGAGACCTACAACCTCAACGTGCAGCAAGCGCTTCCCTGGGGCATGGTCGCATCACTCTACTACGACGGATCGCTCGGGCGGCATCTGCTGATTCAAACCAACGCCAACCAAGTGGTGGGCGCGACAAGCACGACACAGGTGCATCCGTTTACCAAGCTCGCGGCCAACAGCCCCGTCGATCCCGGGGGAGCAATCGCCTCAAACATCGGGGAGAAGAACAGCATCGGCTACTCCGACTACAACGCCATGTGGGCTGTGCTCAGCAAGAGCATGAGCAATGGTCTTGAGTTCAGCATGAACTACGAGTGGACTAAGTCGATGGATGTCAACTCGCTGGGATCGCAGGGCGGCTACGTTCTGCCGGACAGCACCAACCCCAGGGGAAACTATGGCCTCTCGGATTTCGATGTGCGCCAGCACTACGCGGGAACGGCAGTCTATTCTCTACCCTACAAGCGCAATCGGCTCGTCTCCGGCTACCAGCTCTCGACCATCTTTCAGTATCAGACGGGCAACCCCATCAACATCACAGCCGGAAGCTCGAGCTTCAACGGCATCACAGGCCTGGTTCGCCCCTCTCAGGTTGGCCTCATCACCGTGGGAAAGACTCAGACGAACATCACCAACCTCACTTTCATTCACAGCCCCGGCGGACTGACCTACGGCGGGACAGTCTGCGACGCAACCAACATCACTTCAGCCTGCAGCTTTGAAATTCTGGGAATGCAAACCAGCGCTACCGCAACGACCGCGCCCACTGTGTACACCGGTCTGGGCGCAATGCACCGCAATGCTTTTACGGGTCCGGGCTATGCGGATCTGGATCTCTCAGGGCAAAAGGATACGAAGATTTTCGAAGGTCTCACTTTCTCGCTGCGTGCCGATGCCTTCGACATTCTTAACCACCCCAACTTCGGTCAGCCGTCGGGCAATGTGCAGTCCTCCACCTTCGGCCAGATCTCTTCAACCCGCTTCGCCACCAGCGATGGCGGCTCTTCACGCCAGCTTCAAATCAGCGCGAAGTTCATTTTCTAGAACTCAATCTTCCAGCTTGAATGAATCGGCGTGCGCTTTGCCGGGAAACCATCCCGGTACAGCGCACGTTATTTCTTTGAGCCGAGACGATGCTTCAGAAGATTCACATCAATTGGGTTCGCGGGCATTTTACATCCCATGTCTCAAAAGCGAGACATGGGCCACCTGTCTTGTATAGAACCCGCAGAAATGTCGGCCTACAAGGGTGGGCGGATACCGATAAACGGTCACCTGGAGGGTTGCGAATTGGGCGAAATGTTGGTCTGGGCGGTTGCAGAAATCGGAGGGGTTAACCTTGTGGGCCTGCCGCAAATGCGAATTGGCACCTGGAAAAGTGCCGAATTAAGCGAAAGGGTTGTAGAGAATTGAACCGGGTTTTTGTGGAAGATGCTCAAACGGTACTCAAAACCGGCATAAGGTTATGAAAGCGTGCGGTTTTTCTGTGTTTGCGCAGACTGTGCGGGTGCGGGCGAGAATGGGCGTGAATTCGGCCGGCGTGTTCCATGCCTGATGGGACGGATGCGGGTCACCTGGCCGTTTGCCGATAACAACCGAGGATCACAAGGTGAAAACAGCCGCGATGCCGGTGGCGAGCGAGTTTTGTCACGACGAGTGAATTCTAGAGCTACGAC
>JBAWCO010000883.1:0-14737 GCA_049590315.1 Occallatibacter sp. | reverse complement strand
TAGTGGCGGGCAGTGCGGCGAATGGCCAAAGCGTCTGCGAGAGAAATCGTCAGCGGCTTCTCCACCATCACTGAAACGCCGTATTGCGCGGCGATCTCGATGGCCGGGCGGTGCTCGGCGATGGAGGTATAGACCAGCACGGCCTGCGGATGCGTCTTTTCGATCATGTTGGCTTCGCTCTTATAGAAGAGCGTTTCGGCTAGACCGTACTTGTTTCGGTATTTGGCGAACAGCGCTGGGTCAGAGTCGGCAATGCCCACCAATTCCACGTCGTTGTGCTTCGGCAATGCGGAAAGGAATCCCTCCACGTGACCGTGCGCAAGGCCCGCGATCGCCACCCGCAACGGCCCCGGCTGAGCCGTGGCAAGCTGCGCTCCCGGCGCGGCGATCAGCAATCCCACCAACAACATGCGGCTCAAATGAAAAGCGGAACAGGCATTCAAGAACGACATATTCTCCAACTTCCTCCTGGTGCGAAATTCTACTCTGCGGGTCGTCCCTCATCCCATATCTGCGTAAACCCCAACGCCTCCATCTTCGTCAAAACAAGTGTGGAGACCCTGGTGCAAACTCGTTTCCGCTGCCCCTGTTGCGGATACAAGACGCTGGAAGCGCCTGACGCGCTCGGGCTGTGCCCTGTGTGCTGGTGGGAAGACGACGGCCAGGAGGATTCCGACGCGTCCGATGTCCGCCTGACCGTGAACGGCGCCCTCAGTCTGAATGAAGCGCGCGATCACTATGCGCATTGCGGCGCGGCCCATCCGCGATTCCTCCCCTACGTTCGTAAACCCGCAGGGTCCGAATTCTAGAGTCACCGAAGGGTAACGTACCTTTGGCGGTCCGTCGGGTGACCAAATACTCCCAGCCGGTTTGACCCTTGACAGCATTCCCTCTTACCATGAGATGAGACACTCCCCGGCCACGCGGTGCTGGATTTGCCCGTGTGACAGTCTCGCTCAGCGGTTTGCTGCGGTAGTTGGCGGCTTGTGGCACGGAATGGGCGGCTCGCAGCCTGAATTGGAACGAAATGGCTGGTTTGAGCCCGCAGTGGGAGTTTAAAAGCCGACCCGGCAGATCGCAATCCGGCTCGGCAGTATGATTGGCTCGCACGGCGAGCCTGGAAGGCAAAACGTTGAGCTCTACCGACACCATCGAATCGAACCCCCAACCTGATGCAGCCGAGGGGGCACTTGAAGCCACGCACGAAGGCTCCCACACCCACGATCACTCCCACGAAGGTCATGACCACGATCACCAGCACGGCCCGGTTCTGAATCCGGATTGCACGCGCGAACTGGTGCTGGACGTACCCGCCGACGAAGTCTCAAAAGCTTACGGCAAAGTGGTCGCCAACTACAGGAAATACGCCAAAATCCCAGGTTTCCGCGCCGGCAAAGTTCCGGAGTCGGTCGTCAAGCGCCGCTTCGCCACCGAGATCCGCAAGGACGTGATCGACGGCCTGCTGCCGGAGCGCTTCAGCAAAGCCGTAAACGATCTGGGTGTAACCCCGGTGGGACAGCCCCAGGTGACTGAGCTGACCGTCGAAGACGGCGAACCTCTGCACGTGAAGGCAGTCTTCGAGTTCATCCCTGCCTTCTCCATCGACGGCTATCAGGGCATCACAGTACCCAAACCGACTGTGGAAATCACCGAAGAAGAGTTCACTCACGAGATCGAGCATCTTCGAGACGCGCGCGCCACCATTGAGCCGGTGGAAGAAGATCGCCCGCTGAAAGATGGCGATTGGGCGCAGATCACCTATAAGGGTGAAATCGAGGGCGAAGCTGACGCAGCTCCGGTTTCCGGCGAAGACACGATGGTTGAGATTGGCGGCAAAGATACCGTTGAGGCCTTCTCGACCGCCCTGCGTGGCGCTAAGCCCGGTCAGGAACTGAAGGCTGAGGTTATCTACCCCGCCGACTATGCCGAGGCCAAACTGGCCGGCAAAACCGTGGCTTACGAGGTGGAAGTAAAGGCCATCAAGAAGCGCACTCTGCCGGTGTTGGACGACGATTTTGCCAAGGAGATTGGAAACTACGAGAGTTTTGCCGATCTTGAAGCACGTGTTCGCGAGCACCTGGCCACCCGCAAGAAACGCAGCGTAGAAGGGGAGACCAAGGACCGGCTTTTGGCCGCTTTGACCGAGCGTTACCCGTTCCCGGTTCCCGAAACTTTGGTACAGGAACAGATTGACGCCCGTCTGGAACGCGGCTTGCGCGCCCTGGCGGCCCAGGGTATGGAACCGGAGCAAATGCGCAAATTGGACTTTGGCCGGTTGCGGACGGCACAGCGGGACAGCGCCATCGCCGAGGTAAAGGCGACCGTTCTGCTGGACCGAATCGCCCGTGAGGAAAACATTAGCGTTAGCGACGAGGAATTGGACCACGAAGTGCAACTGGCAGCTCTACAGTCCAGAGAGCCACTGGATGCCCTAAAGGTGCGATTGACGCAGGATGGCGGACTGGCTAGAATCCGTGAACAGTTAAAGCGCGAGAAAACTGCGAGTTTCTTGTACGAGCGTCTGCCTGCTTAAGGGGCAGATCACAAGGGTAAGGCGCCGAACGGGCCTGAAAATCCGCGCGGATGCCACAAAATGGGGGAACGGGTCCCCAGCTGAGAGCGAGAAGAGTACTCAATGGCATTGGTACCCATGGTGGTTGAGCAGACGAGCCGAGGCGAGCGCGCCTACGACATTTATTCCCGTCTGCTTCGTGACAACATTATCTTTCTCGGCACGCCGATTGACGACCAGGTGGCCAATCTCATCGTTGCGCAAATGCTCTTCCTCCAGGGTGAGGACCCGGAGAAAGACGTTTCGCTTTACATCAACTCGCCGGGCGGCTCCATCACTGCGGGGCTGGCCATTTACGATACCATGCAGTTCATCAAGAACAACGTGGTGACCTACTGCATTGGCCAGGCGGCGAGCATGGGAGCTTTCTTGTTGCTGGCGGGAACCAAGGGCAAACGGTTCGCGCTGCCCAATTCGAGGATCCTGATCCATCAGCCCTCAATGGGCGGGCTCAGCGGCCAGGCCACCGACATTGACATTCATGCGCGCGAGATTCTGCGCATTCGCGAGATTACCAACACTTTGATGGCCAGGCATACCGGCCAGCCCCTCGACCGCATTGAACGCGACGTGGAGCGGGATTTCATCATGAACTCGCAGCAGGCAAAAGAATACGGCATCGTCGACGAAATCATTGACCGGCCCCGCACGTAGTGGTCCGGACCCGCACGTAGCGGAATTTAACTTAGGGTTTAGTCCAGAGGGAGTTGTCCAATGAAAACGCGCACGGGACCTGAAGAAGCGCTGCGCTGCTCGTTCTGCCACAAGTCGCAGGATGCGGTTGCTAAGCTGATCTCGTCGCCTAGCGACTATCCTCGCGCATACATATGCGACGAGTGCGTCGCCGTCTGCAACTCGATCCTTGAAGACGACCGCGGAGACGCGACACCCGCCACCACTGCCGGCCACCTGCCCAAGCCGCAGGAAGTGAAGAGCTTCCTCGACGACTTCGTCATCGGACAGGATCAGACCAAGAAGAAGCTGGCTGTTGCGGTCTACAACCACTACAAGCGCATCCAGATGAATCGCATGCGCAACAACGAAGTGGAGCTGGCGAAGAGCAACATTCTGCTCATCGGTCCAACCGGATCAGGCAAGACACTTCTCGCGCACACGCTGGCCAAGATGCTCGACGTGCCATTCGCCATTGTGGACGCCACCACGCTGACTGAAGCCGGTTATGTGGGCGAGGATGTCGAGAACATTATCCTCAAGCTCCTGCAGGCCGCCGACGGCGACGTGACGCGCGCGCAGCAGGGCATCATCTACATCGATGAAATCGACAAGATCGGCCGCAAGGACGAGAACCCCTCCATCACCCGTGATGTCAGCGGCGAGGGCGTGCAACAGGCACTGCTGAAGATCCTGGAAGGCACGGTAGCCAACGTTCCGCCGCAAGGTGGACGCAAGCATCCGCACCAGGAGTTCACCGCTGTCGACACGACCAACATTCTCTTCATCTGTGGTGGAGCGTTTGTGGGTCTGGAACGCGTGGTGGGCCGGCGCGTGGGCAAAAAGGCGCTGGGCTTCAAGGCAAACGAGACGGAAGCAGATGCGGCAACCACTCGCTCCCATCGTGACACTGAGTTACTGCGCCGCACAGAACCGCAAGACCTGATCAAGTACGGCCTGATTCCCGAGTTTGTGGGTCGCCTGCCAGTGATGGGTATCCTGGATGAGCTGGACGAAGTGGCGCTGGTCGAAATTCTGACCAAGCCGCGGAACGCAATCCTGAAACAGTATCAGCGCCTCTTCGAATACGAAAATGTGCGCCTGCACTTCACGCAGGAAGCGACAATCGCTGTGGCGCGCGAAGCACTGGCGCGCAAGGTTGGCGCACGCGGATTGCGCATGATTCTCGAAGAGCTGATGCTCGACCTGATGTATCACCTGCCCAACAACAAGCGCGTTCGCGACCTCGAGATCACCAGCGATATGGTAGAGCGGCGCGATCTGTCGTTGTGCCTGCTGGAAAAAGCGGGCTGATCCAGTAACGCGAGAGTTCCAGCTCACTAATCAGAAACCCCGGATCTCGTTTTCGCGATCCGGGGTTTCTAATTTCAGGATAAGAACTGGGACCCGTGCAGCTACGAAAGAACGTCACAGTCATAAACGCGCAGTTTCGTTGTCCGAAGTTTCTGCCCATGCTTCGAAAGTGGTATTACGTTCGACGCGCTTGCCCTCGGCCTCGAGCATCTGAACCCGCTTTTGATGCCCGGCCCACGCATCGCTCATGGCAGTGTTCGGGCAAGAGATCACGATGATCGACGCCCCCCCGGGAGCGCCGCCCTGGTAGCCCTTCGTAACGAGAATCGTACCGTCTTGAAAGGCAGTGTGAAACGAGAATCCAGCCTCACCAATCTCGGAGAAAGTGGTCTTGCTTCTGGAGATGCAGACAGGATACGCGATTAGAATTCTTGTCCCGCCATGCAAAGTCATCGGACGCCGCGTGCGCAACATTCCAATCACGAGGATCGCCGGAAGAAGGAGAGGGAGTCGAAAGATCGAGATTGTCTGACCATCGGTGAATTGATAGTCAAACCCCAACTCTTTCAGTTGGCTGATCTCGGATTGGTATCTCGCCCGAATCTTCTGATCGAATTCCGGGGAAGTGACCTGGACGTGTCCTATGGTGCCTAAAATCCAGCGGACAACGCGGACAAGTCCTCTCTCATCACCGGGTGTTCCAGCTTGTGTTCCCGGCCGTCTTTCCTCACTGCCCATTTCCATACGTGCTCCTTACGAACGCTGGCCACAACACCCGCGAAGGTTCCTGTGCTCAGGCAAACGACAACACAGGGCCAAACCTGCGCTAACTGACCTTTTCATCCGACTATTCTGTGAGTGTCATATCATTCTATCTTTAACGGTACTCTCACGCGGAGATGAACTGAGCTTCCCTGGGGCGCGGATGTGCCTCAGAATTCACTGCGACGGCAGGCGGCGATACGCTCGACTCTTATCGACGATCCCCCTCGACGTTGGGCAATATCCAGCTTCCATGCTGTGGAATTCGAGGCTTGTTGCAGGCGAGCGCAGCCGATTCGGCTGTACAATTCCAACATGAGACGTAAAATCAGCCTTGCAGCCGAAGCTGCATTCGCGCGTCCAATATATCTGGGGGCACTATGACCGCATCCCGTGACAAGTCGGAGCCGCGCAAGCTGCCCATGATGCCCATTCGGGACATGGTGATCTTTCCCTACATGATGACGCCCTTCGTGGTGGGCCGCGAGTCCAGCGTGCGTGCTCTTGAAGAGGCGCTCAATGGCGACCGCAAGATTTTTCTCGCCACGCAGCATGACGCTTCCATTGACGAACCTAAAGCGAAAGAGATCTACCAGGTCGGGTCCATCTGCAATATCGTGCAGAGCGTGAAAATGCCCGATGGCAATATCAAGGTTCTCGTCGAAGGCGTGGAGCGCGCCAAGTCCACCGAGGTAAACGACCGCGACGGTTTCTTTGTGGCCACCGTGCGCACCGGCAAGAAAGACTTTGAGATGACCCCGGCCGTCGAGCAGTTGATGACGCGCGTGACCGGCCTCTTTGAGCAGTACGTCAAGCTGCAGCAGTCGCTGAACTACGAGACCATCATCGCCACGGTCCGCATGGACGAACCGGCCAAACTGAGTGACACCATCGCCGCCAATCTGCAACTGGGCATCGAGGAGAAGCAGGAACTGCTGGGCATCTTCGACCCTGCGGCGCGGCTGGCGCGCATTGCGGATGTGCTGGATATCGAAATTGAAAAGTTGGATCTCGACCGCAACATTCAATCGCGTGTGAAGCGCCAGATGGAGCGGGCGCAGAAAGAGTACTACCTCAACGAGAAGATCAAGGCCATTCAGAAGGAACTGGGCCGCGGCGAGAAGAGCGAATACGACGAACTGCGCAAGAAGATTGAAACCGCCGGAATGCCCAAGGAAGTGCTGGACAAGGCGATTCAGGAATTGAAAAAGCTCGAAGCCATGCCGCCCATGTCGGCCGAGTCCACCGTCAGCCGCAACTACATTGACTGGCTGCTGGCCGTGCCGTGGAAGAAGCGCTCGAAGGAAACACGCTCCATCGACTATGCGGAGAAGGTGCTGAACAGCGATCACTATGGCCTGGAAAAAATCAAGGAACGCATCCTCGAATTCCTTGCGGTGCGGCAATTAGTAAAAAACCCCAAAGGCTCCATCCTCTGCTTCGCCGGACCTCCGGGCGTCGGCAAGACTTCGCTGGGCATGTCGATTGCAAAAGCGACGGGACGCAAATTCGTACGGCTCTCGCTCGGCGGCGTTCGCGATGAAGCCGAGATTCGCGGACATCGTCGTACTTATATCGGTGCGTTACCTGGACAGATCATTCAGCACATGAAGAAGGCCGGTACCAAGAATCCGGTTTTTCTGCTGGATGAAGTAGACAAGATGGCTTCGGATTTCCGCGGCGATCCGGCTTCAGCGTTGCTTGAAGTGCTGGATCCGGAGCAGAACACGACATTCCAGGATCATTACCTCGACGTCGATTACGACCTTTCGCAGGTGCTGTTTGTGGCCACGGCCAACGTGATGCACACTATTCCGGCCGCGCTGCAAGACCGCATGGAAGTATTGCGGCTGCAGGGTTACACCGAGCAGGAGAAGCTGGAAATCGCGCGGCAATATCTTGTGAAGAAGCAGCGTGAGCAGACCGGGCTCAGCGAGAAGAACATCGTCTTCAGCGACGATGCGATTCTTGAAATCATCCGCTACTACACGCGCGAAGCCGGCGTCCGCAACCTGGAACGCGAAATCGGCAACGTCTGCCGCAAGGTCGCGCGCAAGGTGGTCAAGAGCGGCGCGAAGCACAAGGAAGAGCTGACGGCAGAAAACATTCACGAGTTCCTGGGTGTGGCGCGATTCCGCGACTCCGAAGTCCATGAGAAAAGCGAAGTGGGCCTCGTTACGGGCCTCGCATGGACTGAAGTTGGCGGCAGCATTCTGACCACTGAAGTGCAAGTGCTCGACGGCAAGGGCAAGCTCACCATCACCGGCCAACTTGGCGACGTGATGCAGGAATCGGCCCAGGCAGCACTCAGCTACATCCGCGGCAGGGCACAGGCGCTGGGGCTTACGCGTGAGTTCTATCGCAACGTGGACCTGCATCTGCATGTGCCCGAAGGTGCCATTCCCAAGGACGGCCCATCAGCCGGCATCACCATGGCAACAGCCCTGGCAAGCGCATTGGCCAAGATCCCGGTACGCCGCGATATCGCCATGACCGGCGAAATCACGCTGCGCGGCAAGGTCCTGGCCATCGGCGGATTGAAAGAGAAACTACTCGCTGCATTACGCGCCGGCATCTTTGAAGTAATTCTGCCGCGCGCTAATGAGAAAGACATCGCCGAATTGCCGGACAACATCAAGAACTCGATGAAGATGCATTTTGTGGATCAGATGGACGAAGTCCTGACGCTGGCTTTGGAAAGCCCGCTGCAAGCCTTGATTCCAGCGGAAACAGAAGTGTTGGCGGCCGTTCCTCCAACAGAGCTGGCAGCTAACATCCCCGCGCCTCAGTAAGACTGAAACAAAGCGCCCATGCCTCAGCAGTGGGGCATGGGCCTTTTGTTTTTTAGCCAATCTGATCCAGTCACTGCACTGCGGGCAATTGTCCCGCAATCGTCGTTGCGGTAGTGCTGCAAACTGGATGTCCCCAGCCCTTGGCGCTGACTCCGATCTGAAGCCCTGGCGCGTTTGTGATGTCGTAGACGATGTTGTCCGGGCGCGCTGTGTCGCCACTTACTCCCGCCGGAACAAAATCCAGATTCAGAGAGTGCCGTGTTCGCCAAGCGATGTTATGGTCGGCGCAAGAGGAGTCACCGCTAACCCCGACCGCGCCCAGAAGCTCTCCTTTCTTGTTATAGAGCGCAAGCCCGCCGCCAAATACATTCACCCCTCCGATGCGCCCGCCGATCATCGGATCATTCGACTGTCCATAGTTACCTGGGTCCCCACGATAGGCGACCGCGGTGTCCACAGGGTTGCTCGCCTGCAGACCAAATAGAGAGCCTCCCGGCTGCACAGCGGTATACAGATTCGCCGTGGACAACGCCAGTGCTTGCAAGCTGAAAGCGTTCGCAGTATTCGCCTTTTGCGCGGAGATCGCGCGGCTTCCCGGCCACTGACTACCGCGATTGATACCCGTAAATGCAACCGCGCAAACCACGCCGTCCCTATTCACGACGGTGCCCCACATATCCAGGTTGAAGCCACCGTTTTGTTGCGCGCGCGCGGCGTCCAGCGCCCACTTCAGTTGATCGTGTGTGGGAAGTTGTTTGCAGGCTGAAGCAACATCCACATCACCATTGTTTGAGGGCTGCGCGAATCCGGGCATTCCCACGCCTAACGCCAGAGTCATTATCAGCACCTTGCTCTTAATCATTGCAATCGTCCTCCTTGGGGAACGGAAGTAGGAGCTGCGCACTCTTCCGCACAGTCTCCCGAAACCACCCAATTAAGTACCACAGCGCTAAATCGCCTCGCAACGAATAAATGAATCGTGATGAATAAAATCTGGATAACGCAAAGCTTCGCGCATAAGTCGCCCAATTGAAGTTATCGTGAAGAGCCGCACCTTTCCCAGCTCGTGTGGTCGTCGGCGTTTCCTAACCCCGCTAACTAGACTAACCCCGCCAACTCCGCTAGCCCGTTACAATCAACCCAATGGCCTACTGGTACCGGCGGGTTTTCCTGCTGGCGATTCCCCTGATCCTTTCCAACCTCACCCAACCGCTGCTCTCCACAGTGGACACGATTCTCTCCGGCCATTTGCCGGGGCCAGCGGCGCTGGGCGGCGTTGCAGCCGGCGGCGTTTTTTTCAACTCCGTCTTCTGGACATTCGGCTTTCTCCGCATGACCACCACGGGCTTGGTGGCGCAAGCTTACGGCGCGCAGGACCATGAGGAACTGCGGCTTCATTTTGCGCGCGCATTGCTTACGTCTGTCGCCATCGGCGCTCTGATTCTCGCTCTGCGCACGCCGCTGATCGCACTCGCGATTCAAATGCTCGGCGCCGGCCCCGATGTCGCGCAGAACGCGAGCATTTATTGCCATATCCGCATCTGGTCGGCCCCAGCCGCGCTGGCCAACTACGTAATCCTCGGTTCCCTGTTGGGCCGGCAGCGCGCACGTACGGCGCTGGCTGTGCAGGCCGTCATCAACGTTGTGAATGTCGCTGTCGCACTTTGGCTTGTGATGCATCTGCATTGGGGCGTGGCCGGCATTGCCACAGCTACCATGACTGCGGACATCGCCGGATTGCTGCTCGGACTCGTGGTCGTTTGGCAATCGAGAATGCTCGCCAGCGCGTCCACGGCCGATCACATCCGTTGGAGCGAATTGACCCACGGACCGAGCCTGCGTCATCTCTTCGCGCTCAACCGCGATATCCTTCTGCGCACCATGAGCCTGGTAGCGGCCTATGCCTGGTTCACGCGCACGGGAGCGCGCGCAGGCGATGTAACGCTGGCTGCAAATGCAGTGCTGCTGAACCTGCATGGGATCGCATCCTACGCGCTGGACGGCTTTGCCAATGCCACGGAGGCCCTGGTGGGCGAGGCGATCGGAGCCCGCCGTATTGCGGACTATCGAGCCGTTCTGCGCGCCTCGACCATCGCGGCTGGAGTCGTAGCCGGTCTGATGTCTCTCACCTACTTGTTGTTCGGCGACGGGCTCATCCGCATCTTCACCAACCAGGAGGCTGTGCGGTTGCTGGCCGAGCGCTATCTGCCCTGGGCGGTAGTCATGCCCATGATTGCCGTGTGGGGATATCAGCTAGACGGCATCTTCATTGGCGCCACGCGCGCCCGCGACCTGCGAGACGCCATGCTCATTTCATTTCTCGGTTACCTGGCGCTGGCCATGGTGCTCGAAAAGTTCTTCGGCAACAACGGACTGTGGTGCGCATTCACTTTCTTCATGGTGCTGCGCGGGCTCAATCTCGGTCTCCGCTTGCCGCGCATCGAGAAGGCTCTCTTCGAGCCCGTTCCTGTATCCTGAAGTCAGCCTGTCATCAACCTGTATGCAGACCTGCCAACTCGCTCTCCTCGATTGCCTATGCGATTTACGACACAATTCTTGCTTTCGGCCATGGCGGCGGCACAATTTCCCGCGCCGGATGTGCCGGAGATTGCATTTCTGGGGCGATCGAATGTGGGCAAATCCAGCCTGCTGAATGCTCTCACCGGCGACAAAGCAGCGCGTGTCTCGCAGACTCCGGGCCGCACACGAGCCATCAATTTCTTTGCGCTTCTCGATCCGAGCCAGCGCCGCAGGTTAGTCTTTGCGGATCTGCCGGGATACGGCTACGCAAAAATCTCCAAGTCGATTTCAGCGGGCTGGCCCGCATTCATTGAGCCGTATCTCGCCATCCGCTCCACGCTCAAGCTATGCATTTGCCTGGTGGACTCGAATGTCCCTCCGCAGGAAAGCGACCTGCAATTGATTGACTGGCTGCGAGCCGCAGGGCGCGACTTCGCCGTCGTGGCCACCAAGATCGACCGGCTCAGCGGCAACGAGCGAACACGCAACCTGCTTGCCCTGAAAAAGGGGTTGGAACTGGACGAAGTGCTGGCAGTTTCAGCCAAGACCGGATACGGCATCAAGGAGCTGTGGACGCGGATCGAAGTAGCCGGCGAAGTGCAAACCTGAGCTCAGCTAGCAATCCCTGAACCACCTGGCGGCATAAGGAAATGCTGATCGTGCAGGCCGCCGGAGATAACCTGAATCTCGACGCGGGTTCCGATCACACCCTGTTCAACCTGACCGCGCATTCTCTCTACGATGCTCGCAGCGATTGCGCGACCGCAAACAAGCAACCGCGTTCCCTGCACGAGACGGCCAAGGTACCGCGGCGCCAAGCGCAGCCAACGGCGTGCCCGCCAATCCTCGCTGGGAATGCACTCGACAGCAATCGCGTCTAATTTAGGCAGCCATTGCGCAGGCGCGGACGCAACGCTCCACGTGACCAACGCCAAGTTGCCCTGCTGAGCTGGTGAGGGAATCTGCAATGCGCCTTGGCTGACAAACGGCGAATGCGCTGCGAACTCATCCGCAGGGCGTACCAAGTCGGGAAGCACGCCGCGTTCCAGCATCTCCCATTGCATCGTCTCCGGCGAAATGGCCACGCATACTGCAACTGTCTCGCGCTTGCGTATTTGGTTTTTGAGAATGCGCAGCGCCTCATCCAGCGAGGTCACCAGGAAATCGACCACGCCATCGCGAAAAGCCTGCTTTTGTGCTGCTTCGTCGGCCGTAGCGGTAAGCGTGGCCGCACCGGCGATATTGGCCGCGATGACCAGAACGCGCCCCCGCGCATCGAGTTCGCCCGCAAAAAATAGCTTGCCGCCAGGACCTGGGTCTCCATCGGCTTTGGGGTCGGGAGCAACTGCGGCCATCAGGCCTGCATAGAAACGTTCAACCTCATGGCTCAGGGCGAGGAATGCAGACTCGTTGGGGTCGGGCGTCAAGGAAGAAGTCTCTCCGCGGATCGTGCACCACAAAGCGTTACTGCGAATAGTCCTTGAACTGTTCCTGCCAGTTTCGCTTCCTCACAAAGAAGACCAACTCGCCAGGCTTGGCAACCGCCGTATGTTTGCTGCACCCATTGGGCGCCGCCACTCCTGAAGTGAGTATCTCGGAGATCGCATACCAGTGTGGCATGGGAATAGGCTTGTCTCTCACGCTATCGCAATTCACATAGATATCTGTGGCTTCGTTGTACTTCGCTTCGAATGTCACGAGCGTGGCATCAACCGGAAGGGTTACTTTTCCGGAGCCGTCATCGTTCAACTGCACCCAATTGCCATGCTGGTCTTGCTTGCGGTCGACGCGAACCAGAAAATCCGAGGTCGCAATGGGAGCACCGGTCTTGGCATCCAACATCCTTACGGTAATGGTCTTCGTGGTTTGCGCTGTTTGTGCGGACAAAGTGCCACTGAGCGCGGCCGTGCAAATCAGGAGCAGCAACAGACCATGCGATCGTCTTGCAGTCATCGTCTTTGCGATTCCCTTCTGGAATTACCAGGTGTTATATGGCTGACCGTCACTACCGGTCTCATCCGAACCCGAGTGAATATCGTCGATGCCGGGATCAGTCTGGTCTAGAGAGTACATCGCATCGCTCGTATTGGTCACCCAGGTGTCCTTGCTGTGGGTCATCGGGTCTTCAGGAATCCCCTTCAGATAGCCGTCCTGCGTCAGATCGTCCAGCGACTGAGGAGCCTTCTGTTTGTCCATCGTATAGGAATCGATGGCGTCGCGCAGAATGTGAAGGTCTTCCTTGAGCACAGCTTCCCTGGCGTGGCGGATGGCGCCGATATAACTGGGCACGGCGATCACGGCCAGCACGCCGATAATCGCCATCACGATCATCAGCTCGACCAGCGTGAAGCCCGCGTTTTGTCTCCCAATTCTTCGCACTATTGACCTCGATGCTGCTGGCAGCGGCCGTAGCGGAGTTAGCCGCGCTTCACGCGTGTTAGCGGAGCTAGCGGAGTTAGCCTTGTACTGCCGAGCCCGGCTGCATTCGTCTTGGTCATGCTTTTGCATTTGCCAACTCCGCTAACCGCGCCAACTCCGCTCTACTGCCAACTCCGCTATCACCATCTACCAGGTTGAATACTTCGTACCGTCCAGGGCCGTTCCCTCTGATTTCGAATACACATCGAAAACGCTCTGGCCGCCATAGGAGGTCGAATCAGGGTCATCTTGCATGGAACGCAGACCCCATTCTGCTTTTCCCGTCATCGGATCTACAGGAATCCGGCGGAGAAATTTCAGCTTTTTCCCCTGTACTTCCTCTCCGTTCACCAGCGTCTCCAGGTCGGGAGGATAATTCTGTGTGTCCACCTTGGTCTGAAATGCGTGCTTGTCCGCCGCGTCCTTATAGGCGTCGATTGCGTCCCGCATCTCCCACAGGTCGCGTCGCAGTTCACGCTCGTTGATCCGCTTTACCTGGAATCGCGCGATGGGGAGGGCCGCCGAGGCAAGAATCGAAAGAATTGCCACGGTCACGATTAGCTCAACCAGCGTCAGGCCCTGCTCACCGGCACGCCTACGAGTCCAGGGGGAGCACTTCTGCCCCTGCTCGGCCAGATGGCGTCGGCTGGTCTGAGCCGGCCGCGCTTGCTGCGCACACTCGAATCTGGCAGATAAGACGCTCATGGGACTATTTCACCACGATGCTGATTTGCGAACCCTGTGTCGGAACCGCCTGATGCGTGCTGTTCGCCACACCCGCCTTGGTAAGAACCAATGCGCTTTCTCCCGCGGCCTTGGCCTGGAAACTAAGGACGTACACCACGCCCGCTCCGCTCACGCCGGCCACACCAGGTGGGCGCGAGGCATTCACATTCAGGTTGCCTTTGCCGTCAGGGTCACTGTGAATCGGTGCTGCTGCCTGCCCGTCGCGATTCAAATAGTTTCCAGGACTGATGTTGTCGAATGAAAGTTTAGACGGGTCATACTGAATCTGCGCCGCCACCGATGAAATATCCGTGCCTCCGGTCAGTACGATGGGAACCTGGAATACAGATCCCACCGTCACCGGGTTCGAAGGTCCATTGAGCATCAGATTCACTGAGGCAAAACGAATAGGCTGTTTCGGATCTGGCGGTTTGGCCGCGTCCGGCACACGATTCGCGTTGGCCGCGAAGGAATTTGAATCCGCGGCATCGGTCAACTGCTTCAACGCTGCCGGGGCCGCTGCCATCGCGCTCTGGCCGGGGACGGTGCCGATTGTCGACCGCACTGGAGGTGCGGGTACTGGATTCGA
The DNA here is from genome assembly GCA_049590315.1 of Occallatibacter sp. Lineage (GTDB taxonomy): Bacteria > Acidobacteriota > Terriglobia > Terriglobales > Acidobacteriaceae > Telmatobacter. Next base: position 372 of record JBAWCO010000883.1, on the reverse strand, counting down.
ACCAGGAACCTCGATGGTAGTCTGCCCGACCACTTGCATGGGAACGTGGCGCAACTCGATCGTCTGACCGACCCCCAGATCGATGGTGCGAAGATTTGCCCGATCCAGCGATTGCGTCCGAACGATGTGCGGCACCACCAGGAAGACCAACTCGTCGTCGGAGATGGTGTGGTCCTTTGAGCCGAACAGGTACTTGAGACCCGGAATCGAACTCAACCCCGGAATACCGCTCCAATTGATCGTATCCTGTTTGTCCTGAATCCCGCCCAGGATGCTGGCCTCTCCTTCGCGCAGCCGGATCACCTGGTCTATGACGCGCTGGCTCAGAATCGGCTCCGTTACGCCGCTGATGGTCACCGAGCCGCTCTGCGT
>JBAWCO010000882.1:0-1645 GCA_049590315.1 Occallatibacter sp. | reverse complement strand
GCCCCGTTCCTGTGGGAACAATCGCAGGCGACCTGTGCATCATCGCTGGCGCTCCGGGCGTGGCCTCCACGTCGCTCTTTAGCCTTCAGTATCACCAGAACAACCCCGGCAACACCGGAACCTGGCTGAACCTCTCCCGCTCGGCCTACCCCGGACGGTTAATCACTCCGCAGGTGAACCAGGCAGGCTTCGCCATCACCCCCGCAGCCATTCAGCGCGGCAAAAACGCGATGAAGTCGGCTCTCGGCATCGATAACCCGAACGTCAAGGAATTCCTGATCCACATGAACACGGACCAGGACGCGGCATGGCAGAACCTGTCACTCTCCCCGCAGATCGTCGTCGCCAACCAGCTCAAAGGCAACGCGGCGGTCGATATGCTGCAGTCGAACTCGGCAGAAACCGTGGGCGGCATGGAGAAGCTGGTCTCGATTCACGCCAAGCGCGGACGCATCGACGGGCTGGTCCTGAAGCACTGGGGACGCGGCGAAATCAAGCCCATCGGTCCTCTCGACTTCGGCGGGCAGACCCTGTGGCCGATCTACGGCGCGTCGGGCGGTCTCTCGGCGGCCACCATCACCTACATCTGGGGCGGATTCAACTTCTTCGTGGATAACCCCAGGGCAGGCGTCTACTGGCCAAACTGCGGCATCCCGGCTTCGTACTAAAGCCTCGTGACGCCACTGACCACACAGCAGCAACGCGATCTCGATTACGCCCGCGTCTCTGCGGTGATCGATTTCGTGAACGAAGCAGAAGCGGACTCGTGGCGGGTGCACGTGATCTACGCGCACTCCGCCACGTGGCCGTGGAGAAAGCATAAAGTCGATGCGCAACCCTCCTAAATGGGTCGATAAACTCTGCGCCTCTTTCGGCGTGGACCCGATCTACGGCAAGCAGCGCTATCGCGTGATCTGGGGACCGGATCGCGAAGAGATCCGCTACGGACAACTGGCGAAACGGTACGACGACGTGGACCCGCGCTGGATTCTCGAAGTCTTTGTGCCTCACGATAAATTCGGCCCCTGGCACGAGGAATCGATGGGACCAAAGCCCTCAGGCGGAGAGTACTGGCTCTCTCAGGTCATCGAGATTAATGGCGAATACGTCTCGATGGGCGACTATGGCCGGGACACACTGAAACTCTTGATCCTGGTCGTCGAAAAAGGGAAAGCGCTCAGCGAGTGGGAGAAGAAGCGCTGGCGTGACTCGCAGGAAGAGAAGCGCAAGAAAGCCTGGAAACAAAAGTTCTCCGACCTTTACGACGACGTGAATGGACCCTTCGGCGAAAACACCGTCTCCGGAATCCCCGGCAAGCGCCGCTCCGATGACGTGATCCTCGGGGACATGTCGCAACTCTCGCCGGAATTGCGGGCGCGTCTCGCCACCAGGGCCGGAGAGTTTAAGCAGCTTTAGAAACCTGAAGGAGTAACTCATGCTCGTACCTGTAGCTGGTAATTACGACGCAGCCGAAGTCAACCGCAGGCGGGTCCCGCCCATCCCTAAGACTTTGCGGGAGCAGGACCCGAAGCGCTTCCCTCCGGTCTACATCTTCAACGTGGGGCCGCGCCGCCACGAATTCCCGCCGCTGAACCGCGGATCGCGCTGGCTCGAAGCCTGCCCCAAAGGCCAGGAACACTCCGAG
>JBAWCO010000881.1:0-8376 GCA_049590315.1 Occallatibacter sp. | reverse complement strand
GGGGATTACTCGAGAAACAATTGACTCACCTAGGAAATTACCAAAATGATAACGACCCTCTACTCGCATTCCGGTCGCTTCGGTCTTTCAGTGTCGCGCAGCTTCCCAGTGCGTGATTGCTCCGTCTCCCAGAAACCGGCAGTTAAAAAACTCGGGCATCAGCAGCCCTTCAAGCGCACCGCGAATGACCTCCGTCGCCTTCGGCAGACTTTGCTCCTCGTCCACAATCACCAGAACCGCCGGCCCCGCTCCGCTGAGAGCTGCTCCCAGGACTCCATACTCCCCTGCCAACGGCAGCAGCCGCGGGAGCAAAGGGCAGATGGGAGCGCGATAGGGCTGGTGAATGCGGTCCCGCATCGCTATACGAAGCAGGTCCCCGCGGCCTTGAGCAAACGCAAGCCCAAGAACAGAAACAGATTGGATATTGGCTACTACGTCGGCGCGCGAATAAGTCGCCGGCAGCATTGCTCGGGCTTTACTGGTCGGCAGTGGATCGGCAGGCAGCACCACGATGGCGCGCCATTCCGCAGGCGGGACAACCCGGGCAACATGCACTTTGCCGCCTTCTCGCGCAGCCGTCACAAACCCGCCCAGCCAGCACGCAGCCGCGTTATCCGGGTGGCCCTCTAGATCAGACACTTCCTCAAGGATCCGCTCCGAGTCCCAGCCTAGCCTTCCAAAATGAACAGCCAGCAGAATTCCCGCCAACCTGCCAGCCGCCGAGGAGCCGCAACCCATCCCCAAAGGAATCCCATTGGTCATCCAAATCGCCAAAGGCACAACCGGCCGGCCATGCTTCTGAAGCAGATGCCGGTACACCTCGATAATCAGGTTGTCTTCGACCTTACCGCATCGGTCCGTGTCGCGACCGGTAGCTTCGATTGAGAACTCTTCAGCAGGTTCAGCCTCAACCTCAAGGCCAAAATCGAGAGCTACTGCTGCGGCATCGAAGCCAGGGCCGAGGTTAGCTGAGGTAGCGGGCAGGCGTAGCCGGAGTCGACCGGCATCCGCTTTCAAAACATCGCTCATCCCGCATTGCCCTTTATCGTGGCCAGCACAGCATCTGCCGTGGCATCCACCATTTGCGCATTCCTGCGCAAGCCTTCGATCTCCGCCTCCACTCCCACCTTCTCCTCATCCTTTAGCAGTGTCCCGCGATGAAAGTCGATGGTGTAGTCAGCGTCCTTCAGCGTATGCCCGGTGAGCAGAAGAACCACCGTCTCGCCTGATTGGATAACGCCCTGCGCTTGCAACTTCTTCAAACCCGCCAGGGTCACAGCAGAGGCCGGCTCGCAGCCGAGACCCTCAGAACCCAACTCCGCCTTCGAAATGGCGATCTCCGCTTCCGTCACATCCAGGCACCACCCGTCCGTGTCGTGAATGACCCGAGCCGCCTTGCGCCAGGATGCCGGATTTCCAATGCGAATCGCGGTGGCTCGTGTGTGCGCTTCCACCGGCTCCAGCGCGGTTCCACGGTTCTTCTCGAAACTACGTACCAGCGGATTAGCCCCCGCTGCCTGAATTACTGAGATCCGAGGCACGCGTGTCACCAGCCCCAGTTCGAGCATCTCGCGGAAACCTTTACCGAGCGCCGAGCTGTTCGCCAGGTTGCCCCCTGGCACAATCAGGTGGTCGGGCACATTCCAATCGAAGGCCTCCGCTATTTCGAACGCAGGCGTTTTTTGCCCCTCCAGCCGATACGGATTGACCGAGTTCAGCAAATAGATGTGGGCTTGTTTTACAACCTGCGTAAGCACTCGGACGCAGCCGTCGAAGTCCGTTTTCACCTGGCAGGTGACCGCCCCATAATCCATCGCTTGCGACAACTTACCCCAGGCGATCTTGCCATCGGGAATCACTACCAAACTGCGCAATCCGGCCCTCGCAGCATAGGCAGCCATTGCGGCGGATGTGTTGCCAGTAGACGCGCAGGCCACCCACTCATACCCGCGCTCCCGGGCCACACTCATCGCCGTGGTCATCCCCGTGTCCTTGAAGGACCCAGTCGGATTCATCCCTTGGTGCTTGGCGAAGAGCTGGTCAATTCCCAGCGCCTTCGCCGTTCGCGGCAAGTGATAGAGAGGTGTATTCCCTTCCAGCAGCGTCACGGCATTGCCGAAGCTGTTCAGAATTGGCAGCAGCTCGCGGAATCGCCAGACACCGGAGCGATCCAGCGCTTCCGAGGAACAGCGGCGCTCCCGCCATAACCACTTCAGGGCGCCGGCATTTGGCCGGTCGTGTCCCTGTCGCTGGCCCCAGCCGGGATACTCCACCTCAAAAAGGTCACCGCACAGAGTGCAGCGGAAATCCGGGCTCGATGTCGCGCCGTCCACCCGCGCCCCGCATCCGAAACAGCGTAACTGGTGCAGATTGTCGTTCATGCCTTGTCTTCGTTATTCATAGCTGATTTTTGTCGCTCGTGTCTGGTGTTAGCCTACCAGTTCTGCGGCCTGCGGAACGCCTGCTCACATGCAACTGTGTCGCAAACTGGCATCAAAACCCCACCATCACCGGCTCTATCTCCAGCACAACTCCAAATCGCGCCTCGACGGCCGAAGTGATTTGCCCAGCAAGAGCAAGAATCTCCGTCGCACTCGCCCCGCCGCCATCTTGCTCGCCATAATTGACCAGCGCCAGTGTGTGTCGTGAGGAAATGCCAGCCGCACCCAGTCGGTAGCCTTTGTTGAATCCAGCCTGCTCAATCAGCCAAGCCGCCGGCACCTTCACCTGGACCTGGTTCCCAGCGCCCTGCCCCGCAGGAAACTGCGGCGGAAACTTCCCTACCAGATCTGTGATCCGCCGAATCTGCTCCGCGCTAACCACCGGGTTTTTGAAGAAGCTTCCCGCGCTGCGGCAATCCGGATCACCTTCCACCGGCAGCATTCCCTTCGACTGGCGAACGCGCCGCACTGCAGCAGCGATCTCGGCAAGACTGGGCTGATCTCCATCTGGATACTTCTCCAGAATTATTTTTTTCAGATCGGTATAGACCAGCGTAGGCGGGCCACCGTGGATGAGCCGGTAGTCAACTCGCGTCACAATATAGCGCCCGCGATCAACCGAGTTAAACCGGCTCCGGCGGTAAGCGAACCCACACTCCGCCGCGCCGAATTCCGTAAACTTCCGCTCTTCTAGATCGAAGGCCCGGACCGTCTCAATGGAGGTCGCCACCTCCTGCCCATAAGCGCCTACGTTTTGCACCGGTGTCCCACCCACCGTCCCCGGAATCCCCGCCAGGCACTCCACCCCGGCACAGCCATCCCGCACGACCCGCTCCACAAAATGGTCCCAATCCTCGCCCGCCGCGACCTTATAGATTCGGCGTTTGTCCGCGCCCGGCATTCCGGCCACATCAACTCCGCGCAACCCGACCCGCAACACAAGCCCACCAAATCCCGTATCGGAAACCAGCAGGTTGCTCCCGCCGCCCAGCACAAACAACGGAACCGCGTGTTCCCGCGCCCATGCGGCAACCTCGACGATCTCGTCTTCGCTTCTGGCCTCAACAAACCAGCGCGCCGGTCCCCCGATGCCGAACGTGGTGAAGGGCGCCAGCGGTTTGTTTTCTTCTATGAGCATGAGTTCAACGTACTCCAACGCATTTCAAGGTAAAATGAGTGCAGGCAAGTTTCCCTGCCGGAGGCAAAATGTATCCAGAACTAATGGTAATCCCGATGCGCGAGGAGTTGGTGCGCGCTGGCATCCAGGAGACCCGCACAGCCGAAGATGTCGACGCGGCGCTGGCCCAGCCTGGCACAACGCTACTGGTCGTCAATTCAATCTGTGGTTGCGCTGCGGGCAAAATGCGCCCGGGGGTCCGGCTGGCGATCGCCAACTCCGCCAATCTGCCCGACCACAAGATCACCGTCTTTGCCGGTCAGGACCGCGAGGCAACCGAACGCGCCCGCAGCTATTTCGAGGGCAACCCGCCCACTTCGCCCGCCGTTGCCATCCTGCGCGACGGCAAGCTGGTCTACCTGATGCAGCGTTACATCATCGAGCAGTCCACCGCCCAGCAAATCGCCGGCGAATTGGTTCGCGCCTTCGACGAATTCTGCGCCAAGACCACCGCCTAACTCGGCGATCCCGATCACATCACTAGAACGGCCTCCCATGTGGGAGGCCGTTCCGCTTTCTGTTCGTGCTCACCTGCTCAGTCACCCACTGCCCCATCCGGCAGTGCTTGTACCTTGCTGTGCTTTCGCGAGTACGTAAAGTAGATCACCAAGCCGAAGACAAGCCAGCTCAGCATGACGATCCAGGTGATTGCCGCCAGCTGGGTCATCAGGTACCCCGCCGTAAGAATCCCTAGAATCGGCACCAGCGGTACCAATGGCGTCTTGAAGGGCCTATGTAACTCAGGGCTGCGCACCCTCAGCACCCAAACCCCGGCGCTGACAATGGTGAACGCCAGCAGCGTGCCGATATTCACCAGCTCAGCAAGCTTCCCAATCGGCAGAAACGCCGGCATAATCGCCGCAAATGAGCCGAAGATGATCGTCGTGATCCACGGAGTTCGAAACTTCGGATGAATGGCCGAAAACGCCTTCGGCAACAGGCCGTCCCGCGACATCGAATAGAAAACCCGTGACTGTCCCAGCAGCATAACCAGCATTACCGTCGCCAGCCCAAAAACTGCGCCAATCTTGACCAGCATCGATCCCCAGCCCACGCCGGTCGCGTCGATTGCCAGCGCCACCGGCGCCGCAACGTTCAGCGTCTTGTAGCTCACCAATCCGGTGAGCACCAGCGACACCATGATGTAAAGAATGGTGCAAACCACCAGCGATCCAAGTATGCCAATCGGCATATCCTTCTGCGGGTTCTTCGCCTCCTGCGCTGCGGTAGACACTGCATCAAACCCGATATACGCAAAAAAGATCGACGCAGCCGCCACCGGAATCCCGCCCCACCCGAAGTTGCCGTGCCCATCCGACGGAGGAATGAACGGGTGCCAGTTGGCATTGGCCACTTGCGGATGACTGAACAGAAACAGGCCGCCGACCACAAGAAAGATAGCCACAATCCCCAGCTTGATGATCACGATCGCCGAGTTGAAATTGGCAGATTCCTTGATCCCAATCACCAGGATCGTGGTAATCACCAGCACAATCAGCACCGCGATCAGGTTGAAGAATCCCGTCACATGCTCCAGCCCCACGTCGCTGACTCCGGGCGGAAGAGACATCTTATCGATCCAAATACCCTGATACCTCACCAGGATGTTGCCCGTAGTTGTCGTCAGACTAGGCGGAAAAACGATCCCCAACTGCTGCAGCAGGCTGTTGAAGTAGGCAGCCCAACCGGCAGCAACCGTCGAAGCGCCAAAGGCGTATTCCAGTGTCAGATCCCAGCCAATGATCCACGCCACCAGTTCACCCAGCGTCGCATACCCGTACGTATACGCCGATCCGGCAATCGGAATGATCGACGCAAACTCGGCATAACAAATCCCGGCAAAGGCGCAGGTGATCCCCGCCAGTACAAAGCTGAGAGCAACTGCCGGTCCCGCGTGGAGCGCTGCTGCTTGGCCTGTCAGCGTGAAGATACCGGCTCCAATCACGGCCCCAATTCCAAGCGTGATCAGGTTCAGCGCGCTGAGTGAACGTTTGAGGGTATGTTCGCCGGTTTCACGGGACTCCTCCGACAGCATCGACATTGGTTTAATGCGGAACAGTCTGGACATGTATGAGGAATTTCCTCCTATTTAGTTGACTTCAGATTGAAGTGGTCTCGTCTTCAGATGGGCTCTCTGAACCTCGTGACCAGAATAGATAGACAGGAATGCCGAGCAGAACCAATACCAGGCCCGGCCATGTGTACTGGGGCTTGTAACGCAATAATACGATACAAATCCAAGCCGCCATCACGATATAAAGTCCCGGCAGTACGGGATAGCCCAGTGCTTTATATGGCCGCGGCGCATCCGGCCGCTTGAAGCGCAGCACAAACAGGCCCGCAATCGTCAGGATGTAAAACACCAACACGGCAAAGATGATGTAGTCCAGCAATTGCCCATACGAGCCGGAGACGCAAAGGAACGTGGCCCAGACAGCCTGAATCATCAGCCCTGCAACCGGCGTCTTGAACTGCGGATGCAGCTTGCCCACGGACTTGAAGAACAGCCCATCCCGGCTCATCGCGTAGTAGACGCGCGCGCCCGCAAGCGTCAATCCGTTGGCACAGCCGAAGGTCGAAATCAGGATCGCCCCTGCCATCAACCATGCGCCGGCCGAGTGAAAAATTTGCTCCAGTGCTGCCGTTGCAACTCGATCTTCTGCCGCGTACTGCACACCCCGCGCCATCACCGTCGCGCCGTTCGGGTCTCCATGCATCGGCAACACCAATATGTAGGACAGAGATGCCAGAAAATAGCAAGTCAGCACAAACCCAGTGCCCAGCACCAGCGACAGTGGAATATTCCGTTTCGGGTTTTTCACTTCGCCCGCAGTGAACGTAATGTTGTTCCACGCGTCGGACGAGAACAATGACCCAACCTGAACCACGGCGAGAATCACCAGCGCATTCACCAGGACCATGGGGCCGCCGATACCTACTTGTACCGGGTGCAGTGATCCCCAGCCCGCATTCTTCCAGAACTCTGCCCAACCGGGTCCGAAGTTGGCATTCCATGCGGTAGCATTTCGTCCCACAGCAAACGCAAGAAGAATCAGCGCAGCCAACGACAATGCCTTGGCCGTAGTGAAGACGTTCTGGATCAGCGACCCCAGTCGGACGCCGAAGATGTTCACAATCGCTAGAAAGAAGACAATCACAATGGCGGTGAGATTGGCCGTGTTGACGCCAATGTCCATGTTGCCCAGCACCATCGGCCCAACGGGTAAAGCTGGAACATGGGCGATGTGCCACAGCCAGTGCGTCGTCGAAATCGTTGGGAAAAACACGCCGAGGAATTTTCCAAAGGCCACGCAGACCGCGGCGATCGTCCCCGTCTGGATCACCAGGAACAGCGTCCATCCGTACAGGAAGCCCCAAAGCGGTCCTAACGACTCGCGCAGGTAAACATACTGTCCACCGGCCTTGGGCATCATCGCCGCCAGCTCTCCATAACTGAGTGCGCCAATCATGGTCAGAATGGCCGTAACCACCCACGCACCCAGGTAAAGCGCCGGAGAGTTGGCACCCCGCGCTATGTCGGCGTCCACAATAAAGATGCCGGACCCGATCATCGATCCAATGACCAGAGCCGTTGAACTGAACAGGCCAAGTGTTGGCACCAACCGGGGTGAGTTGGGAGCAACCGACGATTCAGGAATGGGAGTGAGCCTAGGAGTTACCACCTGTTGAAAGTTTTACTGCATTTCATGCACCGGTGTCTTCTGAATTCTAAGCAGCACCGAATTCTTAATTCACTGATAGTGCAGTTGAAGAACTGTCCTAATCGATTCCTGCCAGCCACCTGCGCGCCCTTACCCTGAGTTGAGTGATCGATCGCCACAGGTTCGGTACGACTCCCGGCAACCGTGTATTTACCGCAAGCTTCAAGAACTAACCGCGACGAGGCGCCAAACATGCCTGACAGCTACCATCCTGAGACCCGAATCTCACTAGCCAAGCCAGAGGACAGGCAAAGAATCTACGCGAAGCGTCACGACGTCTACGCCCAGGAATTGGGCCAGTACGCCACAAACTCCGCGCATAGCCTTACCGACTCGCTCGATGAATTCAACGAATACATCGTGGCGCATGTTGACGGTGAACTTGCAGGGTTCATCAGCATCACGCCTCCGGGGTTTGCTCGTTACTCGATCGACAAATACATCGCGCGGGATATTTTGCCAATTCAATTCGACGAGTCGCTCTATGAGGTGCGGCTCCTTACCATAGCTCAGGAATTCCGCAATGGCCGGCTCGCTCCTCTCCTGATGTACGCGGCATTTCGATGGATCGAGGAGAACAATGGAAAGCAGATTGTCGCGATAGGACGCACAGAGGTTTTGAGCATTTATCTCAAAAGCGGCCTGGAGCCCTTGAATCATCAAATCCAATCCGGTGCGGTAACGTTCGAACTGCTGCATGTGACTATCGACCGTGTGCGCGCTCACGCAGAGCGCAACCATCGGTTCTGCCAAAGGCTCGCTCGCCAGGTCGCTTGGAATCTCGATATTCCGTTCTTCAAGCCTGCGTGCTGCTTCCACGGCGGAGCATTTTTCAAAGCCATCGGCGCGCGTTTTGACGCTTTGGAGCGCAGAAATCAAATCATAAACGCCGATGTTCTCGACGCATGGTTTCCGCCGTCGCCCAGGGTGCTCGATGCGATACGCGACCATCTTCCCTGGCTGATGAGTACCTCACCGCCGACCCACAGCGAGGGATTAAGGGCTGCCATCGCCGAGTCTCGCGGAGTCGACGAGG
>JBAWCO010000880.1:0-5937 GCA_049590315.1 Occallatibacter sp. | reverse complement strand
CGCTCACGCTGTTCCTTTTTTGTAGTCTCCCCGGCTTAGATATTTTTCAAGCCAGAGGTAGAGACAGATGAACAGATAGCGGCTTCCCATCTCCTGAATTTTCAGCTTGGCTACGCCCGTTCTGCGATTGCGCCAGGTAATCGGAATGACGGTCCATGAGTAGCCGCGGACGATGGTCTTCAGCGGGACTTCCACGGTTAGATTGAAGTGCGCGGAGAGGAACGGCTCGCAGCCTTTGATGACCGTGCGCCGGTAAGCCTTGAAAGCGTTTGTTGTGTCGTTGAGTGAGTGTCCGAAGAGAAAACGGATGAAGAGATTGGCAAGGCGGTTGAGGCGCAGCTTGATCCATGGGTAGTCGATGACGCCGCCACCCTTCATGAAACGCGAGCCGAATACGGCGTCCCAACCTTCATTCAGCGTATTCCAATAACGGACCACGTCGCGGCAATCGTCTGATTCATCGGCCATCATGATGACCGCGGCGTCACCGTTCATCTGATGCAAGCCGGCAACGATGGCGCGACCAAATCCGTGAGGCGCCCCGTTCTGAACCAAGCGCGCTTCCGGCATGCGCTGACCGAGCTCGGTCATAAGAGCTGCGGTGCTGTCTGTGCTTCCGTCATCGACCACGATAATTTCGTGCGGGATGTTGTAGAGCCTCAGTTCGAGATGGAGATGCTCCACGGTGTGCACAATGCACCCCTCTTCATCTCGAGCGGGTATGACGACCGACAACAGTTGGAGGGATGCATCAGGATTGGGGGTAAGATTCGGGTTGGGCTTCATGAGCCGCACCGTGCAAGCCAATCGGGATTTGCTGCTACATGGTCTGCGATCTCTTCAAGGATTTGAGGCAGGCTGATCTCGGGTTTCCAAGAGGTCGAAGCGATTGCTTTGCTGGAATCCAGGATGAGCCACGGGATGTCGTAGGGGCGGTCAGAGCCATCGGCGAGCGGTTGATGCGCACCGAAGCGCTGGTTGCACCACTCGTTCAACTGCGCCAGCGACATGGAGTTTGCCTGGCCACCGGAGACGTTCATGAGTCGGCCGGGCTCGGTGGTTCGTAATTGATAGTCCACCATGCGGGCCAGATCGCGGGGATGCAGAGCATCTCGAACCTGAAATCCGTGACCGCCAAAGCCGAGGTACTTGAGCGGGCGACGGGCAGAGTGCGCATGGAGCCAATACGAGAAGATTCCCTGCTCCGCGGTTCCGAATTGACCGGCGCCGGCGAGGACGCCACAGCGGTTGATCCAGACCGGGACGTGAAAGCCGGCAGCGTACTCCTGCGCGAGACGTTCGGAAGCCAGCTTGGTGGCACCGTAAAGCGAAATGGGTGCCTCGGTGCTGAAACCCTCCGTGACGCCGGCGGCGCTGACTTCTTCAGGCCAAGGTAGACTCTGGTCGAGAACATAGGCCGATGACTCATCAACGAGAGGCAGATGCGCCAAAACCGGAATGGAATAGACCCGGCTGGTGCTGAGAAGGATGAAGCCAGCGCGGGAAGCGCGGCAGTATTCCAGAAGATTGATGGTGCCGAGCAAATTATGTTCGAGCAGTTGGCGGGCGCTGGTTTTGCCGTCGCGCCCGGCCAGAACGCTGGGCTGAGCCGCGGCATCGATGACCCAATCGACGACGGGAAGGGTCTCAAGATCGCTGGCCATGCGGATATCGCCATGAAACAACTGCACGCCGAGTTGCTTGAGAGAAAGCCGGTTGGTCTCACTGCCGAGGCGCGCGAGATTATCGATTCCCACGATGGTGATGTCATCGTGAGACTCGATCAAATAACGTGCAATGTGGCTGCCAACGAATCCGCAGACGCCTGATATGAGGATCTTCATTCTATTTCTCGATGGCCAGCCGCGATTCCCATGAGATGGCAATCTCGGCAACGGTCTGTTTCAGGCTCTTGGTAACTGTCCACTCGGGGTAGTGGGTCTTCATCTTGGTTAGATCGCTGTAGTAGCAGATGTGGTCTCCAATGCGATTGGTTTCGACATAAGTCCACACCTGCTTGTGGCCGGAGAACTCTGAAGCCAGATCGAAGGCCTCGAGGATCGAGCAGGAATTTTCTTTGCCGCCGCCGAGGTTGTAGACTTCACCGCAACGCGGATTGCGGGCAAAGGCGAGCATGAAGCGGGCGACGTCTTCCGAGTGAAGATTATCCCGAACCTGTTTGCCTTTGTAGCCGAAGACCTTGTATTCCTTACCGACGAGGTTGCAGCGAACGAGATAGCTGAGGAACCCGTGCAATTCTACGCCGGAATGATTAGGCCCTGTGAGGCAGCCGCCGCGCAGAGCGCACGTGGGCATTTTGAAATAGCGCCCATACTCCTGAACGAGGATGTCAGACGCGGCCTTGGATGCGCCAAAGAGAGAGTGGAGCGACTGGTCGATGGAAAACGTTTCGGGGATGCCCTGGCTGTATTCCTGATCCGCATAGTCCCAACGGGTTTCCAGTTCGACAAGATTCAACGTGTTGGGCCGATCGCCGTAGACCTTGTTGGTGGACATGTGAATGAAGGGCGACTCGGGAACGAAACGGCGCACGGCCTCAAGGAGGTTGAGGGTTCCGACAGCGTTGGTGTCAAAGTCATCGAATGCGATTTGGGCGGCGCGATCGTGCGAAGGCTGGGATGCGGTATGAATAATGACTGATGGTTTTACGTCGCGAATCAGATTGAGGATACCTTCGCGATCGCGAATATCGATTTCGCGATGCTCATAGCCTGGAATAGTCCGTCGCAAACGATCGAGGGTCCAGGATGTATCGCCTTCGGGCCCGAAGAATACTTTACGCTGGTTGTTGTCTACGCCTACTACCGAGTATCCAGCCTGGTAAAAGTGCAGGCATACCTCAGAGCCAATCAATCCGCAAGATCCTGTTACTAGGACGCTCGCTTTTCCCATCCTGTTTGCCTCTCGCGCGATGTGGTGTAGTGCCTGATTGATGATCTCACGAGCTATGGACGCCGGGGGAGGCGTAGCGCTGGGTCACTTTTCTACCAGAGGCGTCGAATCCTGCCAGGTGGACGATCCCCCATTTATGTGCGACGAAGCTGAACGACGTGGCCAGCACCCCCAGCCCGTACTTCACGCTGCGCTTGAAGTTGATGGACGAAGCTTCTTTAAAGTATTTGGTTGGGCAGGAAATTTCACCAATGTTGAAGCCGAACATGACAGCCTGAGCGACCATCTGGTTGTCGAAGACGAAGTCGTCGGAGTTTTCCAGCAGAGGAAGGGTCTCAAGAAGCTGCCTTGAGAAAGCGCGGAATCCGGTGTGATACTCAGACAGCTTGACTCCCAAAAGCAGGTTCTGGAAGGCGGTGAGGAAGCGGTTGGCGACATATTTGTAAAGCGGCATTCCCCCCTTCAGCGCACCGGTACCGAGGATTCGGGAACCGAGAACCATGTCATAAACACCGCTGGCGATCATACCGGCCATGGCAGGAACAAGGGAGGGGGTATATTGATAGTCCGGATGGACCATGACCACGATGTCGGCACCTGCGGCCAGCGCCTCGCGGTAACAGGTTTGTTGATTGCGGCCATAACCGTAGTTGGCGTCGTGCACGAAGGTCTCCACGCCAAGTTGCCTGGAAAGGGCGGCAGTCTGATCCTTGCTGGAGTCGTCAACGAGGATCTTGATGTCCACAACGTCGGATAGTTCCCTGACGGTCATTTCCAGGGTCCTTTCTGCGTTGTATGCGGGCATGACAACCGCGATTCGCTTCCCGTTGATCATGGTTTGAGCTCCTGATGCAATTTGCGTTTCTTGTGCCGGGGGTAGCGACTTGCCTCAGCGTTGGCTGGCTGCTGGTTGCGCAGGCGCGGGATACGGGGTTACTTTTGCCGGCGCCGTATCGGGCTCGACCAGCCAGACCTTCCTATCCCCGTAGTAATCAATCAATTGCCTATTATCGGCTTCGCTCATCTCCCTTGCCCATACGACTTTGGAGTGATCGATATCCGCTCTATTGTAGACCCATTCGTCGAGGATATAGTGATCCGGAGCATACCGGACGATCACCATCTGGTTACCTGGGAGCTGTTCAAGCTCCGCCTGCACTCTGGCACGCTCCGTCCCGAAGTGATCTGGTCCATACCATTGCCAGACCCAGTGACTTACGGGCCACTCTTCGGGAGCGAGATGGAGGGGCACGTCAAATAGCCGCACGCCCGCCATGAGGACGCAAACTGCGACAATGAACCGAACGATTGCGACGCCCGCGGGCCGCTCCGTTGCGCCCATGGTTCGAAGGTGGCGCATGGCCTGGAGGCCGATTGCATAGAAGAGGACGGTGAAGGTGGCCACATAGTGGGGGATGAAATAGATCTCGATTCCCATGCCAACGACCACGACAAGGAAGCAGAGCACAAGGAAACGGATGCGGCGATCGAAGAGGGCGCGCCGCATCATGATGAGTGGCGGAAGCAATGCAAAGGCAGCAAAAAACGAGAGCGATTCGACTATCTTGACCAGAGTCTGCGTGAGGAAGCCGGGAAGCGAATGGATTTTGGTGTACTGCTGGATCTCGAACTCGGTGTAGAAACTGCGCATCAGTTGGTGCCGGTAGACGGGTTCAGGGCGGCGCGACTGCCATACGAAGTAGGGCGCCACGGCGTAGGCGGCGCGATTGACGGTGTAGGGCAGAATCTTCGGGCTCCCGAATGCCCGGTAGTCGTAATAGCCTAGCCAGGCGCCAGCCGCAACGACGATAACCAGCGGCAAGGCGGCACGTCGAAGCACGACGGCCGGCTTGGGACGATTCTTTCCGAAGAGCGCCCAATGGAGCAGAGCGAAGGCTACAGGAAGGCAGAGTAACAGGCCTTCATAAGGGCGCGTGAGGCCGAGAAGCGCGATGCCGATGGCCATTATCATGCCGAAGCGAAAGCGCGCGGTTCGTTTCAGACGCGGAAGAGCACCGAGAATCAAGGCTCCACCCAGGGCCGTGATCAGTGCCCCACCCGTATAAGTGTTGACCCAGTAGCTGAAAAGCCCCAAGCGCAGCATTGCCAGGAATCCGCCAAGGAGCGCCCAGCCAGGCGGCAGCCACGCTTGAAGCATCCAGCAAATAGCGGCGCACATGAGCGCAGTGCAGATGAGCACGCCAAACCACGGATTGCCGAAGAGGAGTTTTCCAGCAGCAAGAAGCAGCGCTTGCCCAGGGAAGTACATGGACTGATAGGTGGGCTGCATAGAGATGTGGAAGGTTTCGAAATGGGTCCACATCGCTGGGGTTGGGTTGGTCAAACGGCCGTGGACGAAGGTGTCTGCGGCGAGCAGAAAGCTGAAATCGTCCGGGAGAAAGGGTAGAGGGATAGGAATGAAGGGGAGAATCGCGAGGCGCAGGAGCAGCGTAGACACCCCAACGGTAACAACAGCCAGGCCCTGATTGCGCGCCAGACGACCGAACGCTTGTTCAAAACGGGAGAACCAGTTTGCTCCCAGGCGGGGCCAGGCAAACGCAACCGCGACCGCAATCGTGGTGAGACTGCCTTCAATCAGGGAGATCGAAGGGCCGCCTTGCGGTGCAGCAATCAGGAGCATCTTGGAGTTATAGCATACCGTTCAGAATGGGGTGAGCGGGCAGGTGTGAGATAGAAGCAATGTCCCGAGTTGATTCCAGGCCGACTTTACGGTCAAAAGGAACATAGTTGAAATGGGTGGTGGATGCGGGGACGAAGTAACGCAGTTGTTGCGGAACGACTATTCAGTGCGAGTTGTTAATTGGAACAAAGTGACGTGGTACGCAAGCATACCGGTTTTCGCAAGTTGAGCTACACATTGCTGTCGAAGGTCGTCGTGATGCTGCCATAGGTGGTGAGGAGCAGTCGAGCGAAGGCGCTTGTGGACGCAACACATGCCGTTGCAATCAAACTAGCAATAAGGACATATTCAACCAAATCCTGGCCGTCTTCTGCGACCATCAT
>JBAWCO010000879.1:0-3088 GCA_049590315.1 Occallatibacter sp. | reverse complement strand
GCCCGAGCGTCCGTGGCCGCGGCGATCGTGGGCAATGACACGATAGCCTCGTTGTCCCAGGAACAACATCTGCGCATCCCATGCGTCGGCGCACAAGGGCCATCCATGCGAGAAGGTGACAACCGGTCCCGTTCCCCAGTCCTTGTAGTAGATTGAGGTTCCATCCTTCGTCGTGAGCGTGTTCATTCTCTTTTCTCCTTCACTGCCTTTAATTGAGAGATGACGAACCCTCAGGGCATCGACGCCCCCGCATCCTTGCTGGAATCGCTCTCAGAAATACTTCTGTTTGCTAAGCCACCTTAGACCTGCAATTCCGGGCAAAAAGACGTGTTCCCCGCCTTTCGTCACGACGAAGCTCGGAAGCCCGACCATATGCTTGCGAACCGGTTTTGCCGGATAAGTGAATTCACCACCGCCGGCGCCGTTGTTGCCAACGAGCGGATCCTTTTCGAGTCCCGCCGAAATGAAGTTGCCGTCGTTGATCCACTGGGACTGTACAAACTCAAATTGACGACCGGGGTCTGCATTCACAAAGGCGAGCATCACCCCACGATCTTTGCCGTCGTCGTCCAGGACTCCTTCCGGCAACATCGGCCCATACGCGGAGCCCCGCCGAAGCAGGCGATGCAGCCGGTTATCGGTAACAGAGTCTTTTAAGGCATCTCTCGGATTCGATCTGCGAATATGGCAGCCCAAAGGAGTCCGAGCGCCTTTCGGATCACTGTCATAATAGGCGAAAGCGTTATTGCGTTGCGGATCGGACACGAGTTCCGGCCGATCACGATCCGGCGACAACGCGAGCGGACAACCACTTCTCCATCGTCCAACCATTTTCGCTGCGACCAGTTCCTGGTCGTCCTTTGTGCGGCCGCGTTCCATCAGAAATCGGCGAAAGAGAGCGACCTTCTGATGAAGTTTGCGCACGGAGAGGTAGGTTCCGTTGCGCCAGAATTGTTCCGGGCCAGGGCCTTTCGCAATCTGCCCCAGCTCATTAACGTATCCGAGCAGGAACTCGCCAGCCTTGATGGGCTCGCCCTGTCCGGGGAGGATCTCTCCACCTTGCCCCTCGATGTAGGGGCGGCTGATCCCATCGAGGAACCCGAAATGCTCGCGATGGTTCTCAGGGATTGCCAGATCGATTCTTCCGACCAGCTTTACGCCCTGCAACCCCTCAAGAGCCGCGTGTCCGATTGCAAGTTTGCTCTCCAGTCCAGAGCGGTCAGAAGCCATCAGGAAGAGACCCACGTCAAAATCCGGCAAATCCCATTGCGCCGGATCGCTCTCTCCCGTGTCACCGAGAAAGTCTTTGCGATGCCTCATTCGCGAACGAAACTCAAGAGGAAATTCGTCAAGCATTGCAACTGGAAGCCCGAGCCTTCGCAGGCCATCGTGCGTGAAGACGATGTTGATCCAAGCCTTGTCGGCGGGCGCTTGCCAGTCGGCGGCAGAGGTAATCCGGGGGGTGATCCGGGCCAACAACGCGAATGCCTGCGCCGGGACGTCGATGCGAAAAAGCAGATAGGCTCCGACGTAAGGCATGGGACGATTCCGGAGAACCGTCCCTTGAATGTCACCGAGTTCGAGAATCTGACTCATAGGCTCAAGCTGATCAATGTTAAGGCGAGCTAGTTCATTAACTCGCGGCGTCCAGCAATTCTGAAACCGCTACGCTGACTCGCTTCATCCTGGCGATGTCGCGAACACTGAGGTCGGGATTCGAAACGAAAAAGAGGTCGGTTTCAATGGCGTTTTGCTTGATGAAATCCACGGTTCCCGGAGCGTTGCTTCCCTCGAAGCCCTCGACGACGCCGACGAAGATGCGATCGAGCCACTCGGCCGCCTTGCTGAAAATGTCCTGGAGATACGGTTTGAAGTCACCGTCGTAGACGACGGTCGCGCACATGCGAGTATCGTTGTCGAACAAAAACACGCGAAAATTATCCACCGTGCCGACCATGCTCTCGTAGTGCCAGGCTTCGTCCTGTAACTGGGCCAACCGTTCGCGAAAGATCCTGGCCCCGCCTGGGAGCAAATTGGCAATGACCGTGATCTCTCCCTTCTTGCCCGCCCGCTTCCCCAAACCGTCCGGTTGTTGGATCACTCTCGTCACACTCGCACCCGAAGGAGCGGGCACTGTCCCCGTCTTATTCGCAGCGTTCTCATTCATCGTTGCTTCTCCTTTTTCATTCAAATGCAGTACTGCAAATTTGGAATCCGCCCGGTCTCTTCACTTCTCGTAAAACTTCGCAAACGGGCACGAATGCCATCCGCCTGTTCGGTACGCCGCCGAGACTTCGTACACGCCCCTTCGCGCCTGGATGATCGGATCGTCGTTCAACTCAATTCCGTCGATGAGCCTGGTTGGATCGTGGTTCATCTCCGGATCGCCGATCTCTTCGAGCGTCACCGCTCCCGTAACCACAAGCTCTCCCACAGCGACGCGCTTCCGCCCATCTGGCCAGAGCGCCGTCGGGTCGTCCAGCGGATCTCCGGGTTCCGCCAGTTCCAAGACCAGTTCGAATCGCACTGGCCCCTTCGTTAGCCGCTCATCGAATTGATCGAGGAAAAATTCCTTGGGCAATTCCTTCAATTCAGCCGCAGGCCTTCCTTTCACACCCTCCTTGGGAACCCAGTGGCAGCGCACATTTGTAACTTGGTCATTCGCGTTGACGTAGCGAAAAACGTGAATCGCATGAAACTCAGTGTTTTCGAAGCTCACCGGCCCCGGCGCCGCCTCTCGCATTTTCAGAACGTTTGCCATCGCCGGATGCGATGCCAGGAATTTCAGCAGTCCTTCCCGGTTGATTCCGGTTTGGCCCGCTGCTGGCTTTGCGGCCTCGATCGCTTCGAGAAGTTCCTCGGGGGTTCTGGCGGGAAACAGTAGCTGGCTCAGCATTACCAGATTCGTCGTGCGGCCGTTCGGCAAGTAGAATCGCGTGGCCATGCCCACGGTCGCAGTGAACGGCGCATCCGGATTCCCGCCGCCTTTTGAAAACCGCACAGTCGCTGGAATTTCTTCTCCCTGAAGGTGCGCCGCTCGTGTGAACCGCTTAGCGGCTTCTAACCCGCGAAATGAGCCTCGGTACAG
>JBAWCO010000878.1:0-9324 GCA_049590315.1 Occallatibacter sp. | reverse complement strand
GCAACCCAATCCCAATCGAGGTTGGCGCTCCATCAAGGTACAGTTGGTCGGGAAGAACCTTGAGAAGTACCACCTGCGCACTCGAGATGGTTACAGCCTGATGCAGCAGGCGGCGGTAACCACCGAGTCCGACTCCGCATCGGTCCCCGACTCGAAATAGCCGGTGTCGTGAGCGACGAATTGTGGTGTCTCAGATCGTTGCGCGGTCTTTGAGTTTCGCAGTTCCTCTCAACGGGAGCAGAGTATGACCTGCGTCCACTCATATTGTGCGGCCTTTTTGTTGGCACGGTTCCAACTCAATAAACACATTCAGCATCTTAGCGCCAATGGGAACAAAATTAATCCCGGAAGCATGGCCGGTCTGGCTGGTGCCTCGCCAGAATGTCGGTTCGTTGTCAAATCAAACAGATGAAGTTTGAACCCTTCCTGGTGATATGAGCGCGGGATGATGCTCGACGGTTTGGCGGTTGACAACAGCTCGTCTGCCTCCCACAGCTCGCGACGGCTTTTCATCACTATTTTCCGGATTGTCCGCAGACCTTCCCAAATCGCCTTGACAACGCTGTCTAAGCTGAGATAGCGTTTTCTCGGAGTTTTCCCCATGACGAATTGGGCAGGTTAAAGGCACGAAGAGATACTTAACCGCAATTTATAAGCAAGCGTTTTCCTGAACGAGATAGGCGACCAGAGCGAATTCATTTGCAGTACTTTGGAGACCAAAATGATCAGAAATGCAGGAAGCCCCTTCTGCTGGTTGTTGATGCCCCTGTTAGCCGGAATCGCAGCCGTCAATCTGACCGCCCAGACCTCGAGTGGGGCTATAACCGGCAGCATTCTGGACACCAGTGGAGCAGTCGTTCCGAACACCACCGTCACCGCGATCAACGACGCCACCCATACGGTCAGCGTTACCAAGTCGACCTCGACTGGTGCCTATCGTTTTCCCAATCTCCCGCTGGGCACCTACACTATGACTGCTGTGGCTCCCGGCTTCTCCACGGCGACAGAGACTGGCGTCATAGTGCAGATCAGCAGCACCACTGCATTGGACATCAAACTCTCCCCCGGCGAAGTTACCCAGACCATCTCTGTCGACGCGAGTGGTCTGCGCATCGAAACGGAGACCTCCGAGATCGATGCAACCGTCTCCAACAAGCAGATTGAAGACCTGCCGCTTTCGCTCGCCTCCGGCATCGGCGGCCTGCGCTCGCCGGAGACCTTCGTTTTCCTTCTTCCCGGTACCACTGGCCCCGGCAGCGGCACTGCCGGCAATACCGGCAATGGAGTATTCTTCTCGCGCCTATCTGGCGGTCAGGCCTATGGCGCCGAGGTACTGCTGGACGGCGCGAGCATTCAGCGCAGCGAAAACGGCTCCTCCTTTGACGAAACCTCACCGTCCATTGAGGCGCTGCAGGAGTTCAAAGTCACCACCGCCAGTCCCTCCGCTGAATTCGGACGCACGACGTCGGGAATAGAGAGCTTCGCCACCAAGAATGGCACCAACATTTTTCACGGCACTGCTTTCACCATCGTCAAGAACCGCGCCTTCGATGCCAACAACTGGTTCAACAACGGCTACATTGTTCGGAACTGCCAAGGCGTCTCCGAAGTCGACTGTGCGTACTCGAGGCCGCAGGACAGCAAGTTTGACTACGGTGGAGTCTTCAGCGGCCCTGTCTGGATTCCACATGTGTGGAACGGCCACGACAAAACATTCTTCCTTTTCGCGTGGGAGAAATATCAATTCACTCCCGGATCGGTGATCGTCTCCACGGTGCCCACCGCAGCGGAACGCACCGGCGACTTCAGCGATATCCTCGGCGGTTTTGTTCCGGGCGGAACACCCTACAACGGGCAAAATGTGTTTTTGGATCCCTGTACCGGCCTACCCGTACAGTTCAACCAGATCTACGATCCCAGAACGACGAAGCAGGTCAGCCCGGGCGTGTTTTGCCGTAATCCGTTTGCCAATAACCAGGTTCCGTCCGCTCTCTTCAGCCCCACGGCAGCGGCCTTATCCAAAGGGCTGCCTCTGCCTAACCAGGCGTCCCAGAGCACAGACGTGTTCGGGTACATTGGCAACTATGCTTTCACGGGCGTAGCCCCAAATAACAATACGACCTATACGGTTCGCATCGACCAGAACCTCGGTAGTCGAAACAAGGTGTTCGGCACGTACAATACGCGCCAGAACACCAAGCTGACCGGAGCGCCGGATTTCCCTGAGCCGTTCAATAACAACGGGTTCGCTCAGGCATTTACAACCCATTACATTCGCGGCGGCTGGGACTTCACTCTCTCACCCAACTGGCTCAATCATCTGAATGTGGGGTACAACCGTACGAACAGCGTGAATCTGTCCTCGGAGTTCAACACGACGGACACGGCCGCAGCCGCAGGGCTTGCGAATGACCACTCCAAGTTCTATCCGTTCATATCATTTCCGAGTCCGGATGCGCCTTCAAACTGGGGCCAGCAGCAGAATGGCGTCAATATCGACAACGGGATTCGAGTGGACGATATTGTGAGCTGGCAGAAGGGCAGACACAACATCCGGTTCGGCGTGGACTGGCGGCACCAGGTGTACTCCACCAACCTGTATAACGTGGATAACTTCAACTTCTACCGCGACCAGACGGCGGCTGTGAGTAACTCCTGTTGCTCCTCAGGTAACCCGTTCGCCAGCTTCCTGCTGGGCGAAGTGGGCTTCGCTGGCCAGACGGTATTCAACGTGAATCCACGTTGGAAGTCCTGGTACCTGGCCGGTTTCTTTCAGGATGACATCAAGCTGACCAACAACCTGACCGTCAATGTCGGCTTAAGGTACGATGTCGATCTTCCGCGGCATGAAGCGTTCAATCGGACCTCGGATTTCAGCTTCACGGCTCCTGACGCCGCTGCCGGCAATTTGCCGGGCGCGCTAGTTTTCGGCACCAACTGCAACTGCAACACCGCGTGGGCGAATTCCTGGTACAAGGATATTGCTCCACGTCTTGGTTTCGCCTACGTACTTCCAGGTTCATCCGGCAAGTTGGCTCTGCGCGGCGGCGGGGGGATTATTTACGGTCCTCTCCAATACAACGACTTTGGCGGCAGCATGCTGCAGGGTTACAACATCAGCAAGGGAGTTGCGCTGGGCGGCACTGCGACCCAAGGCGGGGCCTTCACTCCGGCGTTCCGGCTTGACTCCTCCGCCGCTGCCGACCCGCAAAACTCCAACATCGGTTATCCGAATTACAGCTACGCTCCCAATACCGATCCGACACAGTTGACAGCCGTGAACGGCCTCGGGAGCTTCAGTGCAATCGCGGGTGACCTGATCCTGGCGAGGGACAGCCGTCCTTCCATGACCACGAACTGGAGCCTTCAACTTCAGGACCAATTTGCCCAGGATCTCATCTTCTCTTTGGGTTATATCGGCCAGGAGGCGCAAAATCTCCGCTCCGGCTTCCTCACCAACTTCAACAACATCTCTCCGTCCAACTTTGGCCTTGGAGATTTGTTGGGTAACCCACAGTACAACATTCCCCTGGGCGGCTCCAGCCGGGGATATACTGCCCCGTACGCAAACTTCACAGGTCCTATCGGGCAGTCGATTCGTCCCTTCCCGCAGTATGACTACATCGCGGATGATTGCTGCCTGGAGAACCTCGGTCACTCTTCCTATAACGCCATGGTGGTTTCGTTGGAGCGTCGTTTCCGCAATGGTGTTAATGTGCAAGCCTCTTACACGTGGGGGAAGATACTCACGGATGCCGATTCGCTGATCCCTTTCAGCTACACGAATAACAACCAGCGCGAACAGGCGCAATACTCGTCAAATCTAAAAGGCGATAAAGCGGTCAGCGTTCAGGATCTGAAGAATCAGGTCTCACTCAGCTACCTTTACCAGCTGCCCTTTGGCGAGAAACGCAAATGGCTCAATCAAAACCGCGCCCTTGATTACCTTGTCGGCGGATGGGAGATCGGCGCCATTCAGCGATACTCGAGCGGGCAGCCGATCGATTTCGGTTGTGCCAGCGGCATCCCGTACTACCAGAA
The DNA here is from genome assembly GCA_049590315.1 of Occallatibacter sp. Lineage (GTDB taxonomy): Bacteria > Acidobacteriota > Terriglobia > Terriglobales > Acidobacteriaceae > Telmatobacter. The sequence goes on along the minus strand of JBAWCO010000878.1, from coordinate 5,283 downwards.
CTGCATGACCTTTACAGCCGGTCCTGCGTCGAACAATGCGACAGACTTCGCGAGTACAGCGTTCAGGGGAAGTAAGAACGGTCCTAGCGTCTTTAATGGGCAGTCCTGGTTCAAGCCCGCGTACCGTGTGGCCGGCACAAACGGCCCATTGGATCCCGGCGTTGCTATGACCGATGCTGCCTTTGTCGACCAGAATCGGGAAGGCGTTGGCTGGCCGCGTCCGTTTACGCCAGGTTGCGGAACCCCGTCCGCACCCTGCTCCTTCGCTCCGTTTGCGTTCGGCAATGTCCCTCGGGTCACCGAAGCCATCACCGGTCCGGCCTATCTGGCTGAGGATGTAAGTGTCTTGAAGGATTTTCGCATCACGGAAAAAGTCGCATTCCAGCTCAAAGGCGAAGCCTTCGATCTGTTTAACAGGCACCGGATGGGTCTTCCGGATCTTTCGCCGGCCGATTCCTCACAGAGCACCGGGTTCGGTATACCCACAGGCGTCGACTATGGCCCTCGTAATTTGCAGATTACTGGCCGCATCACCTTCTGACCAACCATCCACAACGGAGGCAGCACATACTGCCTCCGCTTTATCTTTGCTTTTTGCTGTCTGTCTTTATTGCTATCATTCCCTGAATCCCATGTCTGGTTCGCGCCTTTACCGCTTTTTTCTCCTACTGGTTTTTGCCGGAGTGGAGGCTGCGGCCCAAACTCAAACCAATCCGACCGTTGCTCGCGCCGAGAATTTCCGACTGGAGCACAAACCCGCCGAAGCCGCTGCGCTTCTGCGCCCCTACATCGAGCAGCACCCTGGCGAGGTCTCCGCGCTCATTCTTCTTGGCAAGGCTCTGCTGGACCTTCACCAGACTGAGGAAGCCGGCCAGACACTAGCTCGCGCTCTCGCCGCAGAGCCCAACTCGATTCCTGCCAACCTCGCCGTCGGCGATCTTCTGCTCTCACAGCACCGCGATCCCGAAGCGATGGATCGGTTTGAAACCATCCTCGCGCAGAACTCGCATCATGTTGCCGCACGCAAAGGAGAAGTCGTCGCGGCCACCGAACTCGCTATCTCCAGCCGTCGTGACAACCACCCGGAACTGGCGCTCGCTGCCCTGCGTCATGCCTGCGAAAAGCTCGCCGACTCTCCCGACCTACAGCTTGACCGTGGCCTCCAAGCGTTTGAACTCGGCCAACTTGCCGAAGCCGACGAAGCTCTGCATACTGCACAGAAGCTGGCTCCTGCCAAGAAAACCATTCTCTACGCGCTGGCGCGCCTGGAAACCGAACAGCAGCGAATGCTCGCTGCTGAGCGCGATTATAAAGCCTATCTCGCTGCACGCCCCAACGATGCGACAGCGCACTACGGCCTCGGATATATCTATGTCTCGCTGCTGCGCACCGAAGACGCTCGCCGCGAGTTTGAAGCCTCCATCCGGCTACAGCCCCAACAGACGGAGGCCTATTATCAGCTTGGCCAGCTCGCTCTCGATGCCCATCACGATGGCGAAGCCAAGCCACTCTTCGAGCGCGTCCTCGCTCGCAACCCAAATCACGCTGGTGCGCTCACTGGCCTCGGCGAACTCGCATTTCGCGGCAAGCACTACTCCACCGCCGAGCAGCTTCTTGCCCACGCTGAAAAATCCGACCCTGCCTACACTCGCCCGCACTACTATCGCGGACTGTCCCTGGCCCGCTTGGGCCGCAATGAAGAAGCTCAGCAGGAGCTTCAGCAGAGCGACGGGCGCACGCATGCTATCCCGCCATCATCAGTCAACACACCGCAGCCCCCGCCCTAGCAGGACGTCCGCGATGCTTCGCGTGATCTGCCTCCCTCACATCGCGCTCCCAACCTTCAACGAAGACGCCCATTCATGTCCATTTGCATTCTGAAAAATCGCTTTTCTCGAACCATTCTTCTGGTTACGATGCTCGCCGGGTCCTCTAGCTGCCTTACCGCGCAGCAGCTCGCTCCGCCTGCATCTTCCGCATCCAATACATTCACGAATCCCCTGCTTCCTTCTGGCCCCGATCCCTGGGTCATGTCCTACAAAGGCACCTACTACTTCACGGCGACAACCGGCGTGAACCTGACGCTGCGAGCCACGCTGGATATTACCGATCTGGCCCACGCTCGGAAGCGTATCGTCTGGACTCCGCCTGCCACCGGCCCGTATAGCCATGAGATCTGGGCACCCGAGATCCATCGCTTTGACAACAAGTGGTACATCTACTTTGCGGCCGACGCCGGCGCTAACGATACTCACCGCATTTACGTAATTGAAAACCCCGCCGAAGATCCCATGGGGGGAGAATGGACATTCAAAGGCCAAGTCACCGACCGCACCGACAAGTGGGCCATCGATGCATCCGCGTTCGAACTGAGCGGCCAGAAGTACATGATCTGGTCCGGCTGGGAGGATGACCACGACGGCGAACAGGACATCTTCATCGCGCACATGAAAAACCCCTGGACCATCGACTCCGAGCGCACATTGCTCTCGCGCCCGCAGTATCCGTGGGAGGAGGTGGGCGATTTGCTCAACCGCCCGTCGATGCCTCATCTCAACGTGAACGAGGGTCCTGAAATCCTCATCCACAATCGGGACATCTTCCTTGTCTACTCGGCCTCTGCCTGCTGGACCGACTACTACGCGCTCGGAGCGCTACGCGCCCGCGTCACCGACGACCTGCTCGACGCGAAATCCTGGCACAAGTACGATCATCCATTCCTCCACCAGAACCCCGAAGCCGGCGTTTATGCGACCGGCCACAACGGTTTCTTTCAATCGCCTGATGGTCAGGATTGGATCATCTACCACGCCAACTCGCAGAAGGGACAAGGGTGCGGTCCGCAACGCTCTCCGCGCATTCAGCCCTTCACATGGAACTCCGACGGTACGCCCAACTTCGGCCCCGCGCTGCCCGCTGGCCAGCCGCTCGCAAAGCCGTCGCGGTAATCATCCTAGTTCTGGCTGTGTTGTCCGTAAAGCGATTTGCTGAACTGAAATTCTGCGCGGGCGTTGTCTTGCTGGCCGGCGGCGCGATACGCGCGACCTAACTCAAAGTGGGCCTTGGGATCGTTGGGGGCGAGACCAACGGCGAGCTGCAATTCACGAACGCCGCGTGTGGAATCTCCATTTGCAACCAATGCCATGCCCAGCTTTTCGTGTGCCCAAGCAGATTTCGGGCCCAGTTCCACAGCCGTTTCAAGAAAGGGTTGTGCATCCGCTTCACGGGCCTGATCGAGAAGAAAGACCCCCAGATCGAGATAGGGCCATGGGTCTTGCAAGCCGCGTTCTTTCGCCCATTGCGCCGCGGTACGCAGCGCCCTTTCTGCTTTCTGCGGATCGTTTTGCGCGTCATAAGTGAGTCCCAGATTTTCCTCGGCTTTGAGATTTACAGGATCGATCGCAAGCAGTCGAAGGTAGACTCTTTCGGCATCAGAAAAGAGGTTCTTCGTGTAGAGGCAACGGCCCAGGCTGTAGAGAACATCCACGTTGTCGGGTTCCATGCCGAGAGCGACACGCAGCCACCGTACGGCATCGTCGTAGTCGTCGAGGAGCACATAATCGAGTGCGACGGATCGGAGCTGCGCGACGTTGGGTTTCTGGATCTGTGCGGCGCGGGTGTAGGTGTCGAGCGACTCGCGGGACTTGTTTTGCTGCTGCAGCACAAACGCAAGCCCGTAGAGCATATCGGCAGAGTCCGGATTATGTTCGAGCCCGGCACGCAGGTGTGCTTCGGTTTCAGCCAACGATGGATTGGGCGGTGCGGAGGCTTCATGCCCGAGGGATATTCCTCCCGGGTGGGCTACCTTGGCTGGCGCCTGTTGCGCCGAGACAGAGAGCGTCAGGACAGCAGCCGCGCAGGAGGCCAGCAGAAGCGTCAACCCGGCCTTGACTGGCTGCAGGGACCGCATCGTCATAGTCTCATGCCGTTGCATCGCGTGGTACTTTCCGCGAGGATGATTATTGCAGATAGGGCGATGCGCCTGCATCTCTGTGAGCGTGAGAATTTCTGCTTGAAACGGATTGCGCGAGGTAAGAGAAATGGCATACGATTTCCGCCTGAAATCGTTTACTCGATGCTTCCGTTTTAGAAAGAATAACCGGGACGCAAGAAGGAGGAGCGCCGTGAGTATATTGCCGCGAGTAGCACGAATCTGGATTGCCACACTGATTGCATTGAGCACGCATTCACCGTGCATGCATTCGCAGGATGCCAAGGCCTTTCAACTAAGCGGCGACTATGCCGGTACGCATGATCCATCGATTGGACGGGACGGAGACAACTATTATGTTTTTGCGACCGGCTTTGCGACCGGCGGAGGACAGTTCGCCATCCGCTGCTCGCGCAACCTGACTGAATGGAAGCGCTGCGGTCACGTTTTCGACTCCATCCCGGAATGGATTCACAAAACGAGTCCCGGCACAAAGGAGCTTTGGGCTCCGGACATTTCATTCTTCGCCGGGAAATATCATCTCTACTATGCATATTCGCTGTTTGGCGTGAATTTTTCCGGCATCGCACTGGCGACCAATGAGACGCTGGACCCAACGAGCCCAAAATACCACTGGCAGGATGAAGGGCTGGTGCTGCAGTCGACAGCCTCGGACGACTTTAATGCGATTGATCCGAATATCGTACTCGACGACAAGGGCCAGCCGTGGATGAGCTTCGGAAGCTTCTGGTCAGGAATCAAGATGCGGCGCATCGATTTGGCGACGGGAAAACCTGCGGCGGAGGACCCGACGATATACTCGCTTGCCAGCAGGTCGCGCCCGGAGCATCCAGAGCCAGCCAAGCCTGGGCTTCCGCCGGACTGGCAGGCGATTGAAGCGCCGTTCATCGTACGCCACGGAGGATTTTACTATCTTTTTGTTTCCTTCGATCTATGCTGCCGAGGCACGCATAGTACCTATCGCACAATGATGGGTCGCTCACGCAAAGTGACTGGACCATACATAGACCGCGAAGGCCGAGAACTGCTCCAGGGCGGCGGAAGTGAACTGCTGACAGCCAACAATCGTTGGCTTGGGCCCGGCGGTGAATCTTTGCTGCAGCGCCCTGAGGGGGACTTGATAGTCTTTCACGCTTACGACGCCATGACAGGCAAACCCGCACTCCAGATTTCTACGCTCGCATGGAAGAACGGCTGGCCTGAAGCAGCGCTGGGCACTGTGGGCGAGGCAAAATAATCGCTGTGAGAGGAGTCAGATATTGTCGAGCGGCACTTGCATGGGCTGCCTTTGCTGCCGCAGGCTCTGCGTGGTTATGCGCGCAGGCGAGGAC
>JBAWCO010000877.1:0-3131 GCA_049590315.1 Occallatibacter sp. | reverse complement strand
ATTCGGCAGATTGGCCGCTGAGAATTGACCAAAAACAAGCAAAGGGTTGTTGAGAATTGAACGGCATTTCTGTGGAAGTGGCGCAAAAGAGCAGAAAACCGCCTCAGGCGGTGCAAAGTGCGTGATTTTTCCGGCTTGGCGCTTACAGGGAACGCCGGCATGGAAGAGTGGCGATGACGCCGCCGGTGACAACGGAACGAGCAGGGCCGCACCGCTGTTTCGCACCTTAAGATTGCTGACCGCAACCTTTCAAGGGAAAATGGTGTCTAATCATTTGCCGAGGGTCTGCTTGGCCTCCGGACGAGCGTAAAACAAATAAAACGTTGAGGTTTATGACATGTCCTCTCCCTCTTGGAAGTCATTGTTGCAGCGTGTCGGTTTTCTATGTTGCGCAGCGATGGTTGCAGCCGGTTTCGCGAGCGCGCAATCTGTACCCTCCAGCAACCTGAACACATTCTCTGAGTCGAGTTCGCTTCAGTACGTGTCGGATGGCGCCTTCGGCGACGCATCGGCACTGAGCGAGGCGGCGGGCGCGCTTGGTTCAGGCGGCGGCCGGGGGGCGGGCCAGTACGAGCGGAAGACTGGAGTCTTCAGCGTCAACCACCTGGCGTTTGAGGCCGGCGGCGGTTTCAATGCACCGGTCGGCAACGACACACCCTACATTACGTGGGGGGGCAACTTCACCGCCGGCGGCGGACTGAACTTCAACAAGCGCTTCTCCCTGTTGGGCGAGTTTCAGTTCATGGACAACAAGCTTCCCGGCGCATTTGTTGCGGCCGGCGGCGGACAGGGCGGGAACGCGCACATCATTTCTCTGACTGCCGATCCGGTGATCAACCTGTTCCCCTCGCACGTGAACAGCATCTACGTGACGGGCGGCGGCGGGTACTATCACAAGTCGACGAACTTCACGATTCAAGAATGCTGCGACTTTTATGGGTACCCGGTGAATGTGACGGCAAACAGCTTCACGTCGAATCAGGCCGGGCTCAACATCGGGCTGGGACTGCAGCATCGGGTGGGTGGAGTTTACGGCGACGGGAAAATGAAGCTCTTCGGTGAGGCGCGCTATACCTACATTCACACGCCAGCGATTAGCCAGACCAACGGACTGGGTACCACGGAATTGATTCCGGTGACGATCGGGCTGCGCTTCTAGATTTCGTTTGACCTGGGACGCAAGGTCTGGGGATTGCCACAGGCGGTTGCTCAAAAACTCCAAGTCTTGGACAAGACGAAGGGGCTTTGGGCAGCCGCTCTGCTTTTTGGGTGGAGCCGCATTTTGCAGATTTGGACGCCGAATTGGACTCGACTTCCCGGTGTTTACCAGAGGATAACTTCCGGTCATACGCCCCGGAGCTTAGATTCTCACTGGCAATGTGTCCAGTCGGTGTCGGAATAGAACTGGACGGTATACCAGCGGCCCTCCAGCCTGCGAACGCGATAGACCTCGCAGGGGGCGTCCGGATAGCCAAGCCCAAAGGGGCGTGAGAACCGCTTCGCAACCGCTCTTAGAGCGACGGACCAGCAGATGCCTTGCGGTAATTTCCCGGAGTCGGTTTCTCGATGTGATCGATGACCAGAACCTCCACCGGCTCTGTTGCGGGGACCAACTTCAGTCCGAGTTGTTCTTCGAGAGCCGTGAAAATCGAAGGGGCACCGCCTGCCGCATCACTTTGGCTGTCCGAAGTCCACTTGAGCTCGTAAAAGAATGTCTTCGTCCTCAGTCCCGTCTTGTCGATAACGACACCGCCCGTGGGTCCCGCGAGCTTGCTGGCGAGGTCCTCCATCGTGCCGTAATTGAGCCAATTTCGAGGCCTAAAGAATGATGCCCCTGGGTGAAATTCGAGCACCTGCTCCCTCAATTTCGGTCCTCCATCAGCGACGACCAGCTCGTAGACAGGCATTTCGCGGGTTTCGTAGTGTGCTTTGAGTTGATATCGGCCGGCAAGAACCGCTTGCGTCATCAACTGCTGTTGTCTCAACTGCTCGTCTATGGGAAGCGTCTTGAACACCTCGAACTTTTCTCGATCCAACTTGGTCTGCAAGAAGTACCGGTCGGTCTCGGCCCACCCTGGAACGCCGATTACCTGGTGCATGCCAAGGCCGTATGCGTTGCTGATCAATTTCAACGACGACACGTTAGCAAACAGCCAGTAGTCGAGGGGAACGTCCCACCACAGGATACCGCCGTCGGTATCGGCGTCGGTACGGGGATAGAAACTGACCTCGTCAAAGGACATGGGCGCTGGCGCGCCCCCCTGAGTCATAGGGGCATTTGAGGGCTGCTGACAATTGGAGGAGGCACCGGCCGTAAGTAGGCAGGTGACGGCGCACAGGGCGCCGATGTAGGTCAATGGGTTGGAACGGGTAAAGATGAGCATTCGGCTCACACACCTTTCTGAGTGAACGGAAAACCAGTAATTGATTGGCTCAACTGGGAGCGGACCAAATAGCACAGCTTCGGAGCGCGCTTCTGTATTTCTGGATCGAAAAGATGGACGCGACAGTTGCATCGAACGTTCGAACCTTAAGCATTCTGGGCGTTTTGTCGTCCAACCGTATAGAGAGCCTGGTTTTGCCCCCAATGTCCGGTTGACCGGTGATTCAGGGTTCATCCGGCGATGAGCAAACGAGAAACATGCTCCGTGTCCACCCCTTTGGTTCTTTCAAGCGTCCACTCCGAATTCCTCGCGAATGCGGCAAACCAGCAGACAGGCTGCGGAGACCCTATGTTGTAGACCATCACACTTCCCCGGCCGTTCTTCAACGTGTTGCCACTGTACCAAACAAACGAAGCTGAGCGAACGAAGTTCTCAGCACGATTACGCAAATTGGAATGGCTGCGGCGTCGAGATTGGCTATGCGGAAGTTTTGGCAGAGGATCCTCCACATAACCTCGGCTTGAATGCAGAAAGGACCACTGGCCCATTACTCTGTCCGGCGCGAACGGCGGAAAGGTGAGCTTATCTTGCCAGAATTGCTCCTTGACCGAGTCGAACCGGTCCATAAACGCAGAGGTCCAATCTACCGGGAACTTCGAACCGACACTCCCACTACCGGAATAACGTAGCCACTTGTGATCGAACCAGTTATTGATCTGAACGACCCAGAGTTGTTCAGGAGTCTGC
>JBAWCO010000876.1:0-4756 GCA_049590315.1 Occallatibacter sp. | reverse complement strand
TTGCGGAAGCGTCTGGAATCGGCGTCGTACCCTGACCTGGGATCGATGATGGAGGGGTATGCGCACGCGGCAGCGGAGCGGGCCAGGGTGGATTTCAAGCAGAAACTCGACTTCAGCTCGGAATCGATTGACGCGCTGGACGACATACTGGTGCTGGTGGGGGAGAGCCCCGAACTGGACGTGGATTTTGAGGTGCGGCTCTGGGGCGCCTACCTGGGAGAAGTGCTGCGGCGGCGCTATGCAGGCGGGTGGGAGATGACTCAGTATCCTGGTGGCGCGGTGGCGGTTCCGGCGGTAGAGGTGCGGGGCTCGCGGCTGTTTCCGCTGATGAAGGTGTATCGCCGACTGACTGTGGGCGAAGAAGAGGACCTGAGCGCGTTTTTCACGATGGTAACGGAACGGCTGGGGAAGCCGGCACAAGTGAATTAACCACCTGCGGTGGGGCAGACGCCGCTTGCGCGGCTTGAGTGTGTGTGCGTCGTCCAACTGCAAGAGATCGGCGAAAGAACAAAAGACAATATAAAGACAATCGAACGCTGATGAAGGGCGTCCTATAGATACGCCGCCTCGGGCGCAAACGACGAGGGAGCCGTGTGTGCCCGATGGGGAACCCGGGTTTGTGCGACAATACTTAGTGAGAATACGCGTGGAACTGGTTTTTGCGCGGAGGATGAGCGATGGGCGATCTACTTCAGCCGTGGCATTTGATTGTGTTGGGCATCGTGGCGTTCCTGCTGTTCGGCGCCAAGCGGCTGCCGGAGCTGGGCAAAGGATTGGGCGAGGGATTGAAGGGGTTCAAGGAAGGCATCAAGGGCGTGCCTGATTCGCCCCCGCCGGCTCCGCCGAGCGTGCAGCAACAGGCTGCGGCTCCTCCACCACCGCCGGCTGCGCCGGTCGAGCCGCAGATTATTCGCAAGGACTAAGGAACGGGTTCAGACGGCGCCGCATTACTGAGCGGCGATGTGGGAGTGCTGAGAGGCCTGTGCGGATGCACAGGCCTCTTGTGCGTCTGCGGCGAACCCAAATCTATACATGCGCTCAGAAATGCCTCGGGCGGAGCGTCTCCAGCAGTTTGTCAAAGCGTACCCAATAGATGGCGCAGTCCTTCTCGCTGGTGCCATGCGAATAGAAGAGATACTTGCCATCAGGCGTCACGTACTGCCCCCAGCGATGGGCGAGACCGTTGTTGATCTTCGGCCCGAGGGTTATCGGTGCAGTCCACGTCAAATTGGGTTTGCGGAAGGAGATGAAGAGTTCTGACTGATAGGTAGGGGTCTCGTTTGCGCTGACGATCATGTAGGACTCGTCCGGCGCGATGTAAAGGTCACCGTTGAATCCAGGTTCATTGAGCGGTCGGCCGAGGCTCTTGACTGTGACTTGGTTGTTGGAGACCGTCAGCAAACTGAATGCGTATGTGATGCCGTTTTTCACATCCTCCGGATCTGGATCGCTGCCAACGTATGCGTTGCCGCTCATAGTCGGCATATAGTCGTAGACTCCGTAGGTCGGACTCATGAATTCTGTGGGGGCGCTCCAGCCACCGCCGTTTCTAAGCGATTCCCACACATTGTGCATGTTGGCCCTTCTCATATACAGGACGCGGCCGTCCATCGAAAGTGTCGGCGAGAGGAACTGCTGGGCGATAACCTCCGGCTTGCCCCAATGGTGATCCACACAGCGAATCATTTTCAATTGGGCATGTTCTCCGCTTTCCCACGAGTCGTTCTGCGTGTAATAGAATTCCTTTCCTTCGCGGGAGAAGGCTACCCTGCCCATCACAAAAGTGCCGCCATCCGTCAACAAGCCGGGCGCAAAGATCTTCGGTGTATCGGATGGAGGCGATTGCCCCAGGTAGGCATCGGGCGTGTCCAGGAAGATTCGCTGGGCATGCATATACAGGCCAAGACAGGCCATCATCGTCAGGACGTTTACAAAGCGCTTCATAAGCAGGATCGCGGTTTCCTTTCGAAGTTAGTCAGGGCTTCCCTTCTCGAGATATGCGGCTTAGGTAGAAGAAGCAAATTGAAATATGCACGTCGAGCGCCACCTTGACCAAACCGGCAATCCCAGTGTTTTCAATAAACCGGACCAACACTTGGGTTTGACAAACATCTTCTTTTGTCCGAAATCGAAAGCGGCTGTTCGCAAATGAACTGCTTTTCCCGTCCGCCAAGTGCTCAACGATTACACGCTGAGAAGCGCAACGGCGGCGAGGGCGAGGGCCATGCCGGCTAACTGGCGGCGGGTGGGCCACTCGTGCAGGACGACTGCGGCCAACAGGATGGTTCCGGCGGGGTACATGGAGCTGACCAGCGCTGCTACATCGAGGCGGCCAAGGCGGCTGGCCTGGATATAGAAGAGATTGCCGATGGTGTCGAGTGATCCGGCCACGATGCCGGTGAGCCAGAAACCGCGCCATGGGAGTTTGGGCGGCGCTATGGCGATGACGATGAGCATGGCTGCAACGCCGGCGGCGCGCGCGGAGGTCATGATCCAGAGGACGCCGCCGGTACCGGCCATTTTGAAGAGGATCAACTGTGCGCCGAAACCCAGGCCGGCCAGGGCGCCGAGAAGAAGCGCCGTTGCTGGGACTGGAAGGGCGAAGGGTTGTCGATTCCCACTCATTTCGCCAAGTGCGCGAAATGAATGGGGCACGGTGCCTTGTGCTTTGGACACGGAGCTTTGTGCCTGGGACGGCTGGAGGTTTGTGGCTTTCGATTCGGGGGGCTTGGTGGGGGTGTGGGTGATCAGCCAGATGGCGGCGAGGCCCATTGCCAATCCAACGATGGTTAGCGGGGATGGGAGGCCCTCACGGACCAGGGAGAAGAGCACGGGGACCAGAGCGGTGAGCAGGCCGGTGAGGGCGGCGGTGAGCCCCATGGCTCCCATGGCGAGGGCGCGATAAAAAATGGCCAGTGCGAAGGCGCCTTCAAAGCCGCCGAGGGCGGCATAGAAAAGAGAGGCATGCTCGGGCACAGGCAGATGCATGGCGCGGCAGACGACGAGGAGCACGAGGAAGGAGACGATGTGGCCGGAGACGACTACCAGCATGGCCGGAGCACGACGGGCGCCCACGCCGCCGATGAAGTCCGAGCCTCCCCAGGTGGCGGCTGACATCAGTCCAAAGCCAGCCGCGCTTCCTGAACCGTTCACGATTTAGCGGGAATCCTGTGCGGAGGGATAGTAGCCGGGCTTGGCGATGATTTCGAGGCCGGGCTGGTCAACGCGCACATCGATCTTGCGGTACTTCCCGTCTATGAAGGGCTCATGGGTGTAATAGCCCAGCGTGTACTGGTTGCGCGCCTCTTCCGCGATGTGCTGATAGCTCTTCTCGATGCCGTTCAGGCTCGGTTCGGCGTCGAGCGTGCCGCCGGTGGAGGCCGCGTAGCCATAGAGCCGATTGTCATACATGGTGAAGGGCAGGTGGATGCGACTCACGAAGCCTTCGCCCCAGCGGGCGGAGTCGCCTACCAGTGTGCCGTAGACGGCGATCTTGTTGGTCTGGAGGTAACGCACGACTTCTTTGTACTTGGCCGTGCTGCCGTTTTCCTTGCCATCAGAGATGACATAGATAATGCGGCGACGGCCAGTGGGTCGCGTGGAGAGTTCCTTGGCGGCGGCGAGGATGGCGTCGTTGAGGGTGTGGATCTCTTTGGGGATGGTCATGACACCGCCGCCAGCGCCGGTGGAGAATCCGGGTTGGATGGTGGGGTCGGCGCAGTTTCCGTTGACGTGGATGGGGCAGCCCGCCAATGGGCCGCTATTGACCGGGACCAGCATCTCGGTGCCGGCGGACTTGGCCGCGTCAAGGGCGAAGGGAACGTGGGCGGACTGACCGCCGGTAAAGCCGTGTGAGCGGTCTTGGGGGCCGTTGCTGTAGGAGAAGACGGAGAGTTCGTCATAAGCGGTGAGCGCGCCCTGGATGGCACCCAGCGACTCATTCACCTTCTTCATGACGTCGGAGGTAAGGCTCTGGTCGACTACGAATACGATGGAGAGCGGGAAGGCATCCACCGTGAAGAACGAGATAGGCTCGCGGGAGTTGTTCTCGAAGATTCTGAAGTCGCGATAGGTGAGGCCAGCTACCAGTTTTCCCTTTGAGTCTTTGACAGTTACCGGGACCTCGACATAGTTGACGTGGATATGGATGAGAGTGGTGTCCTTCGTAACGCCTTCGCCTGCGGCGGGCAATTCCGGCGGTGTGGTCTGGACGGTGTCTCTTGCGGGACTTGCGGGAGGTTGATTTGTTCCCGGCTGCGGATTCGATGTGGCGGACGATGAAGTGCCTGTGGGGGGCGCATCAACATCGCCTCTGCCGGGGGTAATCGGGGTGCCATTGGCGCCGGTCAAGGGCGGAAGCGCCTGTGGCGTTGGAGCGTCGGGTATGGGAGGCTGTTGCTGGGCGTGGGCCGCAGAGATGAAATTCGGGCTTGCGATCAGAAGCGCCGCCAGCGCCATTGCCATAGGAACAAGCTTCACAGGTATCTCCATTGGACGGTGGGCATTGGTCAGTGCACGTCGAAGAGTAGTCAACAAGTGACCCAGGGAAAAAGCGAACCGACTAACAAGTGAAACGGTGAACAAATTCCACTTACCCCTTTAGCCCTGACGAATCCGCCATGCCCGTCGTTAGTATCCCACTTTCGGCATTCAGTTGTAAGCGGCAGTAATCGCACCGCCTGAAAAACCGAATAACTGACGAAAGCGGGACTGCATCCGTCAGAGTATCAGACGCGCCAGAGCGGCGGTGGTTGCC
>JBAWCO010000875.1:0-13469 GCA_049590315.1 Occallatibacter sp. | reverse complement strand
GGGGTATACCCCAATAACGCATCGATCAATCGTAGGGGTGAATTCCACATGCGAGTTCGGTCATGGCCGAATATGGTTGTGCAACACTTCTGTCCCACTTTTCCACCAGTGAGCGGCGTAGCATTTTCACTGAGCGCAGAAAGGTAAAGAATGGGCGTACCGTTGGAACGAGCAAGCGGATTGTTTGGAATGAGTAGCAAGTTTGAATCGGAGTTCCCAACGATAGACGACGCAATCATTCGGTTCACTGAATCGGATTTTGGGAACAGTCCTAAGACTGGAGTATGGAGTCTTCGCAATAGCGGGCCGGTGATGTCGTGCGGCAATCCAAGATGTCAACGTGGCGGATACAATCTTGCCAACGAAGTGCAGATGATGATTTATGCAGGCATGAACGAAAGAGAGATTCGACTGAGTTGCAATGGTGATGAAGGATCACCTAAAGGCCGAAGACCTGGACGCGAATGTATGCAGCGGCTTGAAGCAAAACTCACTCTCAAGTTCAAAGCAAAGCAAGATGGGCAGCACTCCAGCAAGTGAAAGGGGATTCAATGTCGATCATTCCACAAGCAGCATTGACAACCGTGCAGATTGTGAGCGGCCTTGCTGCATCTGCGAAGAACGCCGTTGATCTAGCCAGGGGAACGTCAAACAATGAATTGAAGGGCGCATTGAGCGAGCTTTACGATTCCGTTCTTGATGTGAAGGCGCGTGTGCTTGAACTTGATGAAGCAGTGCGCAGTTTAAAGGCGCAGCTTGCCCAGAGAGAACAAGTCGAAGGGCCAGATGCGAGGTTCGGATACTTCTGTTTCAAGAGCAGGCCAAATGAGCCATTGTGCCCGAAGTGCTATCAATCCATTCCATCGAGGGTTGTAAACATGGGACCACGGGATCAACGTGCCGGTGGAATAATGCGATTTTGCCCCGTTTGCAATTTCACTGTTACAGAGGAGGTTGCCCAACACGTTAACAGAAACATCAATTACGATCCTTATGTTTAACATGGGCAGCCGGTGTGACGGTGAACAAGGATTCCAATTGTCCACCAGCGTCCACCTATGTATATAGAACAAAAAGACTTGCACTCCGCTTGATTGTGCGGTATGTTTTCTCATGCCCAGTCGGGCATTGCACCATGTCTCACCGCCCCAGTCGGGGCCGAAGGCGAACCAGTCGGCAAGCCCGGATCAAAGAACACCACTTTGAAACGAGGATTGCCAATGCCCGTAACACAGCTTGCAGATATTATTCAACCAGCTCAATTCAGCGACTACATTGTCGAAAACAGCATGGTTTCCACAGCTTTCTTTCAGAGCGGTGTGGCCTTGCCAAACAGCCTCATGGCCGCAGAACTTGCCGCAGGCTCGCAGACTTTCACCATTCCTTGCTGGAATGACGTTGGCGAATTCGAGCCGAACTATAGCTCGGATGATCCCGCCGTATTCAGCACGGCACAAAAGCTCACCACGACCAAACAATCTGTGCGCAAGGCGTTCATGAATGCCTCATGGTCCGAGATGAGTCTGGCATCGGAGTTGAGCGGCGATGATGCCCTTGCCCGCATTCAGGATCGTGTGTCGGCTTATTGGGCTCGCCAATTCGAGAAGCGACTCGTTGCATCGTTGCGCGGTGTCTTGCTGTCCAACGTTGCAAACAACGCATCCGATATGGTCGTTGACATCTCCGGCCTGACCGGCACGTCTGCGAATTTCAACGGCTCATCTGTTATCGATACTTGCGCAACCATTGGGGATAACATCGATTCGTTCCGTGGTATCGCCTTCCACTCCTATGTATATGCTGAAGCGAAGAAAAATAATGAAATTCAGTGGTTCAAACCGTCCGAGAGCGCGCTTGAGATTGCCACTTACAAAAACATGGCGATCATCGTGGACGACAGTTTGAGTCCTGCCGCTGGTGTCTATACCACCATCATGTTTGGTCAAGGTGCGCTGGGCTGGGCGGTCGCCGCACCGAGAACGGGGTTTGGAACCGAAGTCTTCCGCACTCCCAACAGTGGTAACGGCGGGGGCCAATCGACTCTGTATTCAAGAGTCGAACTGGCGTTGCATCCCCTTGGATTCAATTTCACTGGTACGACCGTTGCCGGTGTGAGCCCGTCGCTTGCTGAATTGGCGCTCGCCGTAAATTGGAATCGTAGCTTCTCACAAAGGAAATCCGTTCCCCTGGCGTTTCTCATCAGCAAGTAATCAGGATTCCAGTTGCCTCACTGGATAGATGGAGACGCGAATTGAGTGCCCGCGTCTCCATCGCACTTTTCAATCGGAGTATCTATCATGGCCGCACCGCGCAAGCATCCACCAGCGAACGCAGTATCTGAAATCGAGCGACTTGCCGCAGCGGGTCATTCAATTATCGGCGTTGCAAGACAACTCGGAGTGACGAAGGGAACATTCAAGCGCTGGTGTGACGAAGACGAATCGATTCAAGAAGCGTTTGAAGTTGGCCGGGACACTCACCGCCAATATCTTGTGTCGTTGATCGTTGAAGCCGCTAAAGTAAACAAAGGCGCGAATGCAAACGCCATGTTTCTTCTTAAAACGATGCATGGATTCCGCGAATTCGATTCACCTAACACGAAGGTTGACGTGAATCTTAACGCACCAACCAACGTACTCGTGGTGAAAGACCTTGGCACCAATGAGGAATGGGCAGCAAAGGCCGCAGCGCAGCAACGCGCCTTGACCGCCGATTGCACCAGTACGCCATTGCCCCTGGAGGCTCCCCAGCCTGTGCGGGTTGACCTACCCCCGTCGTTTGCGCCTCCAGCCTACCTTGCGCCTGTTCTCGCACAGTCAGTGCCTACAGCAGCCCCGCAAGCCCCGCAATTTGAAATCCCGGTTTGGCGCGGGCGGGCATAGCAAATGAAAATGGGATGCCAGTCAAACCAGCATCCCATTCCACACTCAAACTTAAAATCTTGATTGGCAGCTACCGCAAGCCGAATTGAAATGTCGGCTTCGCCGGGGCTGTCGCATTGCCGCGTTTGGATGGCGATCCACCAGCCCCGCTCGCACGATTCGTGATGGTAATCGCCTGAAACGTCTTTGCGCGGGCATCGTCACCAGTTGTCAGCAACTTTGTTAATGCGTCACGCTCAAATGGAATCGTGCTACCGTCTTTAGCAGCGACAGGCTGCCCATCGACAGAAAGCAACGTCAAGGTTCCTTTGACCATCTCCACCTTGTAATGCTTCGAGAACTGCTCAAGAAACAAATCGGGAACTGTGCTCATCGATTCAGCCATTGTCTTCAATGGAACGCCGATGGTGATTTGATGAATGGTTTCGGTACTCTCAGACAGTTTGCTCTGCAATCCGGTCACGACCGATTCCAGTTCTGCGATGCGGGCCTTGTCTTTCTGTCGCTTCGTTAATACCTCTTGATGAGCCTGTTTCAAGATGGTTAATTCAGCGGTATCCGGCGAAGGTTCGATAGAGGGTTGCTGTGTCACGATTGGCTCGCTCACTTGACGCTCCGTTTCGTCTTCTTGAGATGGGCTTGGCTTCTGCGGGTGAATTCTTCAGGATTCTTCTTGTAGAGCGAAATCTGTTCCGCTTCGCTCATCAACGCGAAGGCAATATCCGCATCCCCGAATAGTTCAATTGGCAAGGAATCGGGGCTTGCCTTACCTTCGGCAACTTGGTTCAACATGTCCCAATGCTCACGAATGGCCTCTGCGTTGTACTGCCCTAGTTTCGGATATAGAATCCGGCTCACTTGGAGCAATTTGACGAGTCGAATCTGGTCGTGACTCAGATAGCGCGAATTCGACAGCCGCTTGAATAGGCACGTTGCATCATCGTCGTCGTAAAGATCATCCGCAGCGACGGAAAGAGGACGACCACCCGTGTACACGATAGGATGGTATGGACCGTCTTCCCCTGGATTGGCTTCTCGATCCTCTTCCACGCGTTCAACCAATACCTGATCGAAGTTCGCCAAGAGAAGTTGCTCGATATAGTTCGACAGCGTTGTCCCTTGCTCATACGCGGCAATTTCCGCCAGAGCCTTAATCCGTTTCGTCGTGCGGATGCTTAGTGTCGTGTCTCTCACGGTATCGGCTTTCCGCGCCTTGAGTTGCTTCTTGGGTTCCATATAAATACCTTGACACAGATTCCCTTATCGTGCAACATCAAAATGTCACACGATAAATCTGCACGGTAACAAGAGGCCACCATACATGGACAGTCCCGCAATACTCATCGGAATTCCTGAAGCAATCTCTCGAACAAACATAGGGAGATCGTTTCTTTACCAGAGGCTCGCAGACGGTTCAATTCGCTCTGTGAAAGCTGGACGTAGACGGTTAGTTGACGTTGCGAGCCTGAACCAATGGGCCGCATCGTTGCCTGAATCTCAACTGAAGCAATCTGCACCAGTGAAAGGTTAATGACCATGACCCAAGCTATCGATACAAGGTTGTGCCCGCCGTTGTTTGCCGTTCAAGCTCTCCGCGTTGACTCTCCCACCATCAATCGTGCTGATAGTTACAAGTGCGATTCAGAGTATTTCAAGAAGCATCCCGAACGCAGGTTCAACGTTAGGCCCGCATTGTTCAACGAGTTTGACTTTGTTGAAACGATGAATGAGTGGCTACAGTTGCCACCGCTTCATGTGCTTGTTACTCAAGTTGTAACCGGAGTTCACTTCGTTACCCCAACATGGCGGGGAAGGTTGTTTTACGCCGAAGTGAGCACCGATAGCGAACTTGCCATGATCCTGTCAGAGATGAATCGGCGCGGCGGGATTGACCGTGCAGCGTTGGACACTTTCACTCGTATGTTCAATTTCATGCTTAAAGCGCCGGAGAGCGTCAACTAATGAATTCATCCTCCAATCGAGACGCAGCACTGGCACTCGCAAGCATGGGCCTTCATGTGTTTCAGGCGAACCCCGATAAGACGCCAATGGTTTCAGCATGGGAACAGGCCGCAACTGCAAGCCCGTTTGCTATTCAAGTGAAGTGGGACAACGCGCCTGATTCACTACCGGGCCTCCCTGTCGGGGCTCATAGCCTAGTCGTGATTGACTGTGATCGAAAGCCGAACGCACCAGACGGCGTAGAGGCGTTCCGTGCTCTCTGTGCTGCCCATAGCATCGATCTATCGGGGGCATTCGTTGTTGATACACCCTCTGGCGGTCAGCATCTGTATTGGCGAACTGAGACCCCATACGGCAACTCGCGGGGCTCTCTGCCTGCCGGTATCGACGTACGCGGTCTAGGCGGATACGTGATTGCCCCTGGTGCCACTCTGCCGGATGGCCGGTCATACAAGCTGGTGCAAGGCTCTTGGGACGCGATTCCCGCACTCCCTGACGCGCTGGCCGCGTTCCTGCGTCCAAAGGTAGACGCTGGTGCCACTCAAACGACAGGATGCCCCGTAGCGCTCAAGGTGACGGATAGAGAGCGGGCATTCGCAGAGGCTGCGCTTGCCGATGAAGTTGCCAAGCTGACAGCGATGCGGGAAGGCTCTGGACGGAATAACGCGCTCAATACAGCAGCCTTGTCTCTCGGCACAATGGACGGATGGATTGATTTGAACGTGGT
This sequence comes from Occallatibacter sp., assembly GCA_049590315.1. Lineage (GTDB taxonomy): Bacteria > Acidobacteriota > Terriglobia > Terriglobales > Acidobacteriaceae > Telmatobacter. Next base: position 7,898 of record JBAWCO010000875.1, on the reverse strand, counting down.
TGCCGCTGCTCTATGGGAAGCATCGATTGCAAACGGCTACGTCGCACAAGACGGCGAGAAGGCCGCAAAGGACACCATCACATCGGGCCTCAATGGTGGAATGAAGAAACCCCGCCCGTTGCTGTCACAAGATGTGCCGAACATCGACATTAGCGCAATGATTACCAACGGCATTGCCGCGTGCAAGCAGCGACAGATTAGCAAGCCTGCAAAAGAATGGCCCGCTTCGCTAAATGCAGATGCCTATATCGGAATAGCCGGAGACTTCATACGGCTGGTTGCACCGCAAACAGAGGGTGACCCGTGCGCCCTACTCATTGCATTTCTCACCGTGGTGGGCTCGCTCATTGGACGCGGCGCATACTTGCCGGTGGGTCCAACACATCACTACGGCAATCTATTCTCTGTAATCATCGCTGAAACGAGCAAGGGCCGCAAGGGTACGGTCATGGCAGAGGCTAAGCGATTCGCTACAATGATTGATCCGACAATTGCAATGCGGATGCTTGGTGGCCTATCGTCCGGCGAAGGATTGATTGAGGCTGTGCGCGATGCTCGCCTTGAGGATGTGTCATCTGAAGACGGTAAGCTACCGTCGTCACCGGTGGCTCAGGTTCCGGCGCCGTTCTCTTCCAGTCGTTTCCGCAAGAGGTGATCGATGCCTTCGCGGAGGTTACCGGTGGTCAGCGCGTACGAGTGCGACTTCCGAGGACTGTAAACGGCTACGTCTGGTTCGACAACGAGCAGCGGGCATTTCTGGTCGAGCGGATGGCGAATCCTCAAGGCCCGGAATGTGAGAAGAGAGTATTTCTCTTCCAGTACGCGGGAAAGCGCTCGCTTGTCTTCGAAAACACGAGTGTTCCTAATTCGATGGAGCATTCCTAACCGGTAAAAGAGAAGCTGTGGCCTCGTGCCCCGGCTTCTCTTTTTCTTTTTGTGACTAACCCGCACCCAGGGAGGCCGCTATGAAGACGATCACGATCCTTTTTCTTGCTCTCGGTGCGATCGCGGCCGGGGCGCAGACAACAAACCAAAGCCAAATCCGTCACATCGAGACGTCACTCAATCATCTGACCGTTCTCGAACTCGGTGAGTCCGTGACGACCCTTGCGATCGCCGATCCAGACAGCTTTCAGGTCGAGCGACATGACGACAAGGTTTTTGTGAAGCCTCTTCGGGAGGGCGTGTCCACTAATCTCTTTGTCTGGACCGCATCTCGGGAACTGAGCTACGAACTTGATCCGGCAGGCCAACTCGCCCAAATGGATGTCCTGGTACGCACCGAACCGGTGCCCAATCCGCACACCAGCACACACGCTTCGGCTGAACCTTCAGACGCAGAGATTCGCAAGATCGCCTCGCTGGTTCTCACACAGGCCATGATGGGAGTCGAAGACATCGTTCATGACGCGGAAAAGCCCGCCACGGGGCGCGTCGAGGTCGATCTTGAACAGGTCTATCGCGCGAAGGATCGCATCTATATCCGCTATTCGGTAGCCAACGAAACCAAGGCTCCGTTCCGAATTACGACGCCGGATGTGTGCGCCCCTGTCCCGACCGAACAGCCGACTTCGCTCGTGAGTCTCAGGAATCATCAGATCACATCGCGAACCTTCATGTCCTTCAAAGCATCACAAGTCTCCGGCCTCACAGTGATGCAAGCAGAATCAGGAGTGCGCGATCTTGCGCCGGGAGAAAAGACAACCGGCGTTATAAGTATTGGAATCTCGACAGGCAATCCGCCAAAGATCTATCAGCTGAACTTTGGCGCTGACCAAAACGGACCTCTGAAGGTCGAGGCGGTTCTCTAGTTATGGACACGCAGGGCTACATTTCACTCGAGGAAGTGCGCCAGGCGCTGAGACAGATTTACAGTAGCGATTCCGAAATCAATCTGCAGAACTCCCTCCTTGAGTCTTTCTCTGATGAACTCAAACCCATCGATGAGAAAGGTCGCTGGAGACCTAGTCCAGCTCTCATTCTCACGTTGGTCTTGTTGTGTGCGCTGCTAGGGGTCTTTGTGTATATCTCAGTGGGAGGGCGCGGATGAGTCCCTACTACGATCAGCCTGCATTGCGCCAGAGAGGGCCAGAAGACGTCGCCGGCGTTCTGGTGCTGCTCGCCTGTGCCGTGCTCGCCTTCGCGTGGTATGTTGCGGTGTCTCGTCTGCATCTCAGCAACCAACAGTGTCTTGAGATCTTCCTGTACGGCGCAATCCTGTTTTTCGGCGGCGGCCTTCTCGTCGCGCAATTGGTTGGTCGCAGGCGAAGAAGAGAGGAGAATTGGCCACACCCTGCCATCGTTGTCCCGGCCTCGAAGGATGCGGCAACAGTACGAGCTGCCAATCAAGGTGAAGCTACTTTGCTCGGATACAACGTGCACAAGGAGCCGTGGATCTGGCCCGACGTCGTACGCATGAAGCACGGAGTCATTGTGGGCGGCACGGGTTCCGGCAAGTCAACGTTTCTCGAAAACATCATCGCGCAGGATGTGATGCGGCGCTTCGGCTCGCGCAAAATGCCGATGATCATCTTTGACGGCAAGGGTGAGAGGGAGTTTCTTCATCGTCTTTTACCGCATATCGAGGCTGCCGGCCGCCTGCAGGATCTGCGCGTGATCGATCCAACTCACCCTGCGGAATCGGCGCGATATAACCCGTTTTATGCACTCGACGATGCCTACCAGGAACACGTGAATTTCATTTTCCGGTCCTTCGGGCTGCGCGAAGACTTCTTCAAAGGACACCAGGAGGCGTACCTTTCGGATCTTGTTCGCATCCTCCAGTACACAGGAAAACTGTTCAACGTCTACGACGTGTTGGTGATGGCGCTCGATGAGAAGGTTCTGGAGGAACAGATCGGAGTTGCGAAGACGCGCCTGGCCTCAGTGCCAGGTATCTCGATGCAGAAGCGGTTGAACTTCGAGATGTCGGTCAAAATGCTTCAGCGATCGCTCGCAGACAGGGAGCGCGTGGAGAAGATTCAGGGGCTTCTGAACGAGCTCTTGAGCTTCCTGGAAGACGAACTGTCGATTGTTACCGGCTCCTATCAGGACCTGCTTACGCTCGACGATGTTCTCAACAACGATCTCATTCTGTTTGTCTCCCTCAACGCCAACCGTAATCAGCGTGCGGTCGAAGCCTTGGGAAAGATCCTACTCCAGAACATCCAGCTGATGGTTGGCAAGCGATACGCACAGCCGGCGAGTGATCGAGATGCCGACGAACCGATGCTTTCGGTGATCCTGGACGAGTTTGCGCCCTTCGCCTATCCCGGGTTCACGCAGGTACTACAGACCGCCCGCGGAGCGCGAGTTTCGTTCCTCTTTTCCTTCCAGAGCATTCCGCAGTTGCAGCGCGTGAGCCAGGCGTTTGCAGACGAAGTGTCGTCCGCGCCGGGAACGAAGATGATCATGAATGTTTCGGAAGAGCACACTGCGCAGTGGTTTTTGAGAGCATCGTCCCGAATCGCGACCAAGCGCCGCAGCCTGTCAGTGCGAAGAACCGGGATCTTTTCGACCAAATATACAGAGACCGGAACGGGAAGTGAGAGCGACATCAAGGAGACGCGTGCGCGCGAAGACCACATCAAGAACCTGCCGGTCGGACAGATGGAGATCCTGATGGTGGACAGCCGCGAGGGCACCCGCCACTCCCACTTGCACGTCCGGCGTGTTCCGCGGTTCCAGGTGGAGGGCCTTGAACCTTCTCTCTATCCGAAGATGCACAGCTATTTCGACCCCGAGATCGGTGTGAATCTCCGCTTCAAGGAGGCGGAGAACCGCAAGCAACGGCGCAGGAGGACGGCGGGATTGTTTCTCGGCGAGGTTGGTGGAGAATGAGAATGCGAGTTCCAGCCGTCATCAGACAGGTGCTTATTGCCATCGCATTTTGCAGCGTCGCCGGCCAATTCGTCGGTCAAACCCCTGGCGAGCCAGGCGGTCAAACCCTGCAGTCGGCGCCCAAACGCCAAGGGTTCCTTGATTACGCTTTGGGCAAAGTAAATCCACATGACACGGACTACGGCTCCAAAATGGCGTCCGCGCGGAATGCCGTCGTCGGATACACGATTGACGATCTCTACTTCTGGTCGAATGTAGTGACGCTCCTTTTGCTCTGCGGACTGGTCGCAATTGTCCTCTTTCAGTGGCGCGCTATGAACAAGCGCGAACTTATTGCAGCGTCTCTCATCGCGCAGTTATGGAACGGCCGAATAAGCGACCGGGTCGAGATAGAGCGCCGGACCGAACAGTTCAACCAGCTGGTCGAAGCGCATAATGCCGAGGCTGAAGTAGCACTGTCCCGCAAAACAGGGCCTTCAGAACAGGAATCCGGCACGAATGGGAGTTTGACGAGGAGCGTTCGCGCTCTGGCGGACGGCAAAGGGATCTCGCCAGCGGAAGCGGAAAAGATTGCCGCCGTGGCGCCGGATGCGACTGCAGCGAGCCTCGAACAGAGCAATCTTCTGCTACAGCGGCGTGTGGAAGCGCTGCAGAACAGTGAGCAAAATCTGAAGCAGCGCCTCAACCAAACGACAGTCTTGCTCGACCAGGAGCGGCGCCGTAACGCAACCCTCAAGGGGGCATGAGAGGACCAGAATGACCAGAAAGACCCCATCCGATTTTGGAAGTCATGACGATTGGCTGACGCATGTCCGTAGTGAGATTCCCCTCTCGGAGCAGCCTTATGCGCTCGCCGTCGGCCGCATGGAACTCTTTCGGAGCTTTTATCGGATCCAGGGACTTCCGTTTCCGACTCAGTTCGCGGAGGAGGCAAGACACATTGTGATAATGCAGGACCCTGAGCGAACAGCCGCATTGGAGGCACTTAACGACCTGATTTTCAAAAGTCTCACGGTGTATCTCCTCAATCGGGCGCAGTCGCCAACTTCAATCGATGAGTGGCGGACACCAGCATCTCCCCGCAGACGGATTGAGGAACTGTCCAGGCATCTGGCGCAGAAGAACCCCTATTTCGCGCTCTGGAGTGGTTACAAAAGTGGCGTATCAGACTGCTCGGTAGCCGAGAAATGGGACGATTATCTGGCTCAGGAACTCGGGCCGCACCGCGCCGAGGAGATCGACTTCACCCGCTCAATGGTCGAGTTGGACATCCATTTGTGACGGCCGTCATAAGGCCGTTCCTGGATTTGTATTACTAATGGAGAGTCGTGCCACGAAATTTGTAATCGTGCTATTCTCCAATTTTCCCGCGGGGAGGTAATTCTCTTCCAAGGAGTGACCATGGGCGTCCTTAGCAGAATCGGAGTTGCACTCGATTCTGACCTCCTCGAACGCTTCGATGATTTCATCTCTCGGCTGGGGTATACGAACCGATCCGAGGCCTTCCGCGATCTCATCCGAGACCGCCTGATAGCCGAACGGACCGCCGACGACACCGCCCCCGTGGTGGGCACCGTCACCCTTATCTATGACCACCACGCCAGGGGAATCAGCGAAAAACTCACCGAGTTGCAGCACGCCAGCCACGAGCTCATCGTCTCCACAAGCCACGCCCACCTCGACCACGACTCCTGCCTCGAAGTCCTCATCGTGCACGGCAAGTCCGCCGCCGTCTCCCAGTTCGCTGACCGGTTGATTGGCCTGAAAGGCGTGCAGCACGGCCGTTTGGTCATGACCGTTCCGGCCCATGCGATTAAAGAGTCACAAAGAGACTTGCACAGACATAGCCACAAATAAATCCAAGAACACTGATCCCCACGTAATTCAATTACGAGGAGAGAAACATGAACGCGCGTAGCACGAACACAATATTCGTAGCACCCTTGATTCTGCATCTGACCTGCCTCCTGGCGGCGGCACAGCCTTCTGCGCTTCATCTCACCGGGACGGTGCTCGACCCGCAGGGTAAGCCGATCGCGACGAGTGATAAGGCTTATTCGCCGCAACTCTCAGGAACTGTCGTTGACACGTCTGGCGCGGTGATTGGCGGGGCTACAGTGCAGGTTCGAGACGCGAACGGTACTGTACGAGGAACGACTCAGTCGGACAGGAACGGCTCCTTCATTCTTTCCGCACTGGCGGCAGGGAATTATCGACTTGTCGTGTCGAATTCCAATTTTGAAACTAAGGAAATGTCCGTCACCGTAGGTACCACCGGGGCACCGGCCTCGCTGCGCATCGCTCTGGCAGTCGGGTCGGTGAACACCTCGATCAGCGTGCAGGGCCGGGAGGATGACCTTATCGGAATTGCAGAATCCGGCACCCAAGGAACGGTGGGGGCGACGGAAATCCAAGATCGTCCGATTCTTCGTTCAGGGGAGGTTTTGGAGACGGTTCCCGGTCTGATCATCACTCAACATGCGGGTGGCGGCAAGGCGAACCAGTATTTTCTGCGCGGCTTCAATCTCGACCACGGAACAGACTTCGCCATTTTCATCGACGATATGCCGCTTAACCTGCCGTCGCACGCGCACGGCGAGGGGTATTCGGATATGAACACCGTGATCCCGGAGTTTGTGAGGCGGGTGAATTTCGAGAAGGGCCCTTATTACGCGAATGTCGGCAACTTTGGATCGGCCGGGTCGGCCCATATCGAGTTTTTCAAGACGCTGCCTCAGAACTTCGTCAAGGTGGAAGGCGGCAATTATGGCTTTGGTAGGGCAGTTTTTGGCGTATCGCAAAAGCTCGGTTCGGGGAGTCTGTTGTATGGCGGGGAAGCGTACTACGATAATGGCCCATGGAAGCATCCGGACGCTTATACCAAATTCAACGGCTTACTAAGCTACAGCCGGGACGGGTACGCCAAAGGTATGAGCATCACGGCCCGCGGTTACCACGGAAGATGGCACTCAAGCGATCAGATCCCCGTTGGCGCGGTGCCCCTGGTTGGTCTATACGGCACACTGAATCCGACTGACGGTGGCCACTCACAGCGTTATAGTTTTCAGGCTGAGGGGCATCGCCAAGGTTCAACTTCCGTGTCGAGACTCATGGCCTACGGATTTTATTATGACCTCGATTTGTTTTCCGACTTCACTTACTTCCTGACTGACCCCAATCGCGGAGACCAGTTCGAACAGAAGGACAGGCGCTGGGTGGCTGGGTTAGATGCGCGCCACACGGTTTTTAGCCAGTGGTTTGACCACAAGGTGGAGAACACGTTCGGTCTACAGGTTCGCAACGATTGGATCCACAACGGCCTTTACCAGACGGAAAATCGGGTGCGCGTGGACAAGACCGATTCCGACACCGGCACCATTTTGCCCGCCACCACGGAAGCGGATCGCTTTACGGACACGGTAGTAAGTTTTTATGCAGAGAACAAAATCCAGTGGGCAGAAAAAGCGCGTTCGGTATTGGGCATTCGCGGCGATCTGGACTATTTTGGCGTCACGAGCTTGGTTAAAGATCCCACGGAGGCCAAGGCCAATACGGGGACGGCCAGCAAATTTTTGCCGAGTCCGAAATTAAATTCGATTTTCGGTCCTTGGGTCAACACTGAGTTCTATTTGCAGGGCGGATTCAGTTTTCACAGCAACGACGGGCGTGGCGCAACGCAACGAGTGGAACCGGTTTCGGCGGACAATCCCTTCCCTGATACGCCTGTCTCGAGGATTTCTGCGCTCATCCCGACCAAGGGCGGCGAGGTTGGTGTGCGCACGCTAGCGGTCAAGAATCTGCAAAGCACGGTTTCGCTCTGGTATCTCCGCAGTGCTTCGGAACTGCAGCAAGGTGGCGATACAGGAGGGACAGTTCCTTCAGCACAGCCGAGTAACAGGTATGGAATCGAGTTGGCGAATTACTATACACCGCTGGAACATACGGCTTTTGATTTTGATCTTTCGGATTCCAGGGCCCTGTTTACAACGATTGACGATGGGGATGCTGCACCAAATAGCCCGGGCGGAAGACGTGTACCCGAAGCGGTTGGCCTGGTG
>JBAWCO010000874.1:0-30134 GCA_049590315.1 Occallatibacter sp. | reverse complement strand
TTCCTGGCTCGTATGTTTAGTCTCAATCACGAGCGCCTCGCTCAAGGCGGGCGTGAAATCCTTGAGGCCAAAGACGAAGTGGGTCAGACGCTCTTTTCAGCGGGTGCTGGTCTTTCAGGCCTCCGTGAACGCATGGCGGCCCTTGCAAAGGAGGCCGATGAACTTTGGGGTCCGAGGCGCGCCGGACGAAGGAAATTTTACGTGGCCCTCGAAGCCCTGGAGGAAGCTGACAAGGCACTGCGCGAACATACCGTTACGGCGAGCAAATGGCAGGAGAGCAAGCGCGCGTTCGATGATGCACAGGAAGCCTTTGAAACCTTTGAAAAAGAGATCGAAGAAAAGTCGGTCGAGCAGCGAAAACTAAGCCGCATACGCCGCGTATACAGGCAGGTTATCCGGCTAGCTGCGGTGGAGGCTGAGGTAGCTGGGCTCGGAGAGGTTCCATCTCTTCCAGATGACGCGGAAACTCGGTTGACGACTGCTATCCAGGAACAGTCTGACGCGCAGTCCAAAATCGATGAGCTTGACGGGCAGCTCGCACAGTCAAGATCCGCGCGTTCGGATCTATTGTGTGATGAAACCATTCTGTTGCGATCAGAAGAGATCGGGCATCTTCACACACAGAGGATTGAGGTCCACAAAGAAAAGGCTGATCTTCCAAAGCGCCGCGCCGAGTTAGCGGTGAAGGAACAAAGACTCTGCGGACTTGCCGAAGACCTCGGCTGGGATGATAGCGATTCCGCCGTCATCATTTCTCGGATCCCGCAGCGTGCCATGGTCACTGCTGTTCGGACCTTGCTGAATAAACGGGGCGAACTCGTCGCGGCAATCAACAGCGCGCAGACTGCTCTTGAAGAGTCTCAAGAGCAGATTCTAGGTCTTCAGGATGACCTCAATCGGATGGAATCCGCGCTCGATGTTTCGTATTTGGCGGCGGTGATCAGGGCGACACGTGACATCGCCGATGTCGGCTCCCGAATCAGGACTGCGGAAAATGAACTCGCAGACGCCGACACTGCCGTCGACAAACGGATAAAGCCTCTTCGCCCGCACGTTCCCGTTGCACAGGACCTGGAGACTATGCCGGTTCCTCCACGCAATGTCGTGCAGAACCATCGGGACGCCCTTCGCGACCTTGAGCAAAAAGCTCAATCCTACCGCGAGCGTATAGATAGCGCAGAAAATGCAATTGCACAACATCGTAGGTCCTATGAACGTATTGAGCACGACGAAGAAGTTGTTGCGCAGGCTGATCTAGACGGTGCGCGACGGGACCGCGAGGGCGGCTGGTCGCTCATTCGGCGACGCTATATCGATGGCGCTGAGGTGTCTGATGAAGACATAGCCGCCTTCAACGGTGATGTGCGAGATCTCCCAACCGCCTACGAACACAAGGTCACTGCCGCAGACACCTTGGCGGACCAGCGATTCGAGAAGGCGGAGGCTGCTGGCCAGATCGCCGTAATCGCTCGCCAGATCACGGACGCGGAAGAATCACTCTCTGCACTACGCAAGGAAGAGAGCGAAATTGAGGAAAGGCGGCCCGATCTTGAAGCGCAATGGCAAAGACTGTGGGCAGAAGCTCCTTTTGAACCGCTCGCTCCTGAGTTCATGCTGGAGTGGCAGGATGCGAGGACGGCCATCCTTGATCTTGTTGAAAAGAGCAATGTAGCTGCCGCGCGGATCATAGCACTTCAAAAGGAAGAAGCCGAGGCGTGTGCATCGCTAACTGCCGAACTCACTTCACTTGGCGAAGATACGAGCGCGCTTGAAGGTAAAAGTCTCAAAGTCCTGCTTGAAGCCGCGTCGGCCGTCCAGCAGCGGCATGATAAGCGTGCTGACAGCAGAAAAGCCACCGAAGAGCAAATCCGCAAGCTTCAGGCCGGCGAGACACGCAAGCAGACCGCACGACAAAAGGCGCAGGATGCGTGGACTGAATGGCAGAGCCAGTGGTCTTCTGCGCTTAAACCACTCGCGTTCACCGATGACGTCACGCCCGAGATCGTGAGCGACCAGCTTGATGTGATCGATGAAATGCGCAGTGTTGCGAACGACATTAATCAGTTGAAGCTCGACCGCATTGCCAAAATCGAACGTGACATGGAAGGTTTCGCAGAATCTGTCACGGGATTGGTTCAGGTGGTCGCTCCAGATCTCGCCGGGGAGCAACCCGAGGACGCCGTTTTCCAACTGGAGAAGCGCCTTGAGGCCGCGAAGCACATTAGGAATCAGCAAACAGAGAAGGACAAAACCATCGCTTCACTCGGAAAAAGGATTGAGGAATGCAAGAAGGCGCAAAAAACAGCGCACCTGGCAATAGAGAAGCTTCAGGAATTGGCAGGAGTCGAAAGTCCTGACCAGCTTAGGGAGGTCATTCGCATATCGCGCCGCCGCAGTGAACTCGATTCGGAATACTCCAATCTTGAAAATACTCTCTCCGCAGAAGGCGACGGGCTTCCTTTGGCTGCATTGAGCGAGGAGTGTGCGGAAGCCGATCTCGACCAGATCGCGGCCCGCGAACAGACTCTGCAAAATGGACTGAAGGACTTGCACAATCGCCTTACGCCAATAACCGAGCAACGCGCGCAGGCAAGACAAGCCTTCGAGGCCATCGGTGGCGACGGGCGGGCGGCACTAGCAGCGGCAACCCGGCAGGAAGCGCTCGCTTCCATGCGGGATACTGCTGAGCAATACGTTCGGGTGCGCGCCGCCGCGACGCTTCTTCAGTGGGCGATCAATCGCTATCGGCGTGAAAAACAAGCTCCTCTCCTCAAACGCGCAGGGCGGATGTTCGCCACCCTGACGTTGGGCTCCTTCACCGATCTGCACATCGAGTACGACGATCAGGACCATGCCCGACTTGTGGGTATTCGATCGGATCAGTCGTCAGTGAGCATCGACGGCATGAGCGATGGCACTGCGGATCAGCTCTATCTTGCCTTGCGTCTTGCCTCAGTGGATGAGTATCTTAGCCGCGCGCATCCGCTTCCATTCGTCGCCGACGATCTGCTGATTAATTTCGACGACGCTCGCGCTGCGGCCGGCTTCAAGGTGCTCGCTGAGCTTGGTCAGAAGACACAAATCCTGTTTTTCACGCACCACCAGCATCTTGTCGATATTGCGCGAGCTACATTGGGCAAAGGGGTGAACGTCATTTCTCTGGCTGAATAATCATCACGCCTGCGGTGATCGGGATTGAAGGTCCCCCACTGTGTCGGATGAGATGTCTTTTGCTTCAGGATACTCGGATATTCTTGGTGGAGCCATCAAACATGGCACGGTAAAGGGCGGATCGCGCGTACAGATCAGAATGCGATCCGACCGCGGCGACTTGCCCCTGATCGAGTAGGATAAGCTGGTCCACCCATGCAAGAGAACTGATTCGATGAGAGATGATAACGAGCGTTTGGTGCGCGCAATATTGCTGGAGGGATGCGAGCACGGCGAACTCCGTTGGAACATCAAGAGCTGATGTTGCTTCGTCAAGGACAAGTATCGCCGAGTTCCTCAATAGTGCCCTGGCGATGGCAAGCCTTTGGCGTTCACCCCCAGAAAGGCCGGCTCCTCCTGGACCCAACTGCGTGTCGATTCCATACGGCAGCTGACTCACGAATGGAGTAAGCTGAGCCGCCCGGATCACCTGATCCATTTCCGCTGCATTAGCTCGCGGGTTTCCGTAGAGCAGATTCTCCCGGACAGTTCCCTCGAACAGTTGAGGATGCTGGGGAACAAAACAGACTGCGGTGCGCAGGGACGCCAACGTGTAGCAGGCAAGCGGATTCTCTTCGAGCAAGATGCATCCGCTGTCCGGATCGGCGCCACGCACAAGGAGCCGGGCCAATGTGCTCTTGCCTGACCCGCTCGCACCAATGATTGCGATACATTCTCCAGCAGCAATCCGAAGAGTGATGTTGCTCAATGCGGCCTTGCGGCCGTAGGAAAAGGACACATCCTGAATTTCGAAACCGTGGGTCAGGTCGGAGGACTCCAAATGCTCTGTCCCCATATCACGTACGGTCGGTTCAAGGTCAAGAAGCTCGCGCACCCGGCGAATGCTCGCGCCGACGGATTGAAGCCGTGCATATAGGTCCATTGCCGAGCTGACTGGCTCGAACACGCGAGTTCCATAGGTATAGAACGCGACCAGGCCGCCGATGGTCAGAGCTCCGGCAAGTACTTTTGCGCTGCCAAAGGCGAGAACAACCAGGATCGAAGCGGCCAGGATAGCGCCGATCGAAAGACCGAACCCAATCTGCATTTGCCGTTGAAGCCGTTGCGTCCGCAACATCCCGTCCCATGCGGAGACCGCTCGCAGCGCGCTAGCCTCCTCCGCGCCAAGAAACTGAACCTGCGGAACGGCTGCGAGGTGTTCAGTCAATATGCTGGATGCCGTACCCACCTTGCAACGCGCTTCATCGGCCCTGGTCCTCAATCGGGCGCTGAAGTGCCGCTGAACAATGGCGAAGAGAGGCATGAGAGGCAGAACTGTCAACGTCATAGGCAGATTCAATCTGGCCATCATTGCCAGGTTCAATGCGAAAAACAGAATCGCCCGAACGCTCTGATTGGCCGTGTCTGCGCCCAGATTGGCAATGTCATCCACATCATGCTCGACGCGCGTAAGCTTTTCGCCCGTCGGCGTCTGCTCGTGATAGTCGGCTGAAAGCCGGTTCATCTGATCAAGGAGTGCAACCCTCAGATCGCGAGCGCACTTCTGAGCGATGGAGAAATTAACCAGCGCCCCCGCCGCGCTGAGGGCGGACCGCCCGAAATAGCAAAGCCCTATTCCGCCCGCCAGCTCCAAGGCCCATCGCAGGCTGCGTTGAGGCAGCGCGCGGTCGATCAAAGTCCGCATCAGCAAGGGATCGATGGTGGCGGCAAGACCGGCCAAGGACACGCAGACCAAGCCAAGCAGTATCCGCCAGCGCATCGGTCCGAGACGCAGCAAAAACCATGTGAAGTCGTTTCTGCCCTGCACGGCGGACCTCCGCAATTCAAATCACTTGAGCGTCGAGACATTCCTGACACGGAAACGACTTGCACCGGCATTCGAGCCATGATCTGCAATTTACGCAACGATTCGGGACGCTCAGAGGCCGGACGCTTAAGAAGCATCGCACAGACCAAGGTCTCCGTCGCAGGATGGCGACATGAGAATTTCGCGTGAGCAACATGACTTCAATTAGGTCGCAACGGCGCTGGCACCTTAGAACTGACAGGCATTATCAGGTCTTGGCACTCGATGTTTCGTAAAAGCAACACGTCTGGGTCAGCGATTGACCGTCAATGGAGGGCGTAGTTTCCTGTTTACATTGGCGGGCATCTCGTCTTTGCGATTGCACTGCACTGGTTTCGCGGCGCCCATTTGGGCCTGACTGACTTTCTGCCTGGAGGGAACAGCCGTGACAAGCCACTCCACCGGCAAGCTGTCGATTATCGAGAAGGACGTCGTCCGAGAGATACGGGCACTGAGAGCGTCGCCTGGAGAAGCTCTCAATGCCTCACTTCTTGAGAACCCCGCACGCACTACCCATCATTTCATTCTTGCTTCGCATGGCAACGTGCAACTGCGCCTCGCAACCATTGCGCGAGAACTCGGGGTAGAGATGCGAACCCTCGAGAGGATCTTCTTTGACGAGTATCAGCAGACAATGGCGGAGTGCCAGACGAAGACCAGGCTCGCTTTCTCGCAGTCACTACTGAGCATATTTCCGCCCACGAAGATCAGCGCGGTTGCAGCCATCCTTGGCTACAACGTGGTGCAGGACTTCAATCGCTTCTTCAAGAAGCACATGCGCGAGTCGCCATCGGAATGGAGCAGCAAGGAGCGCGCAAGAATTGAAAGCGAGGAGAAGCGCGCTTCACGCGAATGACAGGGTGTCGCTGGTCAGCTGTCGTTGCGGCTTGGTCCCCTAGCCACTTCCACGCTCAAAGATTTTGTCGCCTTATGCGAATCGGATTCTGTTGCATCTTGATTTGAGAAGTGTCAGACTCACCGCACAGTTGGATTAACGGTGCTTGCGCTCATAGGAACACCGGCCGCCATTCACAGCAGTGGCAAACTCCCCGGCTCATCTGAGAACCATCCACTCGACCCATCTGAGTTCAATTACCCGGGCACTCTGCGCGCATGATCGGTACGTGCAGTGAGCTTAGGAAAGCTGCGCGCTTTTGACACGCAGGACATGTTCCCACTGGAGACAAGAACCATGGCCACCATGCCAGCCCATGTTCGCTCGATAGTCGATCACGATGGCGCAGTAATTCTGGACATCAAACGCGACCAGTTCTTCAGCCTGAACCCTGTCGGGGCCTACATCTGGGAACGGCTTCTCAAGGGTGAAGGGCTCGACCAGATTACAAGGGAACTCGCGGAAGAAACAGGAACGGAGATCTCGATCGTAATGGCAGACGTCAACAACTTCGTCACCAACTTGAAGAGCAAGCGCCTGTTCCACTTCCCTCAATGACGAATCGCCCGATGGCACGAGGAGATCAAGATGACTGAGAGACTGAGCTGTGCAGAGCCCATCGAATGCCGCCTAGTGATGATCGACCCGGATTCCATGCGAATCCTGACGACCGCAACTGAGGCGGGTTCCTCGTTGCCCCGTGAATCGGTACCTGCCTATACACGAGTGGCCGAAGCTCTCAATGAAGCGATCGAGCAGAGATATGGCTTGCGCACATTACAACTCGCCATCCTCCCTGGAGCGGAGGAGCCAACCTCTTGTGCGGTTCACGAGATCATGGGCTCGCAAGAGGCGGCGCTCAGGTCATTTTCATTCGTGACGCTGGACGAGATTGCCTCCAGTGAGCTGACCGAAGCGGAAAGATCGCTAGCCCTAAAGGTCATGAAGGGAGAGGCGAATAAGTTAGGACGATTTGCTCGGCTCGGTTGGATCGACGAACTGCTTACCAAGACCGGCAGCCATCGGGACCAAAATTCGGCACCCATTATCCGGCAGTTGAACCAGGGAATCGATTTCTGCCTGATCAATCTGAAAGATGCCAACGGCCGCAATCTGTGGTTCAAGGCAGTCGGGGAGCCGAACACGCGCGAGTACGCCTTGACTGTCGAGTTGGCTCGACGATTTCCCGAGTATTTGCCGAAGATACTTGCCACTATCCCCGAATGGAACGGATGGATTATGGAGGATGTCGAGGGCGTGCCATTGAACGAGTCGTTCTCAATATATAAATGCGAACAGGCACTTACTGCTCTGGCCGTCATGCAAAAGAAGATCGTCAACGACGTCGCCCTCCTATCGGCTTTGGGGGCGAAGGACTGGACATGCGCCCGGATCGCGTCTCTGTTGGAGCCTTTTTTTCGGGAGGCGTTGAGCGCTATGCGTGCGCAAACATCGACCAGATCCAGACCACTTGCCGCTAGCGAGATCTATCAATTGCAGAAGGATATGGAATCAGCGCTCGATGAGTTTTCGACTGCAGGGATACCGGAGACCTTGCTGCACGGCGATATTGGGCACGGAAACGTCATCGCAACCTGCGAGGGGCCGGTCTTTCTGGATTGGGCTGAGGCTTACATTGGCCATCCGTTCCTGAGCGCGGAGCACCTTTTGGCCGATCTCTCACGGTCCAATCCCGTGTTTGCTGAAAAGCAGGATGCTCTGCGCTTCCACTATGCCGGTCACTGGAAGGGTTATGTGAAGCCATCCGAGTTGGGAAGAGTCACCCGACTCGCCCCGGCGATCGCGGCATTTGTTTACGCAGCCATTTCCTGGGATGCGAGCCTCAATCGATCAGACCCCACCCAAGCATGGCCGCTGATGCGATCCATGCTCCGGCGGACCAAGAGAGAACTTGAGCACACGGCGGAGTTACTTGCATGAATTCAACATTGACTACTCATTTGCCAATCGCAGAGCCAGTGCGCGAATTGCTGCACGGCATTCAAGTCGAAGATCCATTCAGGTGGCTTGAAGACCAGTACTCACCCGCGACGCGCTCGTTCATCCAGGCGGAACAGCAAACATGTCGAGAGTATCTCTATCGTCACAAGGAACTGAGATCCAGAATCGAGCACCGCGTGAGAGAACTGCTCACACAGGAGACCGTCGACCTTCCCGTATCCGATCACCGTGGTGGGCTGTTTTATCTCAAGCGTGAAGCGGCGGAAGAACAAAAAGCAATCCACCTCCTGGACGGAGCTGGTACAGAGAGCCTGCTTATCTCGGTTGCGATGCTGAGCAGGGATTCCTATACGTCCCTCACAATCCTTCGAGTTTCGCCGAATGGCCGTTTTCTCGCGTTCGGGGTACGAACCGGTGGTGAGGATGTCCTGGAGGTCGGCATATACGATCTTACGGAACGGCGAGTCATACCTGATCGCCTTCCGCGCGGCTTTTATCGCGGCTTGGTCTTCGCCTCCAATCAAAGCGGGTTCTACTACGTGCATGAAGATGCAGGAGGCGCATATCAGAATCGCCGCGCTGTCCGTTGGCACGAATTCGGTAGCGACCCGAGCAACGATCGCGAGATCTTTTGTGCAGGGGACGGTCCCACATTGCGTCTTGTTGTTCAGGAGGCCGAAGACGCTTCGGCGCTGGGCTACCATGTCGTTGCCCTCGAATCGGTTCCGCGGACTCGATTTCTTATCCACGAATTCCCCCTCAGCAATCCTCCGCGCGAAATTACCGATCTCTCCGGTGAGAGCTTCATGCCAATCTTTACAGCCCGAGCCGTCGAGGCCTGCACAACCCATGCGGCTCCGCTTGGACGAATTGTCCGTGTCTCCCTGGAACACACAGAACCCGAAGCATGGACCGACATCGTTTCTGAAAGCGCGGAGGCTCTCTCCGGCTGGGAACGATGCGGAGATCTTAGAGTGCTCCACTACAAAGCCGGCCGCCACCCTCTGACGCGTCTCTATTCGCGGTCAGGCGTTCTCATCCGAACGATCGATTACCCGGCTTCCGGGGCAGTATCCCTTGGACAGGTTGACGAATGCGCACAGCGACTCTTCTATGCACATAGCGATGTCGCCGACCTTCCAGCAATTCACGATGTCGACCTAATGACTGACGAGCGTCACATCTGGTGGCGGCAGCCAGGTTCGATTCAGCGGGGGACGATTGAAGTTGAGAGCACCGCCTATCGCTCCAAGGACGGGACCGAGATCCCAATAACTCTGGTGCGTCCACGAGGTGTTCGAGGAGTCCGCCCGGTCCTGCTCAGCGCCTATGGTGGCGGCGGGGTCAGCACTACTCCGGCGTTTAGCGTGATGCAGACGATCCTGACCGAAGCCGGCGTTACATGTGCCACAGTTCATGTTCGCGGTGGAGGTGAAAGGGGTCCGGAGTGGCACCTCGCAGCTCAGAAACAGCGCAAACAGATCTCCGTGGATGACGTACTTTGTGCCGCCAAGTGGCTGGTCGCGAATGGATATGCTACCCACGAACACCTTGGGATTTGCGGACAAAGCAACGGCGCACTACTGGCGCTGTGCGCATTGACACAGCAGCCAGAAATGTTTCGGGCGGTACTAGCTTTGGGGCCAATTGCCGATCTCACCCGCTTCCATCTCTTTGGAGTTGCGCGCGGGTTCGTTGCGGAGTTCGGATCCCCTGAGGACCCGGACGATTTTGCCGCGCTTTATCGCCTCTCTCCCTATCACCAGATAAAGCAGGACGTAGACTACCCCGCGGTGCTCATCATCTCCGGTGATCGGGACAAGCGTTGCGATGCCTTGCATGCGCGTAAGATGACCGCCCGGTTGCGAGGTGCAGTGTCCAACGGCTATCCGATTCTGCTGGATTACACGGAGACACGCGGCCATAAGCCGGTACTGCCGCTCACAGAGCGCATTCGCGCACTAGCCGATCGTCTCACATTTCTGTTAGCCGAACTCGAAATCAAACCCGTGGAGGTAGACCTGTGATGGCCAAAGCCATACTCATGCTTCAGGCGTGTCTGGCCCTCATCGCTCACGATGTCTTTATGTCGCGGCATGACTTCGCATCGCTCCATTATCGCGTAAAGCGAATTCCTCTGCGGCCAGTTCGAGAGAATGCAACTGCGTCGACTGACGTCAGTTTCGCGTTGGATGTCGTCTGCTGTCTTTATCCCAAACGAGTTCTCTGCCTGCAACGCTCCGCCGTTCTTGTGAGGATGCTGAGGACAAGGGGAATCCACGCTCAAATGGTCATCGGAGTGCAGAAGTTACCGTTCAAGGCCCATGCATGGGTGGAGGTGGATGGGCAAATCGTCAACGACCGGCTCGCGTCCCGAGAGAGGTTCCTTGTGCTGGAGGTATGCTGATGAGCGGTCTGGCAGGCATCTTCAGATTCGATCCGAGAGACCGCGTGAGCCGAAGCGAACTGCTCGAACTGGCGGGCGGCATGACGCGAATAGGGCCGGACGGCGGAACGGAACACCTTACCCGGAACCTGGGAATGGCCTATCGCGCCTTTCATACGACATCAGAATCTCATCTCGAAATTCAGCCGCTCGTGCGACACGGCTGCATCCTGACCTGGGACGGGCGTCTCGACAACAGAGAAGAGATTTCGGCGGCTGTTGGCGCAAATTCAGATGATGCACCGACAGACGCAGACCTTGTCATCGCAGCTTACAGGAAGCGGGGGGCTGCCTGTCTTGCAGACTTGATTGGCGACTGGGCGCTTGTCCTGTGGGATCAGATCAAGCGGGAACTTATCCTGGCTCGCGACTACATTGGCAGCCGAAGGCTCTTCTACCGGCTCGATGAAAACGGAATCGCGTGGTGCACGCTCATGGAACCATTAGTGCTCACTTCGCCACGGAGGCTTCATCTGGATTTTGACTACCTTGCCGGATGTCTCTATCCACGTCCCCCTGTTGAGGTCACTCCGTATCATGAGATTCGTTCTGCGATTCCAGGCAGCATCCTGACATTCCAGTATGGCGGTAAACAGGCGACCCGCCGCTACTGGTCCCTGAATCCCCATGCGCGAATCCGCTATTCGACCGATTCAGAATACGAGGCACACTTTAGAGATCTCTTTTGTTTGGCCGTCAGTCGGCGCCTGAGGGCCGACCGCGCGATGCTGGCCGAGCTGAGCGGAGGGCTCGATTCAAGCTCGATCGTGTGCGTGGCGGACGATATCCGGAACTGTCACTCGGGCAATGCGATCGAAACACTGTCCTATTACGACACCGACGAGCCAAGCGGCGACGAGAGGCCCTATTTCTCGTTGGTCGAAAAGAAACGCGGGCGCGTCGGGCATCACGTCTCGATTTCGGCATTCACGCAGGAGACGGTGTCAGAGGCGCTTGCACCTCTAGCGGATGATTGCTTTGTCGCCTCGCCTGGCTACTTCGCACGTTCGCTACGCTGGGAGTCCGCGATCGCGAAGATTCAGAACCAAGTCGGTGCACGGGTGATTCTTTCAGGACTAGGAGGGGACGAGATGCTTGGCGGGGTGCAGTATGAAGCGCCGGAGCTGGCTGACCACCTCATTTCCGGCAGACCCGTCACCTTTTTCCGATGCATCATCGAGTGGAGTCTTCAGAGAAAGAAGACGGTCTATAGCCTGCTGGCGGATGTCTTCCGTTTGATCTGTGCTCCGTATCATCCTGAATCTGCCGCTGCGCCACAAGGGCCGCCGCTGCCATGGACTCGTTTGAGGCCGGTGACACGCCATCCAGCTTTGACGCACTTTGCCCTCTGGCGGCAGTTGACCCCCGTGCAGTTTTGCATGGAGTTGGCGCGCTACGGTCTTGCCCAGCAGTTGAGCTGCATGGATCCGCCTTTGACGGGCTGCCTCGAGAAACGATATCCATATCTCGACCGTACGCTTTTTGAGTTTCTGGCATCCATACCTCGGACGCAGATTCTCCGGGCCGGCCACCGGCGCCATCTGATGAGGCGTGCGCTGCGCGGCATCGTTCCCCAACAAATCTTGTACCGAACGACAAAATCGTTCGGTTTTCGCACCGCTGCGGCGATGTTCAGCAATCAACAGGACGCGGTGGATGCGCTTTATGAAGAAGCCTGGATATCCGACGGCTCGATTGTCGATGCCGCGCTCCTACGCGAGAATGTGAGGTCTCTTCAACAGGGCGTGACAGGGAACGGCTTGGCATTGCGCGCGGCAATCGGCATTGAACACTGGCTGCGCGCCCAACGCCGCCGCGGCATCCTCGACCTGCCCCCGACAGGCAATGGCCGCAGCCTGATCTTGAACCATCTCGCATCGAGGAATTAAGCTCTGGCCCCCTGGGCCGAGGAAAGCAAATTCTGAAGAAAGGAGGACAAGGCCATGAGATATACGAAACCATCGATCGTGGAGCTCGGAGCCGCATCCGAGGCCGTTCAACACATCGGACACGGCAAGCCGATGAACGTAACCGATGCTACCAATCCAGAAGCCCAGCTCTCGTCCGGCGGCGCATACGACCTGGATGAATAGCTTTCCAACCACAGTGGTGCTGAGACTCGCGAACTCGGCACCGCTGGCTCTTTCATTGACAAACAGCGAACTTGTGCGAAGGCGCACGGTGTTCCAGGCAAATGGATGGCCGCACACAGCCCGATGTGAGATTCTCCTGGCTCGTCGCTTGCGACTTACTGTGGATGTATCTCGTCTCGGAGCCCTCGCCACCTAGCATACTGCTCGTGTTTTGTCGGGTCAGGATCCTCGTAGTCCTGAAGCCAGAAGCGAAACCAATCTACATTTCCGTCCTGCGCCGAAAGGCGCACCTTGGGATCGAGCAGAACATGTTCACGAGTGTTGAGAACAATGAGATCCACCGGTTTGTGCATTGCCTCGAGAAGCGCATAAGGTTCCCACATTCCCACCACGCCACTTCCGCGCGTTGCGACAACGCGGAGGGGCGTCGTCACCTTATCGAGATTGAATACCGGGCTGGACGTTATCCACTTTGCGAGCCCTTGTCCAAAGGGTTCCGATCCAATTACCGCGACTTGCTCATTCTGGTACGCACGGTTCGGGCCAACGGAAAGCAAATAGTCCATATATCCAAACGTGACGCCATCCGTAATTGAGGCTGCCCTAAACTGCACGGTGCTCGTCGTCAGCGCCTTGAGGACATAGTACACAGTCCTGCTGAACCCAATGATGCCGATGCGCGAGGGGTCTATCATGCCGTCTCGCGACAACTTCAGGATTGCACTCTCATATCCCCCCACATTGCAGTGACCCTCCAAGTCCGTACTTCTTCCGTCGCAGTCCCTCACTTGGAGGACCATTATCCCCGCCGACGCCAGTTCTTCGGCTGCAAATGCACTGGGGTAGCTGCCACTTGGGACATAACGGCTCGTGTTGAAACCGTGATTCTGGATCACCAACGGATACTTCACACCCGGGCGGTATCCAACCGGCCTGTAAAGGATTCCCTGCCATGCACGTCCCGCCTTATCCTGCCAGGCATAGGGTTCTACTTTTCCGAAGACAATACTCTTGAGTTGCGGATTTGGGTCCAGAATCACCTTCGAGCGCTTATTGATCGGGTCAATTGCCACCAGGACAGGCGGTTCATTGAAGGCTTCCCGGACCTGCAGATCCGGCGCACTGCCATTCTCGACGTCGGTCCGCACCTCCGCAAGATGCCATTCGCCTTGATCGGATCGCACATAGATGCTTGTGGCCTCGCCCTCCTTATCGGAGGCACGTCCATTCAGGAGTACCCGATGATTGTCTTCATGCGCAAACGACACCTTGGTCATGAGGCTATAGCCAGGCTCAAAGCCGTCAGCCAGATTTCGCTTTAGATGTCTGACGCATTCAACGTGGTTGGTCGCCACCTGCACGACGGCTACGCAGGGCCTTTTGTCGATTTTGTTCGAGCTTTCGTCAAATGTCCCGGGCAGGAGAATCGTCGATCCATCATCCGACCACGCCGGTGCGGCATATGCCTCCCACCACCCGGCACGCAAAGAAGCCGGGGCGTTGGTTAATGAGGTGACAATCCCTTTCTCCAAATCGATGCGCACCCACTCCCCTACATACCTCCAACCGTCCAGCGCCGCGGACAGATCCTGGCGGTGGGCCTTTAGCCCATAGGCGCTATTGGGGTAGGGTGGAAGATAGCGGCTCTCCCATGTTGCCGGCACTTGCCGAACCGCGCGTATGGTCGCGAGGTTCTTGCCGTCCGGCGACAGAGTGAGGAATCCGCTTCCGTCGCTGAATAGCGTCACGGGCTTCCCCGTAGTTTGATCAATCACCGGAGCAGGGGGGGCCGCAACCGCAGCCCACAAGTCGCCGCGCTGGATGATGTGAGAATACGTCTCAGGAAACGCAACCGCCTGAAAGTAATCTCCTGTCCCCACCCGCGATGGCGTATCCAACTCATGCTGCAGCTTCGTGATCGTCTCGTGGCTGGCGACGGTAAATGCGTAGTGAGAGCGATCACGAATGTCGAACCCCAATACGTCGTCTCCCTCCGCGCTCAGAGGGACTACGGTCTTGGTCCCCAGGCTCGCTAAATACAAGCGGCGATGGTACGGGTCGACTCGTAACGTGAAAGCGAAACCGCTGCCGTCTGACAGCCATTTGATCGGGGAGATTCGATCCGAGTCTCCACCGGATGTGGTCGCCCGCTCAAATATCCAAAACGGTTCAAGCTCCCGGCCGGAGTTCGGCCCATTGATCGCCTTGCGAATGACATTGAGATCGTATACTCGCAGCGTCTCGTGCACCCGTCCATCCTGGAGAGATGCTCGTTCGGTTTGAACTACGACCCTATCGGTCTTCGGCGACACGGAAATCGGTCCAAATCGAGCCAGTGCAATATCGTCTCGCACTGAAAAGACTGACGCTTCCCGGGGCGGCTCTGACCTCATTTTCAAGGTGAGGAACAGAAAGGACGCAGCCACTGCAATCAGTAGTGTTCTCCGCATCGACGCATTTCTCCTGGCGCGCCGCTCGTCGCGCGATTCTAGAGCGGCTCTGTCTGGTTTCGTACTGGATCAACTGTCCGCTGATCAGAACGACGCCCTGAGAGAGATCTGCAGCGATCGTGGCCCGCCGGGCTGGTACAACGAGTTCAGGTTTCCCTGGGAATTCGCAGTGTTGTAGGCATGGCCGAACTGATCGGGCCCATAATATGAGAGGAAGTTATAGATAGGCCCAAACGCTGGATGATTGAAAACATTGAACGCTTCGGCACGAAGCTGCAAGTGAAGCAAATCTCTTATCGGAATGTCCCTGCGAATGGCGGCATCAAGTTGAATCAGGCTGAATCCGCTCGCGAAATTTCTGGGGAGGTCCCCCTGAATTCCATCTGGGGTGAGTTCGAAGGCGTTGTAATTGATGATTCTTCCCCCCGGATACGCGGATCCGTATTGATAGAGGGGTTGTCCGGGAACGCGATCTGGCTGGTACTCGAGGAGCGTGCCTGTGCCGGGGTCCAGTGCCTCGTTTCCGATGAGGTTGACCGGCAATGCCGTCCGGGCCTGGAGACGGAAATCAAACCCCCAGTCATTCAGAAGCGGAGCGATCCTCGGCAAAGAGTTCAGCCTCGGCGTCAGATATGTGACGGCAGCCTGCAGGTTATGTCGTATGTCGAAATCGGACCTCGCGCGAAGCAGCGTAAAGACGCCGAAGTTACTTGAAGCATCGTCGATCGAATGGGACCAAGTGTATGAAACGAGCGTCTGTAGTCCACGGTGTAGAGCCCTTTGGTATTTCACTTGTAAAGAACTGTAGCCCGAGGATGCCCTGCCCTGCGTCAGGTAGAGGGTTGCGCCGGGCGAGAAGGCAGTGTTCCCAAGCGCACTGGGTGAATATTCGAATCCTGTTAGGAGCTTTCGTGCCCCCGATCCCACATAGCCAACGGTAAGTGTGTCGTGCTTTGAAAGCTCCTGTTCGAGAGCGAGGTTGTATTGGAGAGTGTAAGGGAGCCGAAGATTGGGATCGAACCCATAGATCGTACCGCTATAGGGAGCGGAAACGCTTGGTGGGGGCAAGGTAAGCTGTGACGAGGTGAGTGGAAAACTTGCCGAGGAAATGCTCGCAGAACTACTGAATCCGATTCCGTTGTATCCCTGACTTCCCTGCACGTTTCCTGTATCGAAGAACACCCCGAATCCAGCCCGAACGACAGTGTTGTGATTGGAGGAGGAATGGATCTGGTACGCAGTGCCGATTCGGGGAGCAAAGCCGAGCCAATCAGTACGCCATAGAGATGTCCCTCGCGGCGCTAGTTGTGTCGTGGCGAGATCCGCGACTTCGGTGACTGTATATGGGACCGGGCCGTCGGCGTTCGTGGGCGCAGGATTTATATCCCAGCGTAGTCCTGAAGAGAGAGAGAGTCGGGGTGTAATTCTCCACTCGTCCTGCAGGAAGGCCGAAAAGTTGCGATACTGCGGCTTATTTGCCGATACGTCCGAACTCGCGAAGGTTTCCGCGTATGCAATTGCGGGGGCGTTTTGCAGGACTTGCGATTCGTTGAGATACGCAACTTCTTCGATCGGATTCTCCGAATAGAGCGTTGTATTGAGATTTCGCCAGTCAATGCCTGCCTTGATGGCATGCCTTCCGGCGACCCGGACGTAGGTGTCCGTGACGTTGAATGAGTGCTGGGTCACGGGAAAGTTTTCAAGATTGATACTTGGAAAACCGCTAAACAAGAAGATCACGTAGAGGTTGCTGTTGTTCTGAGGAAAACCGCCGCCATTGGGTCCGGGAATGTCGCCAAGGTTAAATGGAGTGGCACCTCCAAGGTTTGTTGAGACATTCGCTGTATGACCACTGTTTCGCGTAAAGTTGAAGCGAAAATCGTTGGACTGATGGGCAGTGAGAGCATAGGTTATCCCGAGCGTGGCGCTTTGGGTGCGACTTTGAAGGATCTGTTCTACCGCGCTACTGTAGGTTGTCGAATTCGAAGGGGTGTCCGCGTAGCGCCCGAAGATGGTCAGCTTGTTGCCAATCGTGTGATCCACCCGGATGCTCGAACTATTGAGCATTGACGGATAGGACACCGATTGGAGGTAAAATCCAAGTCCGTCGTTGAGCCCATCGCTGCCGCCGTTCGCCACCGGAAATGCACTCAGCAGCGCCTGAAGCGCAGAGGGTGCCTGTTGCCGTAACGAATCCTCGGGCACCGATGCCCTTGTTGCGGCCTGCGGACTTGTCAGGCGCAGCCCTTCAAAGGAGAAGAAGAAGAACGTCTTGCCTTTGCCATCGTATGCTTGAGGAATGATTACCGGTCCACCAATGGTTCCCCCGAAGTCGTTCTGTTTCTCTCTTCCCTTTGGATAGCCGTAGAAGTCATTAAACCAATTGCTTGCGTCGAGCGCATCGTTGCGGAGATAGTCGTACAGGCTGCCATGCAACGCATTGGTGCCGGACCTTGTGCTGAACGAGAATTGTCCTCCCGGACTCCTGCCATATTCCGCAGAATAGGTCGAGGTGTTGCTCCGAAACTCCCGTAGGTCGTCGATCGAGGCGAGACCCTGGGTGGTCCCAAGCGCGGTAAATACCGGCAGGCTCCCCGATGCTCCGGCACCCACTCCTCCACCGGAAAGAACGCCGGCGTTTGCGCTGACTCCATCAACGGTGAAGTAGTTAGACTCCGTTCTTTGGCCATTGACTACGATGTCGCCACTGAAGCCGGCTGCGCCTCCAAGCCCTCCGGAGACCGAAACCTGAGAGACTCCAGGAGCCAGGGAAAGGAGATCCTGGAAGCTTCGTCCGTTCAATGGCATGTTCTCGACGAAATCCCGGTCTATGACGGTGCTGACCGTGCCGTCGGTTACGTTAATCTCTGATGCCCCAGCTTCAACCGTGACGCTTTCCGAGGCTGCGCCTAACGGCAGCGTAAAGTTCAACGCCACGGCGCTCTGCACGTTCAGAACGATTCCGGGTTTGATCAGGGTCTTGAATCCGAACCTTGAAACCTGGACGCGGTATTGCCCTGGCGGAAGGATTGAAAGCGTATAGATGCCAAGCTGGTTCGTCTTGCTGGAATAAAGCACGCCAGTTGCATCATTGACAATCTCAATTGCAGCGTCGGGGACGACCTTGCCGGCCGGGTCAACGACAACGCCGCTGATGGTTGCGTTCGTGGATTGCGCAAGAGCCAATGTCGCTCCGCAGAGGACGAGTAGCAAGAGGGGAAAGGCACAAAGACACTTCAAGCGGGGTCTCCTCACGGGCATGGGTGTGGAACGGATGGTGGTTCATTCGGTATACGGATGCCGCGGCTCAACCTTGTCAATGATTGTGATGAAGTGAGCTTCGACTAGCACGGCCCTCCGGTTTCGAAGGAGGCGGGGTCGAGATCGAATCAAGTTCTCAGTTTCAGTTCTCTGATTGGTTTCTATATCCGCAACGATCATGGTCCGATCGGCATCGATTTGAAGGCATCGATATCTCTTCACTTCCCTGCTGCGAGCGATACCCTTACCGTGTTCTCAAAACGGATGGGTGTCGAAACGCGCCTCGGCGATTCGCGCCAACCCAGAAGCATCCCTGACGAGAAGGACGTTTATTTGGACTCATTCGAATCTTGCCCTCACACACCGTTCGGCCACATCGCAAGGCGAACTGAAAGCTGCTGAAGGCTTCCGTCTCCGTTGGCGTCTGCAGGGTTCCAATACTGTAATTCACATAGACTCCTACCAGCCAGAGCGCCACTCGCCTCTCCATCTTCTTTGCATCTAATATTGTCTCAAGAGGGAGAGCGCGTTTGGCCATTGCTCATAAGCATAATGATCCAAAGCTGATATTGGCAGGAATGCCGTTTTGCCATCGGCAGGTCCAAGCTGCGGGATTGCGCTTTCATTTGGTTGAGGGCGGAAGTGGCCCGGTTGTCATCCTCCTGGCTGGCTTTCCTCAAAGCTGGTACGCCTGGCGACGAGTGATGCCGATCTTGGGGGAACACTTTACCGTCATCGCCATCGATTTGCCGGGGCAAGGAGATTCCGAAAAGCCACTGGACGGCTACGATACAAGAACGACAGGCCAGAGGTTGAATGCTCTCCTGCATCTTCTGGGACAAACTCGTTATGTCCTAATCGGACATGACATCGGCTCGTGGGTAGCGTACCCATACGCTTACGAGTACGCAAGCGAACTGCGGGGCGTGGTGTTGCTGGATGGGAACATTCCCGGAGTAACGTTACAGCCTAACCTTACACTTGGGCCGGACAATTGGAGAAACTGGCATTTTCTCTTCAATCCTATCCCCGACTTGCCCGAAGCTCTCCTCCAGGGTCGTGAACGCATTCTGATCGAATGGTTTTTCAGTCGGAAGACTGCCAACCCAGCCGCAACGTTTACTCGAGAGGACATTGATGAGTATGAGCGAGTCTATGCAAGCCTTGGAGGAATGCGCGGAATGCTCGGCTACTATCGAGCCGTCTTAGAAGATATGGAGCAAAACGCTGAGTTGGCCAACCGAGAGTTGCGCATTCCGGTCCTTGCTTTCGGCGGAGATGCCGGAAGTGCTCCCGATTTGTACGAACGCCTTCAACCATTTTGTGCGGACATCCGGGGAGGCTTGATTCGGGACAGTGGACACTACATTCCCGAAGAACAACCTCAGGCCATTGCACATGAGATCATTGCATTTCTCGGTACCCTGCGATCGTGAGTGGTGTCGCTACACATCTGATTCAGACCTCATTGTCGCCTCCAGGCCAAAGCACTTCTCGAACCAACCTGAAATCGAGTTTCCAAGTCTAGACCGGTGGGAGGCAGCTCAATCCGCGCCGGAGCAAGCTACAGACGGTCGCATTGAGACTTTCTCCCCGTCTGTCCTCCTAGCCAACCCCGGTTCGTGCCTGCGGATGTGGGCGCGGAGACGGGAAACCAGGCTCGGAATCGAAGTTGTCTTCAGGATGAAGTCATCTGCGCCGGCATCGAGGGAAGCCGTCTCGTAGAATTCACCCTCCATCGCTGTGAACATAAGAACCGGAGTGGAGACCCCTAGAGCGCGAAGTTGGCGAACCAGTTGAAGGCCGTTCCCTGTCCTTGGATGGGCGCGGCGCTCCGATCGGATGTTGAACTCCACGAGAATCGCATCGAACTGCGCCGCTTCAGCACATGAGAGACCCGACTCAACGGTCGGGGCTACCTCGATCTGGAATCCAAGGCCCCCAAGAGTTCGTGCAAACTCAGCGCCGATCACCGTTTCATCGTCCACAAGAAGGATCGAGTTCATAGGGCCTCCAAATCACGATTCGGAACTAGCCGCAGTGCTACGGGTGATTCGGGTCGAGGCGAAGATATGTGAACAGCAGCGGTTTCCCGCTTGGCTTGGCGCTGCCGCCCTCGGGCTCGACCGTGACGAAGACCGCATCGATCTGCGAAATGGTTTTCGCGTCGTTGAACTTCAAGACCCAGCGCTTCTGGTTCGCGTCATCCTTGTAAAGGAGTCCCAGGCTGACGGCGTACTGCCGGTCAGCGCCGCGGCCGCCCCATGCCTGGAAAACACCGGCCTTCTTAATCCCGGGTTGCTGATCTAGATCATATCCATAGAAGATGAGCGATTTGTCCTTGGTGTAGAACACGCGTCCGAAGGGCTTCTGTGTGGCGCCCGTCTGAGCGACATCGTAGATTTCGGCGATATACAGGTTGCGGGCGCCAATCAGATTCCGCACGTCGCGGTCGCGGTCGAGCAACTCCCGTTCCCCAGCGATCTGCTTGTCTTTCTCTTCTATTTCCGCTTTCAGATCGTTGACCTGGGTTTTGAGTGCGAGCGATTGCAGAGTGTCTTGAGCAGACTGATTGCCGATGATGCTGAGTCTTGCCTCCAGGCTCTGTGCATTGGCCTGGGCCTGAGCCAGTTGGCGACTTAACTCGGCACGGTCTTGCACGTTTCGATCAAGGTTCGCGCTGCGGTCCGCCAGTTCCTCTTCCACTTGTCCAAGCTTCTCTTTCAGCTTGGTCAACTCTTGCTGGCTCTGGCGGGCTTGGCTTCGCAATGCCGCAGCCTGGTCATCGGCCGGGGCAGGTTTCTTTTCCTCAGATGGAAGAGCTGCGGCAGCGGATTGGGCAAAGCGCGGCGGCGTGCTCGGCGCGGGCGAGCCTGCCGGCGCCACGGAGGCATCCGTTCGGCGCCCTTGGTGGATCCCTATTCGATAGCCGACAAGGCCACAGGCCGCCAGAATCAAGGCCGCCACCGCATAACGGCGCGCATGGCGCCATCGGGGAGCGACGGAGGGAGAAATTGGACGACCGCGCGATGGGGCCGGCTCGCCGCGAAGCGACTCCATCAGAGTGTTTTCCGCCTCTTCGATCGACCAGGAGCCGGGCGCGCTCTCGACGTCTTCGTCCGCTCCGGACTCCGCCGCCAATGCCGGGATCGCCGCAGCGATTATGCGATCATATTGCCGCTGGGTCTCTCTGCAAGCATTGCAGCCAATCAAGTGTTCGCTTAGCCGCGCCCATTCTTCCGCCGTCAACTCGCCTGTCGTCGAGAGCGCGCAAAGCTCCTCAAACTCCTGATGAGGGTCGTGGGTCAACGTCCAAGCTCCCGGGCTAGAGCCATTGTGTATTATTTCACTCACCTTGACCGCATCTTTTCGGGCAAAACGTATTTCCGAAACCGTTCCAGCCCGCGATAGTAGTGATTCCTGACGTTGACGAGGGATCGCCCGGTCAGTTCGGCGATCTCTTTCAAGGCATATCCCTCGAAGAAGAATAGCTGGATCGTCTCCCGCTGCTCGGCCGTGAGCCGGGCATTGAATCTTGCCGTCAACTCCTTGCCGAAAATGCCTTCGATGGACAATTCGTGAAACAGATGCTCTTGCCTGTGGTCGGCCATGCAGAAAGCCGTGTCATCCAGTTCCTTGGACGAATAAAAATGGCGGGAGATAAGGTACCGGCGCCGGTCGAAGGCGCGGTGGTAGGCAACCCGGAAGATCCAGGAACGCGCTCCTCCGCCAGCAACATCGAACAAGGCGGCTTTGCGGAAGATGAAGAGAAAGACCTCCTGCACCAGATCATCGGCTTCAGCTTCGTTTCGCAGGATACGATAGGCGACGTTGCGAACGGAACGCGCATGGCGGCGGAAGAGAACGCCGAGAGCCTCCTTGGCTCCCTCTCGAACCTGTTCCAGAAGCAATTCGTCGGAGATCTCGGAAATCCGGAATACAGTCGCTGCGGGGTGGAGCGGCACATCGCTTGCGGTTTGGGCTTCATCGGGAAGTTCTGTCTGGATTTCAGGCGCATAGTGGGCCGCTTCACGCACTTCGGGTGCGCCCGCCAGTGCATCCGGGAAATAGGCAGCGGCTTCTGAATTCATGCGGCCATCCTCGCGTTACACCCACACTGAACTTGCAAAGTGGTGAGGCACTCAAGTTCTTGAAAGTCATCGAACGATCAGCAGACACCTAATCTCTTGAAAATGCATAGATTATGAAGCTAAAGATCATTTTCTTTGGCGGTTAACTTCGCCAAACTTGATCTGTGCCAAAGCTACAGACTCAACTCGGGTCGCGGATACGGGAGCTGCGCGATTTCTCCGGGATGAGTCGCGAAGAGTATTCAGCGAAGGTGCGTCTCAGCGCACGACGAATTGCCTCCCTCGAGTTGGGCAAAGGCTGGCCAAGGCCAGCGGCGCTTGAACGTATTGCCAAATCCTTTGGTGTCGAAGTGCGAGATCTCTTTGACTTTTCTCCCTCTCGAATACTCCCTCGCAAGGCTCTTTAAGCCCGGAGATAGAGCTTCCACCGCTCGTGAACGGCCAAGCACTGTCTGATTTTCACAGTATCATGCACTCTGCAATCATAAAAGATGAATTTTAAGATCATTTTATTTGAACTCTTAAGGGGGCACACTTGAAATGTGCTTGACCTCAGAGTGTCGCTCGGTCTCCGAATTGAAGAGTTGAGGACTTCGCTGCACCTGAGCCGTGAGCAGCTTGGGGAGAGAGTCGGCATCGACGCTCGACAAATTGCCAACTATGAGCTGTATGGAGCGTGGCCCGAACCCGAGAAACTCGTTGATCTTATTCGCGGATTGGGCGTGGAAATACCCGATCTCTTTGATTTCACCGAAAATCGCAAATGCCCTCGTCTGTCATTCGATGAAAGACTCGCAAATCGAAGACAGCGATCAGGTCGGGGGGTAGCGAGGCGAACGGATCGCCCTACCGATCAATCTTGAAATGGATCGTTGGCTAAGAGAATCGAGGATTGACACCGGGCGGCCCGAATAATCTACGTGGTTTTCACCTCTTCGCTGGGAACTAGGGCTATGCCTTGCCGTTCTGTTTCGAAGTCGCTTTTTGTGCGGCCCAGCGCCGCTTCACTGCCTCGGCGATCCGCGCGCGGCCCTCGGGAGACAGATTCCGCTTCTTCTTGGCCGGTTTGGACGGAGCACGCGTCCCGGCATTCTTCTTGGGCCGACCCCGGCCAGCCGGGTGAAGAGCTACGGCGATGCCTGCGGCCGTAAGCAGAGACCGAGCCTGTTGCAGGCGTGCAATCTCTTCATCAATCTGAGTGACAATGTCTTTCAGCGCCATAGGCGCAAGTATAAACTGCCCCACCACTCAGAAGACTCCAAGCCTGGCCTCACCCGGTGGCAGTTTCGTGCACCCGACATCAGGGAAAAGCCGTTTGCACGGAAAAGCCCAGACCAAAACGCAGAGTCTATAAACAGATGCGGTTCGGGGAGGCGAGCCAGCTGGTCAGTCCTATTCTCATCTCGTTCCATCTGCCGTTCGCCGACGATGCCCCAAAACCCCTCAACTGCCCGTTAGATATTGTGTACTTCAACGGTAGTTCTAGAGTCCGAGCTGCTGGCCGCTTGCCCGCAAAAAGTGAGTTCCTGGTTGCTTGAGGTGTGCTCTAATTGGAGCAGTTCACGGGGAAAGAACTCTTCGAAATGGACAAGATTATCCCTGCGGAAGCCTTCACGATCTTTATCTCTTCGCCAAGCGGATTGGATAAAGATCGGTCGATTGTCATGGAAGAGATCGGGGCTCTGTCTGACCGGCACCTCAATCCCAAAGCCCCAGCGTTATCAGTTGTAACGTGGCCCCATGACATTGCAGCTGGCGCGGCCTACTATGGACAGCTCGTGATCAACAGGCAGATCGCAGATTACGACATTCTCGTCTGCTTGGTCGGTACGCGCATGGGAACGCCTACACCTCGAGCGAATTCAGGCACCGAGGAGGAGTTTGACGGCGCGATAGAGGCAATGCTCAGTGGAAGGTCTGTACAAGTACTTCTCTTCTTTAGCAATGTACCAGTGAAGCCACAAATTCTGGACCCGAACCAGCTTTTACTTGTGCGTGCCTTCCGCGAAAAGGCAAGCCGTCTTGGTGTTCTCTACCATGCGTACGACGACCACGAGGCGTTCCGGCACCTCTTTAGGGTCAGTCTTCGTGAAGCCTGCGAACTCCTCGCGAAAAATGTGGTGCCTAACCCATATTACCCAAAACTTGACGAAAGCTTGTCTGAAAGCCACAGTCAAACAATTCTGCTCGGCGATATTTTTCTAGGAACACGCGAAACTGGACCGCAGCGCGCTGATTCACATATTATTCCTCTGGCTGAATACCGGAGATCTGATGTATGTCTCACTGGGACGTTTGCTTGTTCTTCTGCCTATTTTCGGTTTGGGTTTAAGTATTATGATTCGAGAGAACCGCTATTCCTAGTTGGAACTGTCCAGACTGTTGGTCAGAACATAGTCGTTCATATCGGGAAGAACGCTGACAAGCCGACTTGGTTTGTTACCTCTCATAGGGCCGGCTACCGCATTGGCCCTAATGTCATATTAGAAAGGAAGGAAGAAGCGACCGTTGCTCGCTTTGCCCTTGATATCAAATCGTCCGGCAAAGTAACCTTTAGCTTAGACGACAAGCAAATCTACGAGGCATTCTTTCCGCTTGATGGGATTCCAAACTTAGCGGTTTTAGCCTGGGGCGATGAACATGAATATTACTGCGAGATTCGCGACCTTAAGCTAAACGTTTGCCTGCGGCCGGACATACAAAAATGAGGATCGCACACGTTTCGACGTTTCCAGAGGCAAGGTGCGGAATCGCTCTTTATGTATCCGACCTCATCGATGCACTCCCGATGTATGAGCACAGAAAGTATGCGCTCCATCGCGGCAATAATGTCACCGAGGACGCAGTAAGCCACGCAGATACTTCGGACCCTGCCAGTGTAAGAAATCTTGCTCGCACTATTTCTGCGTCGAACTGTGACGTAGTTAGCCTTCAACATGAATTTGGAATCTGGGGTGGCGCTGGTTCCAACGGGGAGCAATTAGTCGACTTTCTTGATGAGATCAAGAAACCGATAGTTGCAACGCTGCACACGACATTTCAAAGTTCTGACCGCCCAAAGATTCAAGGTGAGATGCTCTGTAGCTTGGTAAGACAAAGCGCAGTATCTTTTGTGCTGACACCAAAGTCGCAAGAAACGCTTCGTAAAGGTTATCGCCTTCTCCAGGAAGATATAAGAGTTATACCGCATGGTGTTCCGATGATCCCCTATGTCCCTCCATCTTTCACTTCACGGTATGAGACTGAGGGTGCCGACGCATGGAGATTGTGCTCAATCGGGTTCTTTCGGCCTAGCAAAGGCATAGAGACAATACTGAGCGCTTTAGCAACAATAAAAGACATAGGGCACAACGTTGGGATCGTCATTGCAGGATCGCCGCAGCCGGGCCGAACTGATCAAGAAAGGTACCTGAGTCGAGTCCGCGAAGTGGTTGCTGACTTGGGACTTGTCAGTTCTGTTGAAATTGATGCGAGGTTCATTACGCGGAGTCAGCAAATTCGACTTATTTGCGAAAGCCACGCTGGTATCTTTGCATATCAAGGGTTTGACCAGGCTTCTAGCGGAACAATTCCACTGGTACTTGCAATGGGCCGTCCGGTTATATGTACACCGTTTGAGTTCGCGCAGGCTAAGGAAATGGAAATAGGCGAAGGTGTGACAGTCGCGGACGGTTTTGACTCCCCAGCGATTGTTGAGGCGCTCTTACGCTTCTTTCGCTCACAGCCTGACTACGTGAAGACCACAGAGAGACTCTATGCACGAACCCGCCAGTGGGCATGGCCGACGATTGGCTGCGCCTACGCCAGTGCGTTCAAGGATTCTTGCGGATAGAGATGTAGCGGTCGCCGTCAGGAGGTATGCAGATCAGGAAGAATGCCCACACAGAACATCTGTTCTGGAAAGCATTAACCGCCGTTGTGTTGGCGCTCGGCAGGCAAGTGGCAGCACTCGTCGAGTCCGAGATTAAACCCAGAATTATTTAGAACCGCATCATAGACGGATATGTGCTTCCTGGCAATGATGGACCAGTCAAATTGCTGCGAAAATGACGCGCAATCATCCCGCATAGCCGCCAGACTGTGGGGGGGCAAAGTCATGAGTACCTTAAGCGATTTCGCCAAGGCATCAACATCGTTTGGAGGCACAAGGACAACGGATCGCGAGGCGTCCAAGTCGGGATCGGGGGGATTGTGGCGCGTTGCAATTGTGGGCAGTTGGTGCGAGAGCATTGCTATGAGCGATCCGCTCTTGAGGCTTGTCCCCGCTTTGAACGGCGTAACGCCGATGTCAGAACCGAGGAGATTCAACGAAACATCTTCTTTGCTGAGGTAGCCAGTGATGGAGACGTATTGGGCAAGGCCGAAATCGGCAATGACTTCGCTGAGCTTAGTGCGCTCTGTTCTTGCCTTTTGGCCGCGGAGCCTCATGCTCTCCACGCCCCCGATTATCAATAAACGAACTCTCGAATTGGTCGCGATCACAATTCTGAAGGCCCTGAGCAAGAGTGACAAATCCCTGTCTACACTTAGAAACCCAAAGGACGCAATAATCATTGAATCAATTGGCCAGCCTTGCTCTTTGCGCAGCCTGCAAGCAGCCTCAGTTCGACTGAGTCGTTGCAACGGGATATTTGAACCAATTGGGACTCGCACAATGCGGTCGGCGGCCAGCTTGAGACGACTCCTTCCCTCACTTTCATTGAGTGCGGTGGTGACCAGAATTGCATCGCTTCCTGGAAGAAGCATGGCTCTCTCCAAGTTCAGTAGACTCGTATGTTGCCCACACTTCTTCACTAGGCCGTCTGGCAAGCGTAACGGTTTAGGGCCATTCCATTCGGTTTCAGTGTCTCTAAAATCCTCGTGAACGGTTGTCACAATTCGGACTGAGATACCCAAACATCGCACGACCGCAGGAAGCCACAGGACTTCAGACCGGTGATTAAAACGGCTGGAACTGTTACGCGTGTACTGGACGTGAACAATGTTGGCACCGACCTTTTGAATTGTGCGAACGAGCGAGATGACACCACCAAAATCCCAGTTCGTTAAAGCATCCAGTACACTCGGGATGCGACAAAGTCGCGCAGAATCGCTCGTCGTCAGCACGGTTGACTCGGTGCCGCACTCGCGCAACGCGTGGCGAAGATTCTCGGTGTAGTCGGCGATGCCACAGAGATCTGGCGCATAGTTGCCAGCGACGAAAGCGACTGTTGGAACCTGCCGTTCGAATTGCATTGAAGTCACCAGTTGCTGTTAGCCCCTAACGATTCCCTCTGCTTTGTCCGTTTTCGTCTGGCAAGTCCACCAGCTTCTGCGCTTCGTTCACGTTGTCCATAAGCGAGCCGCCGCCCTGCATGTTAAGCATCTTGACGATATCGGACAAATCGGCGTACTGCACGGCCGCTTGCGAGACCCTGTTCTTTTCGCGCATCTCGGGCGAGCTGTGATATTTAACGGTCCATCCTTCGCTAAGGGAGCCATGGCTGGAATTCGCGCTTCGCGAGATCGGCACGACCCGCAGATACGCGAATCCTTTCAGCCGCGCCACGCGGCGGTTCATCACGTGATCGAGAACGAGGCCCGTCAAGTCGAAATCCGGAAACGCTTGCAGGTATGCACGCCGATAGGCGCGATAATCCACATGCACCCACACTTGCCTGGACAAGTGCAGCACCGCCGCTTCAGGAACGCCCCAGATGGCCAGCCGGGCATCGGCTTTCTCCGGTTCGTAGGCCTCGACCAAAAGGGCCTTGTCGGAAGATTTGGGCATGAGTTGCATGGCGATTCTGCCCACATATCTCTCAATAGCGAACGTGTCTCGAGCGGCGATCGGTACGTACAGGCATGGCGGGAGTCCTGACCTCTTCGGGATGCGAGTTGCGTGTTCATCAATCGGCCGGACGGCCGGCGTGGACTTGTCCAGGTTAGAGGGCAAAATAATACCACCCGTCATCGAGCATAGTTATCATCCAGGTGCCCGCTCCCCGCAGACGAAAGAACGGCATTACATGCCAGAGGAAGGGGCTCGTCTCCCAGAAGGTTGAGCAGCCGTCGCAAGTCAAGTGTTCGCGCGCGCTCTCGTGCCTCGTCCACGCGTCCAGCGAGCGCAAGCGCCGCGAGCGGAATGAACGGCGAATGGCGAGCGACAAACTCTGAGTCAAATTCCCGCATGATTCGTTCGCAAAGCGGTTCACCAGCAAGAACGAGAAGCGACGCCACGTTCGGCATATAGCCACGATCTTCACCAATCAAGAGCGCGCGTAAAGTGTTTAGGGCTCCGTCGCGAGATGCCGGATTCGCAAGCAGAGTTCGCACGCGCATCTCTGCCTCTTCTTGAGGACCGTGCCCACGTATACCCCCGAACACAAGCCCTCTCGCGACCGCGGTGTCAGTAACGTGGACATGGTCCATTAAGTAGACTGCTGCGGACCACGCTCGTCCATCATTTTCACTCCAGGTTGCCTGCTGCAAAGCCTCCCAAACCGCTGCGCAGGCAAGTGGGACCGAACGCAATGCATCGAGCATTCTGGCCGTCTCGTCCCGCCGCGCATAGTGCGTTAACCCTCCGCGAACGAGTGCTGTCGGCAGGTCGCGATGGTTCGTATCTCCAATTACAATCAGATATCGCGCCGCTGCGTAGGCGGTATCGTCGTCCTCTTCTTTCAGAAGAAGAACAAGTGCTTTTCGGGCTCTGACGCTTAACTCAGGGGTGTCAACCAGCTTTCGAAGTGCTTCCGAAGTGAAAGTTTCATCTGGAGATCCGGCGAGTAGCGTCTTGATCAAGCCCACAGCGCGTTTCTCGGTCTTGTAGTCATCATCCACCATCACATCTCGGACAGATGGACAGCCTGCCTCGATGAGTACCCTTGCTGCCCCCAACCCAACGACATCGTTACTATTACGTGGTTTCTGGCCGACCGCCAACCACAATTCTTCCTCGACGGCCTCCGCGACACTCTTGTTATCTGCTAAGAGTGAGCGAACGAGGCGCACAATCTCTCCATGACGTTCGCGCACCCTTAGCCCACCCATCACAATTCCCTTGGCCACGTGCTCGGCGTCGAAAATGTGGGCTGCGAGATGGCACTCACTAATTTCCCATGCGAGGTTTGCCGCGTCATCCGTGTCTCGGTAACTAAGACCGGAAGCTGCTTCCTCAAGGGCGGAAAGGGTCCGTGCAGCGGTTCGGGATTGAGCAAGAAGTTCCACCAACCACGCTCTGGCGCTCGGCCGGTGTGTAGCATTAGCCAATCCCGCTCTGACGATCGCAGATGCCAAATGCGGATCGGTGCGGCTGCCGGTTTCCCAAAGGCAGCGCGCCGATCCCCAAGCGGTTGCTTGAATGTCAGACTGCAGACCCTCCGACAGAGCCTTACGCATCTCAGTCACGATCTTGGGATCGTCGAGTAACCGCTTGATGTACGAAATCATGACATCGTGGCGGGCCTCCGCAGCCAAGCCGCAAAGAACAAGTGTCTCGAAAAGATGAGGGGTGTTCAAATGATTGGTCTCCACCATCATCTGAGCGCACGCCGAAGCGATCTCCTTATTCGCATCCTTACCAGCGATATATTCGCCGATTGCCCTCACTACCGGGCCAGATGTTTCTTGTTCGTCGAGAAGACGCCGCAGTCGAGGCAAGACCCGAGGTAGTTGTTTCGGATCGCGCAGAGTTGCCCTCGTAATCCGTAACACCCGGGCTTGTCCACGCACCTCACCGAAGTCTAGGAGCAACGAAGCTGAGGCGGTCGCGACGCTGCCATTCTCATTTCTCAGACCTTCGAGGAGAGTGCCTTTGATTGCTAATTCCAAGCCTGCATCTTCTCGGAGCCGCTGAAGGTGTTTCGACGCTGTTGCCCTCAAAGTTTCGGATCCGAGTCCCACCCGCACGAGAACTTGAATGATGCCTGGTATGTGGC
>JBAWCO010000873.1:0-3449 GCA_049590315.1 Occallatibacter sp. | reverse complement strand
GCCCAGCAGGCTCGGGTTGAATTCCCTCCGCCCCACCGCCGCATAGAGAATCGCCGCCACCACCAAGATCCCCACATCGCGGCCAAACACCAGCACCGTCACCCGCGCCGGAATCAGCCCCATGTGTGTAAGCACAAGGAAAAGCGTGCTCAGCAGCAGCTTGTCGGCCACCGGATCAAGGTACTGGCCCAGCACCGTCTGCTGCTTGAGCGCCCGTGCCAGCAATCCATCCAGTGCATCGGTCAGTCCCGATCCCAGAAACAGGTAAAAGCCCAACGCAAAGTGCCCCTCCCAGATTGCCGCCACCAGGATCGGCGCCAGGCAAATACGCATCAGCGTAATCAGGTTGGGTGCGGTTCGGAATGGGTTCAGCCGGGTATTCGGAGCCTGGGACATGGCAGCTTCAATCGCTCACAGAGCTTCAATCGCTTACAGATCGACGCGTTCCATCACCCGCAGGAGCCTCCCCTGCGTTCATCGGGAATCCATCTTGCACAATGCGATTCCCTGCGAATCCCTGCGAATCGCGATTCGTCGCTAGGGAACGATGGTACAACATGCCACGCGCGAGCGCCCTCTCATCTTTCCCAACCGCCCCGATCCTGATAAACTACAAGGTATTGCTTTGCAGGCGCGTAGCTCAGTTGGTTAGAGCGCTTCCTTGACACGGAAGAGGTCGCTGGTTCGAGTCCAGTCGTGCCTACCAAGATTAGATTTAGAGACATCCGAAGACATCCAATAAGAGACGATAAACCGCTGAGTAATCAGCGGTTTTTGTATTATTACGTCCGGAGGCGTATCGTGGAAGCCATGCTCCCGTGGGGGTATAGATGGGGGTAGATTTTCCGGAAGTGGGGGTATTTTCGCTTTCGGACATTTGGGAGGGATTCCCTGTGGCGCTCACCGATACCGAAATCCGGCGCTCCAAACCCGGAGATAAACCCTACAAACTGTCAGACGGCGGCGGACTTCACCTGATGCTCACCCCGACCGGCGGAAAGCTCTGGCGCTGGAAGTACCGATTTGAGGGCGCGGAAAAGCTAATGGCGCTGGGCCGCTACCCCGAAATCACGCTGGCCGAGGCACGCGAACGCCGCGATGCTGCCCGGAAGCGGCTGGCCAACGGCATCGATCCAATGGCCGAGCGCAAGGCGGAGAAGACCGCTGTCGTGGTCGCCACCGAACACACCTTCGAAAAAATCGCCGAACAATGGTTGGAGCACTGGCGGGGAAACAAAAGCGTCCGCCACTCTGCAACGACCAGGAACCGGCTCCGGGCGAACGTCTACCCCACGCTCGGGTCACGTCCAATTGTTGAGATTGAGCCGACGGAGCTGGTCGAGTTGGCCAAGGGGATTGAAACGCGAGGTGCCTCCGACATGGCCAAGCGGATTCTGCAGATTGTGGGTATGGTGCTGCGCTATGCAGTCGCTCACGGATACAGCAAGCGAAACCCGGCATCTGAGATTCGCCCATCGGACATTCTCAAGCCGACCCGCAAGACGAACCTGGCCCGCATTGACGCCAAGGAATTGCCAGGTCTTTTGCGATCTATTGAACTGTATCGGGGAACGCATCTGACACGCCTAGCCATGAAAATGATGGCTCTGACTTTTGTCCGCACCAGCGAATTGATCTGTGCCCGTTGGGAGGAGTTCGACTTGGAGGCGAAGCGTTGGACTATCCCGGCGGAACGGATGAAGATGAAGACTCCTCACATCGTCTCCCTTTCCCGGCAGACCGTGGAGCTTCTTGAGCTTTTGCGCGACCTGTCCAGTTCCGAAGAGTTGCTTTTCCCCGGCGAACAGAAGCGGAAGAAGCCCATGTCAAATATGACGATCCTGAAGGCGTTAGAGCGGATGGGGTACAAGGGCCGGATGACCGGTCACGGCTTCCGTGGATTGGCGTCCACCATTCTTCACGAGCAAGGCTACAACCACGAGCACATCGAGTTGCAGCTTGCCCACGCGCCCCGCAACGAGGTTTCCGCCGCATACAACCACGCCCTCTACTTGGAACCGAGGGCTAGGATGATGCAGGATTGGGCGGACTTTCTTGAGGCAACGCTCCGCAATAACAAGGTGCTACCATTTCCCAATCGCACAGCTGCATAAAACGTAGGGTTCTGAAGCAGCAAGTTCAGACACCTATGTTGAGAATCCACGAGTCTGAGAGTGCGGCTTTCTTCGATCTGCGAGTGCCTTGGCGATTTGACATGTTTCGAGAAGCTATTCAATCCACATGCGCGTTTAATGGGGGTGATCTTGCACCGCGACAGTAACGCCGTCTACTCAGAGATTTCGCTTTGTTACCCAGCGTTTCACTCTCTCGCTGACCTTCTGAAGAGAGAAACCGGATGGCCGATTCGCTGGCAAGTCTGGACGGAATGTCTGTATGTTTCCGCACTGATCGCAGACCATTATGAGCCAACGCGGGCTTGGTTGCGGAACATTCCATCCCAATTGAGAAATTGCTTCTTTTGCGCGGCCACCATCTAGAGTATTCTCCAGAATTCCGTAATGCCCCTGCGCACAAAAGAGGCACCGGTGAGGTACATAGATGCTGGCTGCATGTCCATCATGTTCGATGACCTCAATGAGTTCATCGACCTCATCCAGAAGGCTGCCAGCATTCTGGATCCGCTTGCTCTTCTCGGCAACAATCGTACGATCAAACAATTCGTTGAGGAGTTCGTACGCCTGATTGCTCTCGTCACTCCGTCCAAGTCGATAACGATCCGACCTATGTTCTTCACGATCGAACATTTGCTTACTGCTTAGCATCCAGAACAAGACCTTCGCTAGCGAATACACGTCCGCCGGAGCTTGGCTGCCGTTTTCTTCCAGTCTCCCGTCTCGCAGTTCAGGGGCACAATACCATCGCGAACCCATCACTTCCATAGTCGAGGTCAATCGGTCCATCGAGTCTACCGCAGACTCGATCAAGCAGATGCCGAAATCGCCGACGATTGGGATTCCGTCTTCGCCGATAAAATGTTCTCGGGTTTTATGTCGCGGTGGATCACCCCTCTAGCGTGCGCATAGGCGATTCCTTCGCAGATTTGACGGAAGTACTTAAGAACCTCCAACGGCGATCCGAGTGGAATCGTCTGGTCCTCAAGATTGCCTTTGCTGCAAAACGGAGTGACAAAATAAGGCTTTCCGTCGGAAAGGACTCCTCTATCCAAAATCGGAAGCAAATTCCGGTGCGCAAGGGTGAGACCAGCTTCGATTTCTTGGTCGAACCTCTCGGAGCGCTTTGGGTTCTTAAGGCGCTTAAATATGCGAACGGATTCCTGCGGATCATTCTTGTCGACTACTTTGAACGTGTGAGCCTGGCCGCCTTCTTTGAATGAACCTTTGTTTTCCCAGCGAGTTCCAAAGTCAACCATTCCGCGCCGTCTCTCCCTTGTCAAACGCTATGCAGGCCTTACTCGAAGCCCCTCAATC
>JBAWCO010000872.1:0-11657 GCA_049590315.1 Occallatibacter sp. | reverse complement strand
GCAACCCACCTCGCCCACTCACTGCCTCGTTGTCCGTGCTGTCTTCGTGGATTCTTATAACACAGTAGTATTACTTGGGCGATTAACTATTCCTGCGACACGGCCAGGATCCTGGGAGGGCCTGGAGTGCCGTCAGTAACTGTGGTTTCAAGAACGATTTGTAAATCCTGGGCGCCGGCATTCAGGTGCGTTGTTTTTGCGAACAAGCTCATCAATTGCGGGTCGGTCAAAAACTCTCCGGCTGATTGAGTTCCGTAGGTGTAGAGGCCCCCGATCACAATCAGGACATTACCGGTTTCGGAGTTGCGTATGCGGGAAATCAGAGCATAGTCGTGCAATACCGGACCGCCGGCTTCACCTATATGTTCGCGGGATTGATTTGTTCCCCAACTCCAGGTCCGGGAAGAAGGACTTTTCGCATCCTTTATATAGATAAGATGGTTCTCGCCATCGATGGCGAGAGTGTAGCGCAATCGCCGAGTAAGACGCAGACTCCACTCATTGTTGAAAGCCCCGATCAGAACCACTGGGCCTTCCCGCAGGTCAGAAAAGGAACTGGCGTTCTCTCTTCGGATCAGTACTTTCTTACCATTCGATTGCAGCACGCCCACCACCCGGGCGATGGTCACCGCATCGGCAAACGGAACGGAACCCGAAGCGCCAGACTGAGGGATGGCCGCGGGAGCGGTCTGTCCCTCATCGGCTAAAACCGGAGTGGGTGGGCCGTTTGGCACATCGCCCACTGCCAGCAGCACTGGCCCCGGTGTGTCGAGGACCGGCCTCCAGAACAGATACACCGGGGATTGTTTGCCGAGCCAATACCAGGTTGCCGAGCCCACGGCGAGGGCTGCCACGACCAGAAAAAAAGCCAGACGCCATCCATTGCCAGGGCGCGGGGGTCGGTCCTGGACCGCGACCGTTTCCTGACCCGATTCGCGGCCGGGTTGATGGTTTGCCTCGGCGACCGGCTCAGTTACTGCGTGTTGAGCTCGGTCCGGCGCCGTCAACTGGCTGATGGGCGCCACTGCATCGGGAGGCGCCTGGCCGACGTGCGAGGCAGGCGCGAACTTGGGTATGTAAGAGCCGGGCACCAGACTGATGCGCAACTCGGAACGGTGCTTCTCGTCCCCGTAGTAGATTGCCAGCCTTTTGCGAAGTTCTGTCGCTGCGGTCCGGACAATATGGTCAAGGTTCGTGTCGTAGGACGACGACCTTCCGAAAACCTCAATGCCGATGGTCCGTTCTTTGATTTGTTCGCCGGAGCCTTTCAGAGTCTCCTCGACGACATATTTAAGGAAGGCGATCGATCTCCGGCTCGACCGGAAAATCTCATCTCGCGTCAACACTTCAAGTTGCGCAAGAATCATCTCGGCGGTCAAGTCCGCAGGAATTCCGCCAATGAAGTCAACTTGCATCATCTGCCGCCAATGCGAGCGATTCTAGCATTCTGAATGTATGGTGAGCGAACGCGCCGCATCGCAGGCTCGCGAGAGAAGGAACTGCGGGGCAGCGCGGACTCAGTCGTCTATTGAAGCGACGTTCATCTCGATCAAAGGTGGCTGGAGTCAATGCGCGAACAAGCTAAGCGGAATCGCATTTCCCATTGCCTTGTAGCCGGCGGGTGACGGGTGTAGATGATCTCCGCAATCGTATGCCGGAAGCAGTTGATCAGGATGCGCTGGGTCGCGCACCACGGCGTCGAAATCGATGACCGCATCGAAGCGTCCTGCGGAGCGAATCCATTGGTTCACCGCCTGGCGGTCGGCCTCGCTCAACGGACCCGGATGGTAGTAAGCAGAGCCAACGTAAGGGGTGATGGTCGCTCCATAAACACGCAGGCCATGGGCATGGGCGCGCGCAATCATCTGCTGGTATGCCGCCAGCACCCGGCTTACCAGGGCCACATGCTCTGCCTGGGTCGCCTCGCCTTCACGAGCCAGTCCACCCAGATCATTCACTCCCTCAAAGACGATGACCCATCGCACACTCGCGGGCGCCAATACATCGCGGTCGAATCGCGCGAGCGCATTTGGGCCCAGGCCGTCGGTCAACAGATGATTTCCGCCAATGCCCTGGTTGGAGACTCCGATGTTGCGTGTTTTGGGGGTCGCCTGCAACCTTGCCGTCAGCACATCCGTCCAGCGGTCGTTTCCGTTCGTGGTGGCACCGTGCCCGTCTGTGATGGAATCTCCAAGCGCCACCACTGCACTTGCTCCCTGCGCAGCCTGCACATCGATCTCTGTAATCTGGTACCAGTGGTCAACATGCTTCGCTTCTGTCAGGTCTGCGG
The DNA here is from genome assembly GCA_049590315.1 of Occallatibacter sp. Taxonomy (GTDB): domain Bacteria; phylum Acidobacteriota; class Terriglobia; order Terriglobales; family Acidobacteriaceae; genus Telmatobacter. The sequence goes on along the minus strand of JBAWCO010000872.1, from coordinate 9,367 downwards.
CGGCGGCAAAGTCTCCGCGCACATAATACGATGTGGCCCGCGATCCGGGGTGCCCCGTTTCTCTTGTTGGAGCCGCGTCCAGGTGAAACGTCACAGCCAAATCCGACAGCGGCGCCACGGCAAATTCCAGAGGGTCTGAGAGGAATTCTGCTCCCGCGGGAACAGTCACATCGGCGCTTCCTGCAAATGTCAGCGGCCGATCGCTCGAGGCGTCAATCGCAGAGGATGCTGGCGATAGCGGTCGAGCAATGTGCACCGACGTGAAATGAAGCGGTTCCGTTCCGAAGGCATTCGACAGTTGCACCCGCAGCGCGGATCCTCCCACGGACAGGTGAACGATCTGCCGTACGGTCGCATCGCGCAGGTCATCAGCAGGCAACGCATTCTGCGGCTCGGGAATTTGCCGCGAGGTTCCCCAACTGGCGACCCAAGATTGCGCTTCAATCGCAGGGGACTTGCCGCCTTGTGCCCACAAACAACTTGCAACAATCGCGAATCCTACAATCGCTGAAAATTTCCGTGCATGTCTCATAAGAACGGGTTTACCATTGGGCCCGAAGTAAATCGCTTTTTTGAAGCCAGAAAAGCATATCACCGCGGAGTATTTCCTTGTCTCCTTCTCTCAAGCCGACTCTCTTGTTCCCCGGACTCTTCTTTGTTGCCGTTATCTGCGCACCCTCACTGGGGCAGAACGCTGCGCCTGCTCCGGTCACGTTCACGGCCGATCAGGATCACCAGAACATGATGGATCAGTTGGGCATCAAAGCCTTGCGCCCTGGTCCGAGCGGGAATGAAAAAGCGTCCAACCACGCCAATTACGATGAGTCCCAGGCCAATCCCTTTCCCAAGATCCCTGATCCGCTGACGATGAATGACGGTCGCAAGGTGACCACGGCGGCAATGTGGCGGGATGAGCGCCGGCCCGAGATCGTGGAGATGTATTCGAAGTACGTTTACGGTCGCGTGCCGGCCAGCGTCCCCAAAGTCACCTGGACCGTCAATACGGTCGACCGTGAGTTCCTCGGCTTCACCCCCATCGTTGCGAAGGACCTCATCGGTGAAGTCGACAACTCCGCCTACCCCGCGATCAAAGTTCGCATTCACATGACGGTGGTGACGCCGGCCAACGCGAAGGGGCCAGTACCGGTACTGATGATGTTTGGCCGCGCCGGCTTTCCCAATCCGAACGAGCCCCGCGGCGAAGATCTCAGCCGCATCAACAATGCATGGAAGGCGGTGCTCCTCGAGCAGGATCCGTCGCTCAAGGAAATCTTCGCCCAACATCCCGCATGGGAACCACTCAAAGAGAGTCCTTTCTTCCAGCGCCCCGAACTCAATGAGGACGGTGATCCACCCAACACGTGGCAATTGGTTGCAGCGGGTTGGGGTTTCGTCTTGTTCGATCCCGCCAGCGTGCAGGCTGACGATGGCGCAGGCCTCACCCGCGGCATCATCGGTCTCGTCAACAAAGGCCAGCCGCGCAGTCCGGAAGATTGGGGCGCGCTGCGCGCGTGGGCATGGGGCGCAGGCCGGGGGCTCGACTACCTTGAAACCGATCCTGCCGTCGATGCGAAGCAGGTCGGCATCGATGGCGTCTCGCGCTACGGCAAAGCCGCCCTGGTCACCATGGCCTTCGACCAGCGCTTCGCCATGGTGCTCGTTGGTTCCTCCGGCAAAGGCGGAGCCACGCTGCTGCGTCGCAACTTCGGCGAGGCGGTCGAGAGCCTCACTGGTGGCGAGTACTACTGGATGGCCGGCAATTTCATTAAGTACGGTGCGTCTCAGGCCACATTTGGCAGCATGACTCCCGGGGACATTCCCGTCGACTCCAACGAACTCATCGCGCTTTGTGCGCCGCGCCTCACCTTCATCAGCTACGGTGTTCCGGAAAAAGGCGATGCCCATTGGCTCGATCATGAAGGCAGTTTCATGGCCACTATCGACGCGAGCCGCGTATTTACGATGCTCGGCGTCAAGGGCCTCGATATCGAAGGGGATTATCGCAGCGCGAAGATGCCGCTCGTAAACGAAGGGCACCTGGACGGGCAGCTTGCCTGGCGTCAGCATGACGGCGGACACACCGACGCGCCCAACATGAAGTGGTTCATCCAGTGGACCGACAAGTTCATTGGCTACACACCTCAGCAGTAGTGATGCGCTGTGTACGCTTCAGCTGCCATCAGTGAGTGAGTTGCGGAATTCAGGGCGCGTGGTCGAAACTTAGCTGGCTATGAGCATCGCGCGCTTTCATTCACCTCTAGTCTGTGCTGTCCTCCTGGCAGCTTTGCCTGCGGCTGCTTCTCATCTGGTTACCGGAAATGGCTTTGGATTTGCAGTGGTTTCGCCGGATACCGGAAGGGTGACCAAGTTCTACGCGCATCCGTACAGTTTTGTTCGACCGGACAACCGGAAACCTCTCAGCGAGGGTGTGGAAACCGCGAATTTCATTCAAGAGATTGGGTGGGGCGACCTAGCCGGAAGAGACGCCTCAGCCGAGTACGAGGACGATTCGCAGGTCATCCACATACGCAGGAGCGATGGCGAAGGCCTTTGCTTCATGCCGTTCGGTCTTCGACAAACAGCTCTTGTCGTAAGCTGGGAGCCCGGCTCCGCAGAGGCACGCCGAAGCGGATTGCTTGTGGAGTGGAGCCGACCGATCAGCTCTCAACGGGCGGTGCAGATGTTTGGCATGGAAATGCATCTGCTGAAATTCGAGGGCATCGGGGAGTCCTTGCTCCTGATTCCACTCAGCGAAAAACGGACTGAGCCAGCGCAGCCGCATCAGCTTCTGGCCTCCAGCCTGGGGTGGGCTCTCATTTCTCTTGAAAGCGATCATGAACTCGAACAGACGGCCAGTGAGTTCAACCGTTGGCGCGCGGGATTGGCGCCGCGGGCGCTGGCGAAGCGGGAGATTGAGGAGATAGAGCGCTGGCGGAGCAAGAGGACAGTGGCCTTCGAGGGGGATGAAGAGCGGCATCTTTGGCGTCAGAGCGAGGTCATGCTTCGTATGGCACAAAGCCGCGAACCCAATCGTTCGGGGCGACATGGCAACGGGCTAATCGTCGCGTGTTTGCCTGATGGCGTGTATTTCACACCGTGGGTACGCGACATGGCGTACGCGGTGGTTGCGCTGGCACGCATGGGACATCAGAGCGAGGCGCGTGCCGGGCTGCTGGCTTACTTCAATGCTCGACCTACGGGAAAAATGCGCGCGGAGACCGCGGGAGCTGATTACCAGATCTCGGTGGTTCGCTACTTCGGAGACGGCTCTGAAGAGCCATTTTTCACCGAGGAAGGCGCTACCAATATCGAGTTCGACGATTGGGGCCTTGCGTTGTGGGTATTGGGCGAGTACCTGCGGAAGTACGACGATCCCGCGCTGTTGAAGGTCTCGACTTATCGCGGAACATTGTACGAGAGCGCCAGAGATTACGTGATGAAACCGCTTTTCAAGAACATGGAAGAGTATGGCCAGGGCCTGATCGTCGCCGCCGACACGTCGATTTGGGAGGAGCACCAAAAGGACAAGAAGCACTTCGCGTTTTCAACGGCCATGGCCATTGTGGGGCTGAAACATTTTGCGGAAGTTGCGCGGCTCGCCGGGGACGACGCGACCGTGGCCGAAATCCAGAATCACGTGACAGAGCTTGAACGGGGATTCAACGCGGCTTTCATTCGGGACGGGAAGCTGCACGGGACGCTGGAGGAGGGAGTGAAGAACGATATTGACGGCGCGCTGTTGGCGATTATCAACTTCGGCGTTGTGACTGATCCGGCGATTGTGCGCGACACGTTGGAGAGGATGGAACTTTTGAAAGTGGCCTCAGGCGGCTATCGGCGCGTCCGCGGCACATACACCGATCCAGCCATTTTTGAGTATTGGTATGAGCAGGAGGAGTTTCTGTTTATTGATTTCAGCCTTGCGGAAGTGTATCGGCGGATGGGAAGGAATGGCGAGGCGGCTGCGATTCTTAGGCGCATAGTCCTGAAAGCATCCGCGGATCACAACATCATTCCTGAAATGTACGTTGCTGTGCCGTGCCGCCTGTTCCCCGGGAAAGTGGGCGATCCGACGGGCGCCTTGCCCATGGTGGGATACGGGGCCGGAGAATATATTCTGCACGTTCTTGAGCGGGAGGCATTGGGGAGCAGTCGTTAAGGCAGAGCGGACGCGCAACTTCAGGGAAAGTTCTGTACGAGTGTGATGTGGCTGCCGGCGTCTACCTCGTCGGTTAGCAGCAACTGATCTTCACTAGCATCGACCGTGATTCCGGAGTACGGTGGGGGATGGCGATCGAGGGTCGCGACGGTGGAGATTTTACCGGTTGCGGGATCATAGAACTGGATGTGCCATGTCGGCTGGCTGGCGTCGAGGAAATAGATGCCGGAGGGTGCGACGGCCCAGTAGCCCCAGAAACCATCTGCCGGTTGGGGCAAGATGCGCATTGCCGGACCACCGCCCGAAGGCATTCGCCAAAGACCGGAGTCGTTAGCTTTTGTGAAATAGAGCCACTTCCCGTCAGGCGATTCCATGGCGAGATATCCGCCGTTCATCGTGACCTGCTGCGGCTGACCGCCGGCGACCGGAGCCTTCCACGTTTGCCAGACGCCGCTTCGATTCGATGCAAAGTAAATGAACTTGCCGTCGGCCGACCAACGCGGCAGAATATCGTTCGAGTTACCGGTTGTCAGTTCTCGCGGCGCGCCGCCGGCAGCCCCTACAACAAAAATATGCGAATGATCTTCCGGCCTGGAATCGAAAGCCACCTGTTGACCGTCGGGGGAAAAGGATGGGCTGCCGGTGAGTCCGCGCCCGCCAGAAGTGAGCTGCCGCAGGGTGAGACCATCGCGGGAAGCAATCCACAATTCCTGTGCTCCCGAGCGCCAGCTTTGAAATGCGAACCGCGAACCGTCGGGAGCAAAGGACGGCGCAGAGTCCTGCTGCGTGGAAGAAATGACCGCTGCGGCCTTGTCCGCCTCTCGATGCCTGCTGGTTTCACGGCTTGCGTGCATGCGCAGGCCGAGGATATTCCATGTGGCTGAACTCTCGGTGTAGAGCAGGGAGTGACCGGTGAGGGCCGCTGCGGGCTGGTACGCATCCTCGGCGCCCACCGGCAATCGTTGCGGTTCACCGCCACGAAGGGATGCTTTCCATAACGCGAATTTTCCGCCGCGATCCGAAGAAAAGATGATGCCGTCGCCATCGGCAGTCCAGGTCAGACTTTCGACCAGTCGCCGGTCATGGGTGATCTGCCGCGGTGCACCACCCGCGGTGGGAACAACATAGATATCGCGGACCGCGCTTTCAATGGCGCGGACAAACGCGATCTGGCTGCCGTTGGGGGAGAAAGCGGGATTCACATCGCCATCCCATACGTGCGGCGGAGTTGTGATGGGGTGCGCCTGAAGCGTGTCCAGCGGAAGCATATAGATGGACGATGGCGCGCCGTCCGGAAAGATCAAGGACTTGCCATCGGGAGACCAGGAAAGCGCGCGCTGTTCCCAGTGCACCCTGCCCTGCGGAGTGTAGAGTTTCTGAGGCTGTCCTCCGAGGGTTGAGACTACATAGAGCCCCAAGCCTTTTCCCGTGTCCGCCCAATAGGCGATTCTGTTTCCATCGGGGGACCAGACAGGAGAATAGTCCGACTCGGGTGAATGGGTGAGACGCAATAATGTCTCGCTGCCGATTTGCTTGATGAACAGGTTGCGACTGCCGTCCTCGGCGGCTTCCCAAACGAATACGACTCGGTTTCCGACGGGGGAAAACGAAGCTTGAGCCTGCTGTCCGGTATACGAAGTGAGGGGAACCACGCTGAATGCCGGAAGCGTTGGATGGGAGCGCGCCCGCCAGGCGAGATATCCGATGGTTGCAGCGACGGCCAAGACCAAAATGGTGACAACCGGCCATAAGCTTTGCAGAGTCTTCGGACGTACGCTGGAACTCGTCTGGGTACCGGGCGTCGTCGCGGGAATGGGGACTGCCGGCGGAGCTGGGTTCTGATCCTGGGTGTGCGGCGCCGCGGGCGCCTCGACCGCGGTCGGCTGGGCCGCGGTTGAAAGATTCGCGCCGTCCAGGGTCTCGTGGTCGAAGCGCCTTACTTCGGCTACCAGCCGGTAGCCCCCTTTGGGGATTGTCTGGATATAGCGAGGAGAACGCGAGTCGTCGTGCATCTCGCGGCGGAGCACTGAAATGCACCGGGTGAGCGCATCGTCGCTGACGAATGTATCCGGCCAAACAGTCTCGATCAAACGCTCTTTGCTGACAACGTGCCCCGGGGAGGTCGCCAGTTGCACCAAGACCCTCATCACCTTCGGCTCAAGGTGGACGGTCCTGTTGCCGTCCGAAATTACATTCAGCTCGGGTTCAACAGTCCAGTCGGCAATGGAAAACTTCCCCTTGAAAGGCAAGTCAACGGGCATCGAGCTAAGTTTACCATTGAGAGGCGCGTCAATTAACCAATGTTTTTTCAATTACTTAGCGACCATCGGAAAATCATCGGAATTTCCTCGGCATGCCGTCAAGACCGTTGTTTCATCTGAGGCCTAGCGTCGTGCGGTTGTAGCTTCCCTGAAAAAATCCCCCGGGATCCGCAACCAAGGTACCCAAATGAATCTCTTTCAAGTTGAAGTGCGTTTAGCGAATGACGCAACAGGAGGAAATATGTTGTATGAGAAAGGCAAGATGCCACCGGCATCCCCTGGATCAGCACGGCTACACTGCGATTGGATCGGGAGCGTGTTCGGCCTGTTCCTGATGTTGACTGCAGCCTTAGGTCTGGTTCCCTCTCTCCGAGCGCAGGTGACTTCAGGTGCGATCTTCGGTTCAGTGCAGGATCCCACGGGAGCCCTGATCCCCACCGCCACAATTACAGCCAACGAACTTTCGAAAGGAATCTCGCGCACCGGAGCGGCAAGTGCCACCGGAACGTTTTCGCTCCCGAACCTGCCCCCCGGAACTTACACCCTGCAGGTGACAGCGCCGGGATTTGAAACGACCTCGAAGTCGGGAGTGATCCTGAACGCGGCCGACAGTCTGAACGCCGGCGCCATCACCCTACAAATTGGGGCGACAGCCAGCACGGTTACGGTTACGGCTGATAACGGCCAGTTGCAGGTGCAAGCGAACTCCGGCGAGCGCTCCGACCTGATTACCGGTCAGCAACTTGAAGAGGTGGCCACCAACGGACGTAACGTGCTTGACTACCTGCGGCTGGTTCCCGGCGTCTCAGGCGTGGGCCAGTTCGGAGCGTCGGGCACCGGCGGTATCGATTCTTACAACATCAATGGCACCCGCGCCAACTCGCACGAGTTCACCCTGGACGGCGCCTCTGACGTGGATACCGGCAACAACGGCGGTACGCATGTGACCATCAATCCAGACGCCATATCCGAAGTGAAGGTGATTACCTCGAACTACCAGGCCGAGTATGGCAAGGCCTCGGGCGGCCAGATTTCCGTGGTTTCAGCGGGCGGAACCAACACCCTGCACGGAAACGCGCATTACTTCCATCGCAACGACGGCATGAACGCCACTGGCTGGTACAACAACTTCACCGACATTCCCAAGCAGCTCTACCGCTACAACACCGAGGGTATTGCCCTCGGCGGTCCCGTCAAGAGGGACAAGATCTACTGGTTCTTCTCGACGGAGCACTACCAGCAGCTCGTTCCTGGCGGCACAAACTCATACTACGTACCTACAGATATGGAACGGCAGGGCGACTTTTCGCAGAGTATTACCAGCGGCAAGGACCCCGATACCGGCAAAAACATTCCCCTTACGATCTATCGGCCCGGTACCGGCATTGCCTACCCCGGCAACAAGATTCCTACAGGCGAAATCAACCCGGCCATACAGGCGGTGTACAAGCTTTACGTTGAGCCGAACGTGGCCGGCTATGGCACTGTGCAGAACTCCTATAACCGCGTGGACGCGCTTTCGTTCGACAACCCGCGGCATGAATACATTGGCCGCGCCGACTACCAGATCACGCCCGGCGAGCGCATCTTCGCCCGCTGGATTGGCAACTACCAGTCAACCGTCGGTCCAATAGGACAGCTTGGTCTGCCCTGCGACGGCGAGATCCAGATTGTTGGGGGCTGCTTGAACACGCAGGACGGCTGGAACCTTGCGGTTGACCTGACCAGCACGCTGCGTTCGAACCTGCTGAACGAAGTGAATGTGGGCCCCAGCGAATATCGCTCCAACACGACCGGCAACAATGGCAATCTCTCCGTTGGCGCCAACAACATCAATTTGCCGCTGCTCTTTCCGGTCACCTCAACCACCTCGATTCCTGACGTGGGCTACAGCGGCAACGGTCAGAGCTACGCATGGTCCTACTTCGGCGCCACACCGTGGTACCAGGCCAACACTACCATCAACGTGAACGACAACCTGACCTGGGTGAAGTCGAACCACACGATGAAGTTCGGCGTCTTCTACCAGCGCAACCGCAAAGACCAGATTGCGTGGGGCAACTCGAACGGCCAGTTCAGCTTTAACAACTGCGCCACTTCAGAAGTAGCCAATAGTTGCGGCGACCAAAGCCAAGGTTCGCCCTTTGCCAGCGCGCTGCTCGGGGACTTCCAGTCGTTCGATCAATCGAGCTCGCGGCCGATTGGTTTTTTCCGTTACAACCAGCTTGAGTTTTATCTGCAGGACACGTGGCAGATTACGCCGCGCTTCACGCTGGACTACGGCGTGCGCTTCGTGTGGATTCCTCCGCAATATGACGACAAGAACCAGATCGCGCTGTTCGACCCCACGTTATACGTACCGGCGAATGCGATCCATATCGATCCCAGTAGCGGGAATCCGATTCCTGGCACTGGCAATCTGCTCGATGGTATGGCCTATGCCTCTAATCACACCCTTCCGAAAGGCGGGTGGGATGATCGCGGCGTTATGCCGGAACCACGCCTTGGCTTTGCTTGGGATCCGATTGGCGACCACAAGGGAGTGCTGCGCGGCGGCTTCGGCATGTCACATGACCGCGAAGAAGGCAACCTGGTCTTCAATCCGGCCTTCAACAACCCTCTGATTGAAACCACGCCGTCGATCAGTTCGCCGACGTATCTGAACTTCAGCCAGATTGCGAATGCACCGCAGTCGTCGCCGGGCACGCTCAGCTCGATCTCGGGTGTGGAGCGCAGCGGCCAGATCCCGACTGTGTATAGCTACTCTCTCGGTGTGCAGCGCGAAGCAGGCTGGGGCATCACGTACGACATTGCCTACGTGGGCACGCAGTCGCGTCACCTCATCACCAACTACGATATCAACACGATTCCCTATGGAACGGCGTTCAGCAAGGCAGCGCAGAACCCTGCGAACTTCCCGGGCGGCGTTGTACCGAATGTGGAACCG
>JBAWCO010000871.1:0-17069 GCA_049590315.1 Occallatibacter sp. | reverse complement strand
GGCGCAGGCCGGGATGCCGCAAGTCGATGCCCCTGCGGTAGCGAATTCCGGCTCGGGCTGCTCCCCACGCGCTCAGAACAAACGACCCAAGGAAAAAGCCCGCGGTGGCGCCGATGGCCAGGGACATTATTCCCAGCCGCCGGTGCAGAAACACGCCGCCGACAATGATGCACAAGTTATAAAAAATGGGCGTGATTGCCTGATAGAGGAATTGCTTGCGTACCAGCAGCGTCGCCCCAATCACGCTGCCGGCAAAGAGAAAGATCTGCCCAGGGAGCAGAATCCGCGTCATACGCGTGCAAAGCTCAACCTGTGCCGCTGTGAAGCCAGGGTTGGTGAATCGAATATAAGGTCCGGCGAGGAACATCAGCGCGATGGTGGCCGCTACAAGCACCAGTGCGACCAGGTTGAGCACAATGAAGAGCACGCGCTCTCCCTCGCTCTCCTCACCCTGTTCACGATAGCGGTTGAGAATTGTTACAAACGTGATGGAAACGGCGCCGCCGACCAGGAAATTGTTCATGAGATCGGGAAGGCGAAACGCCGCCACATACGCGTCTGTCTGGGGACCTGCTCCAAAGAGCCATGCGATGAATTTGCCACGCCCGAGTCCGATGATGCTCGATAGCAGAGACGAAGCTGCCAGCAGGATGCTTGCCGAAAATGCGCTGTGTATGTGCGATGGACGCAGCAAGCTCAGGCCCCGCGCCCATCGGGACTGAGTCTGTGAAGCTGGTTGAGTTGTCGGCGAATCTGACACTTTAGTTGATTTTACCGGGATGACGGTCTTCTTCATCGCGAGGCCGCTGGAAACCACGTAATCCGATTAAAGGAATCCTTCGCAACTCCCTATGTTCCCGGGTATTCTTTTCCCATGTTGCATTGTGTACAGCTTTGTTCCGGTATTGGATTTGCGTTGTTGCTCGGGGCAGGTGTGGCTGCCCAGACCATTCATGGGCGGGACGGCATCACTCTGCCATCGCCGCCTTCTGCCGAGACCCTACCCGTCTCGGACGATTATGCCGGGACGAAGATTGTCGACAGCTATCGATGGCTTGAAGACGCCAAGAGTACGGAGACCCGCGCATTCATCAATGCCCAGAATGCCTACACGGCGCGCTACATGAAACAGGTGCGCATTCGCCCCGATGCGGTGGAGGATCTCGATGCCTTGGAGAATGTTTCCGCAACCAGCGCACCCATTGAGCGGGCAGGCAGTTATTTCTTCCAGAAGCGGCTGGCAGGTGAACAGCAGTACTCCATCTATGTGCGCCACGGCTGGACGGGCAAGGACCAGCGCTTGATCGATCCAGCCACGCTCAGCCGGGATCCGAATACCTCAGTTGGCATCGAGGATGTTTCCCGCGATGGCACGCTGTTGGCCTATTCAGTGAAGCAGGGTGGAGCGGACGAGAATATTATTCACATCTTCAATGTGAAGACCGGCAAGACGCTGGAGGATGAGCTGCCGGCTGCCCGCTACGACGGCGTCAACTTTGCACCAAACGGGGCCAGCTTCTATTTTTCGCGCAATAACAAGGCAGGGACGCTGCTCTACCAGCATGTGTTGGGGACGCGGAACTCCAGGGATACGCTGATTTTTGGCCGGGAATTTCGCGGCGAGGAGCTGGCCGGTAGCGACCTTTTTTCAGGCTTGGTGACTGACGATGGCCGCTACTTGGTAATCGAAATCGACCGCGGCGTTCCCGCCAAACGAGTGGATATCGTCTATCGCGATCTGACCAAGCCGGATTCGCCCTTTGACGTGCTGGTATGGGGGATCGACTCGCGTTTTGAAACGGTCTACGCGAAGGGCGCGTGGTACGTGAAAACCGACTACAAATCCCCCAAGGGAAGAATTCTGAGAGCCGATCCCGGAATCATGCCCGATGTGTGGAAGACCGTCGTACCCGAGGGACCGGATGTGATCTCCGAGTGGTCCATTGTTGGCGGAAAAATCTATGTGAACCGCCTGAAAGATGTGAAGACCGAGACGTCCATCTACACGCTCGATGGAAAGCCGGCCGGAACGATTGACTACGACGGAATCGGCTCAGGATCCAATGTCTTCGGCCGGACCACGGACCGCTATGGGTACTTCAGTTTTCAGTCGTTCATTGTCCCCCCAACGATCTACCGGCTTGATACCACGACAGGCAAGCGCGAGGTATTCTTCCAGCCCAAGGTCCCATTCGGTTCCAGCCAATATGAACTTAAGCAGGTCTTCTTCAAGTCGAAGGATGGCACGCAGGTGCCAATGTTCATCGTAGGCAAGAAAGGGCTGAAGCAGGACGGGACGGAGCGCCTGCTGATGACCGGCTACGGCGGCTTTGACGTGAACCTTACACCTTACTGGAACACGGAATTTGCATGGTGGCTGCAGCAGGGCGGATGGTTCGCTCTGCCCAGCTTGCGCGGCGGCGGCGAGTATGGCGAAACCTGGCACGAGCAGGGAATGTTCGAGAAAAAGCAGAACGTCTTCGACGACTGGTTCGCGGCGGCTCAGTATCTGATCGACAACAAGTACACTTCGCCGCAGCACTTCGCCATCACCGGCAGGTCGAATGGCGGACTTCTCATGGGTGCCTCCATCACCCAGCACCCCGAACTGTTCTCGGCCATCTGGTGCGGGTATCCTCTGCTGGATATGCTGCGCTATCAGAATTTTCTGGTGGGACGCTACTGGGTCACCGAGTACGGATCGTCAGAAAACGAGAAGCAGTTTTCCTACCTGCTGAAGTATTCGCCCTACCAAAACGTCAAGGTTGGCACAGATTATCCCGCGATCATGTTCTTCACCGGCGACAGCGATACTCGCGTGGACCCGCTCCATGCGCGCAAAATGACGGCTCTGGTTCAGTCTGCCTCTTCTAGCCGTAGGCCAATCCTGCTGCATTACAGCTTGGCTGGCGGTCACTCCTCCGGAGTCAGTGTGGATCAGAAAGTTCAGGACGACGCCGACCAACTCACATTTCTGTGGACTGAAACCGATCAGCCGTCCGCCTACAAATAGATGCTGGTCAGCTCCACACGTACGCGGGGCGTTCTGAGATTAGAAGGTCGGCACCTTGCTACTGCGCCTTTTATTGCCCAATCAGGGAAACGCCCAGAGGGCTTCCTGATTCGGAACAAGGCCCGTCAGCGGAGTGGAGAAGCTCTCACGTTCCAGGCCCATCCCTGCGATATGCTTCAGGCCATGCAGCAAGAACCACAACATTCGCCTACCGGCGCCATGTCCAGTTTTGCGGGACTGCTGGCTGCGTTTGCTGCACCCGCGTCGAACGCTGCGGATCGCAAACCCGCGCAGAACGATGACGACCTGGAAGATGATTTCGCAACGCTCAGCTATGAGCGCGCTCTGCAGGCCCATGCACGTTACCGTCCACCGGATGCAATCGATGACTCGCTGCCCCAGGCCGCCAATCAGAGGCCAATCAAAATCCGTCCGTCGTCTCCGTCAGCCCCGAACCGGGATCAGGAGACAACAACTCTCCAGCCGGTTGCAGGATCGACAGTCAACCCCGGAACGGCCCAGGTTCAGCACTCGCCGCTTGATCGGAATCTCAAGTTGGCCAGCGTCACCATTCGGATGAGCCACGAAGAGTGTGCGCAACTGCGCAAGCGCGCCGCCGATGCTGGCCTCAGCGTCTCAGCGTATCTGCGCTCCTGCACCTTTGAGGCGGAGGCGTTGCGGGCTCAGGTGAAGGATGCTCTTGCCCAGTTGCGCTCGGGCGAATCCAGGGAGAAGGCGCCGGCCAATGCGTCGCATCTTGTAAAGCGTTCCTGGCTGCATTGGCCCCGGCGGCCTTGAGTTGTTCTTCTTGCCCTAGATCGGATGTGGAGTGGTGTTATGCGCGTCGGTGACGTTGGCTGGAACGTCCGTAAATGACTTGCCGGCCTCGTAAGCGAACTTCTGGAACTTGGAGCCGACTTTGCGGATCGCGTCCTGTGCGCCATCAGCCCAGGTAACTAGAGCCTCGCCGTTCATGTATACCCAGTGGCCGCGTACATCGCCGATCGACCGCTTCGCGTCTCCGTTCTCAAGCAGTGTGATGTAGAAATTGTTTCCTGAACCGTCGCCGCATTCCCATTTGCCCAAGTAACGTGCTCTTGAGGGCGAATTCGCAGAGCCCGCAGAGTTGGCTGCCTCGACGGCGCCGGGAAACTCCACCCGCTCAATATCAGCGAGGCTAAAGCTCTGCTTGTGGCCGTCCTTGAATACGATCACGATGGTGCCGGGGGCGCTTCTTGACGTGGGCGGCGTGCCGGCAAAACATGCAGGCGCGGCGAGGCAAAGCAATGTAGACAAGGCGGTAACGCTGACCATCGAACGCATGCGATTCTCCTCTTGCAAGCACCGGCGCGAAAGCGATCTATACTCGACCGCGCCACTCTCATCTACGCAGTCCCGATCCGAATGGTTCCTCAGAATCGGTCAGCCGTGTTTGAAACCATTGCCCGTTGATCACGCGAGCCAGGTCGGCAACCGAGCCGGACCGGCAGACGAGACGGCTCGGAACAATTGACAGCCCGAAGTTTACTCCACTTCTAACACCAGGCACTTCAGATATTCAGTTTCCGGTAGATTCAGCACCACCGGATGATCGGGCGCAGCGCCTCGCCGCGCCCGCAGACGAACGCGCCGGCCGGCATCCGCGGCAGCAGAGGCAACCGTGGCCTCGAGATCAGCCAGGCTTACATGATGCGAGCAGGAGCAGGTGACCAGCAGGCCGCCGGGACGCAGCATCTTCAGAGCGCGCAGGTTCAGCTCTTTGTAACCGCGCAGAGCCCCCTCAATGGCGCGGTGGGATTTGGCGAAGGCCGGTGGGTCGAGAACGATAGTGTCGAACTTCTCGCCTGCGTCAGACCATTCGCGCAGGATTTGAAATGCGTCGCCTTCCACCCAATCGACTTCGGCGCCGAGTTGGTTGCGATTGGCTTCGAGGTTACGCTCGGCGACTTCAAGAGACGCTCGGGAGCTGTCAATGCCCGTCACACGCTTGCAGACCCGCGCCAGGTGCAGCGCAAACCCGCCCTGATATGTGCAGACATCGAGGGCGCGACCACTGGGAGTCAGTAGCCAGGCATACTGCTGGGCAATGGTGTAGTTGGCGGACTGGTCAAGGAAAGCGCCGGTCTTCTGGCCGGAGTTCGCGTCATAGTGGAACACCAGGCCGTTGAGGCGAAACTGCGTGCTGGTGAGGGGGGCGCCAGGGTCTGCTGCCCAGAGCGGTGCTGCGTCGGGTGCGGGCAGCCCTTCGAGTTCGCGGATTCGCGGGTCGGGTCGCTCCAGAATTGCTTCCGGCTTTACAAGTTCGCGCAGGACACGCACGCAGACCTCAGCCACACCGGGCGTATGCAGTCCCCTGGCTAGCCTTTGCACAATAATCAGAGGTCCGTATTTGTCGATAATCAGGCCGGGAATCTCGTCGGCCTCGCTGAAGCAGAGGCGGCAAGAGTCGGTCTTCGAATCTTTGGCCTTGAGCCGCGGAAGCCGCCGGATAATCGATGCGCGCAGTCGGGTGGCAAGCAACTCCAGCCAGCCAGCCTCATCGATCGCCTCGCGGGACACCATCCGCAGAGCAATCTGTGAAGAAGGACTGTAGAGAGCCGTGCCCAGCAGTAGTCCGCGCGAATCAGCCACCGACAGAAGGGGCGGAGAGTTGTCGGGATCGGTTTCCGGAACCTCAATCGATTCAATGTCGGATGCGTAGACCCACAAATAGCCGTTGCGGAGCCGGTCAGCCGCGCGACGATTAATCAGGGCTCCAGGACCCAGAGCTCTAAGACTACGGGGAGGGCTTTTCGAACCAGAGCGGTCGATTCCGGAGACTTTCAGGTGCGCGCTTGGCTTGGGTTCGCGGCTTTCCTTCAACTGGGCCGGGGGAGAACTCTTGCGATTGCGTTCAAAAGGCGCCCTGGGCTGGTGAGCTCTGGGCGCCTCTTGGGTTCTGTCAGGTCGTGGGTTCCGAGGTTTCATCCCATTGCTCCCTTGACCGGGAGCAATGGGCCGCCGGCCCCTACTTTGCCTGCATCGATTCCAGGTAGTGGCTCAAATTACTGACCCTGAGCATTCTATCCTGGGGGTTCGTCACGTTCATCTTACCAAGGATCGGACCCCATACAGGCATCTCGACCGTACCGTGCGAAGGCGTATCCGCGCCCATCTGCAGTACCGTAACAATGTGCGTGTCGGGGAATTTCCCATGGTTGAGTTTGGTGATCAAGGTCAAGTCAGGGGGCGGCGTCCGGAGAGCGGAAGCGACGGGGCCTCGGCCCCTGGCGTCCACACCGTGACATGGTGCGCAATAGTTGACATACATCTGCTTGCCGTCGGAGGCCTGGGTCTTATCGACCGAAATGGTGACCTTCTTGGTGGGTTGATCTGCATAGCACATGCCTGCCGCAACTAATACGGTCATGGCTGTAACTAAGAGGCGGTTTAACATAAGTTCCTCGGTTCTGGACCTCTAGTCCGAATGGGAGATTACTCCTCTTGTCAGGTATTCGCGATGTGACGGCTGGCACACTCGATGGAGCTTTACAGCACCGACGAACCAGCAAGGCAAAAGCTAATATCCATAGGTATAAACCCCATCTTCACCATTGTTACAGGTTGATAATCTACGGCCTTTCGGAGAGTTATGTTTTGCCGGGTTTTGGGCCTTCATTCTTACAAATCAAAGTTTGACAGGGCATAAAGTTTCATATCTTAGGTATCTCGGTAAAGCTTCTTTCATAACTGCTGTTTATGAGGTCGCAATGCGCAAGGTGGCAGTCAAAGAATTCGTAGCTATATGACTTATAAAAAAGTGCGAACAACTAATCCACAAAACTGGTTCTAAACTGGCTAACTGCGTCAGAGCAGTTCCGCTCGCTCGCACGCGCGGTCTTCGACACCAAACCACCCTTCAGGCGAGCCGAACACTTGCGGCCTATAATGAAGCATGGCGACTGTCCGGCAGTCCATCCCGGCAGAAGTTCCCCCCGCTCCCGCGTCTCCCAACGGGGAGTTGACGGCTGTCGCGCGCACTGCTGAACCCCGGCTCACCGACCAGCACTCCATCGATCAGCGATTTGAAGCGCTCCTCCAGCATGTCCAGGCCAACCGTCCCAATGAAGACGTGGCCCTCATTCGCAAGGCCTGGCAGTTCTGCGTCAAGCATCATGAAGGGCAGATGCGCGCCTCCGGCGAGCCCTACATCATCCACCCCCTTGAGGTAGCCGAGGTGCTGGCGGAGATGAAGATGGACGCGACGGCCATCGCCGCGGGCCTTTTGCATGACTCGGTGGAAGACACGCCCGCAACGAATGAAGAAATTGACGAAGAATTTGGCGACCAGGTAGCCCACATCGTCGAGGGCGTCACCAAAATCGACAAAATCCAGTTTGCCAATCGCGAAGATCGTCAGGCTGAAAATGTGCGCAAAATGCTCCTCGCCATGGTTTCGGATGTACGCGTAGTGCTGATCAAGCTGGCCGACCGGCTGCATAATATGCGGACACTTGAGCATTTGAAACCCGATCGCCAAGAGGCCATCGCCCGCGAGACTCAGGACATCTACGCTCCGTTGGCGCATCGCCTGGGTATGGGCAAAGTGCGCGGCGAACTCGAAGACCTTGCCTTCCGCTACACCGACCCAGTGAGCTACGAGCAGGTGTCTGTGGCCGTCGAAGCGCGGCGCGTGGAGGGTGAGCAGTTCCTGCGCGGCGTCGAAGATACCCTTGTGGAGCAGCTGCGCGAAAACAACATCGAGGCGCGCGTCGAGTGGCGCATCAAGCGTCTCTACTCCATCTACCAGAAAATCGAGCGCTCCAAGGTCTCCTTCGATCAGGTCTACGATCTGCTCGCCGTTCGCGTCATCACCCAGGACGTGGCTGCCTGCTACGCCGTTTTCGGGCTCATTCATACGCTGTGGCGGCCGGTGCCGGGGCGCATCAAGGACTTCATCGCCATACCCCGTGCCAACCGCTATCAATCGCTGCATACCACGGTCATCGGCGAGGGCGGCCATCAATTCGAAGTGCAGATTCGCACCGAAGAGATGCACCGGATCGCGGAAGAAGGCATTGCCGCGCACTGGAAATACAAAGCCGGTGATGCGCAGGTCACCTCTCGCGACGAAGAGCGGCTAAATTGGATTCGCCAGCTCGTTGAGTGGCAGAAGGAGATGACCGACCCCAACGAGTTCCTCTCCAGCCTCAAGATGGACCTCTATCCCGACGAGGTCTACACTTTCACACCCAAGGGGAAGGTGGTCGTGGTCCCGGCAGACGGCACGCCGGTGGACTTTGCATACACCATTCACACCGAGGTGGGCCATACCTGTGTAGGCGCCAAGGTGAATGGCCGCATGGTGCCCCTGCGCACCAAACTGCGCACTGGCGACATCATCGAAGTTGTTACCCAGAAGGATCACAAGCCGAGCCGTGACTGGCTTACATTCGTCAAGAGCCCGCGCGCCCGCAACAAGATCAAGCACTGGCTGAATGAAGATCAGCGCATCCGCGCCGTGGATATCGGTCGCAAGCTGCTGGAGCGTGAGGCAAAGAAATTCAAAGTCCCAATGAGCCAGATTGCCGACCAGGATCTGAGCCGCATCGCCAACGAATATGGTGTGGCCACGGCAGCCGACCTGCTGGCCGCCCTGGGGCAAGGCAAGCATTCCGCTCATCAGGTGCTCAACAAGCTGGCTCCGGGTTTCGACTCTCAGGGCGATGCCGAGGGCGCTCCGGAAACCAAGCCCAGCGGCAATGTCGATGCCACCATGTCCGAAGCGGTGCGCAAGCTGCACCTGACCGGTTCGGACTCGTTGCAGGTCGAGGGGCAGAACGATCTGCTCGTCTATCGCGCGCGCTGTTGCAACCCCATTCGCGGCGAAGAAATTATCGGCTATGTCACTCGTGGCAAGGGCGTGGCCGTTCATGCGCGCAGTTGCCCCAACGTGCAGAACCTGCTTTACGAGAGCGACCGCCGCATCGCAGTTGAGTGGGGCCGCGTGGGCGACCAGACCGCCGGTCGTCCGCAGCGCTACCCTGTCAAAATAACTGTCTTCTGCGACGACCGAACCGGCATGCTAAAAGAGATGACCGCCATCATCTCCGAGGACAACACCAACATCCGCGGCGTTGAAATCAAGCGGGAAGAAAACGGCGAGGCCATCGTCGAGTTCGTGGTGGAAGCCGAAGACGTCCACCACTTGAACCGCATGGTCCTGGCACTGCGGCGGGTCCCCGGCGTGCGCGCCGTGCAGCGTACGCAGAAGCTGTAGCGCATCCCCGCGCCAATGCTGCGGCTTGTTTCAGTGCGACAGAGACACTCGTTCGGTGCGCTGTGCTCAAATACAATCATCCGGTCTGATTCTTCATCATCGATGCGGAAGGGAAGTCCCATGCGTCTGCTGACGTCGATAACTCTTTGCCTCCTAATTCAAATAGCTACAGCCCAGGACACCGCATCCAAAGCCAGCGACTTCTATGAGCTTCGCGACTACCTGTCCGCGCTTCCACTTTATGAGGATTTGGTAAAGCAGAACCCTCAAGAACCTCTCTATCATGCCCGCCTCGCTGTGTGCCTTTATGCTCAATCTCCCAAGCCTCTTGACAAACCTCAGGACAAGACGCAGCTCGAACGAGTTGTCGCAGAATCCAAAATGGCTGTCGACCTTGGAACAAAAGAAGACTATGCGCAAGTCATTGCAAATTTTGATTTGAGTTCAATGAACGACGAGAAGGGTGAAAAGCTTGCTAAAGCAATCTGGCGATCGGGTGAGCCTTATTTCGGCAAGAAGCAGGCCTTCAAGGAGGCTTTGCGACGCTACGCAACCGCCGCCGAGCTTGAACCAAAGATCTACGAGCCGGCTATGTTCGCCGGTGATGCTGCACAGTTCATGGGCGATCTCCCTACTGCGGCCTATTGGTACGAAAGGGCAACACGCCTTGAGCCGAACTTCGCAAAAGCCTACGTTCGCTGGGGTGACGCAATCGCGAAAATCAAGCACGATTCCGATGGCGCTGAGGCGAAATACGCTGAGGCTATTGTCGCGAATCCGTACGACCCTCAGGGGTGGCGGGCCTTACAACAGTGGTCTCAAGCGACCGGTGCGGTTCTCGCGCCTCCAAGCATCAAGCCACCCAACGGAGGAATGGAGCTGTTCAAGTCGTTAGGCACCGGTCCCTCAGACAAGTCATCCTGGTCAATCTACACGATTGACCGATTCTGCTATGAGACGAGCACCAAGCAGTGCCCCATTGGAACCTTTAAGGAAGACCACCCAGCGGAGGAAAAAGCCAGGCGTTCACTTATTGGGGAGTCAAAGGCCCTGCACGCTACCGCGCTGGATGCAGTTGAAACCGCTAAGAAGCGGGGCAAGCCTGACGAGTCTCTCCACGATCTCATCGAGATAGACAAGGCCGGAATGATTGAGTGTTGGGTGCTCATAAATGGAGCCGATCAAGCCATCGCCGGGGACTACCTCGAATTTAGCAAGGGTCATCGGCAACTCCTGCATGACTACATCAACCGCTTCATTGTTCACCACTAGTAGTTCAAACTCCGCATATGAGTGACAAGAAAACAATCCTCTCCGGCGTCCGCGTCCTTGATGGAGGCATGGCCTCAGAGCTTGAATACCAGGGCGCCAACATCGATGGCCCGCTCTGGTCGGCTCACGTTCTCCAAGATGCCCCTGAGAAAATCATCGCCGTGCACCGCGCCTATATCGAGGCCGGCGCGGACTGCATTGAAACCGCCAGCTACCAGGTCTTGCGCATGGGCTATGCTGAGTTCGGCCTTGCGCCGGAGCGGGCCAACGCCGCACTGCTTCGAGCTGTGGAACTCGCACGCAATGCCGCCGCGGAGTTTGCTGACCGGCGCGTGGTTGTGGCCGCGTCCCTTGGTCCGTATGGCGCGGCGCTGCACAATGGAGCCGAATATCACGGGAACTACGGTTGCAGCCGCAGCGAACTGGTCGAGTTTCATCGCGAGCGGATTGAGGTGTTGGCCTCCGCACCGGAGTCGCAGGCCCCCCATCTGCTTGCCTTCGAAACGCTGCCATCCCTTGAAGAGGCCGACGCCATCGGAGAGGCACTCGCGCCCTGGCCGCAGTTGGCAGCCTGGTTCAGCTTCACGTGCAAAGACGGGCAGCACGTGGCCCACGGCGAACTGCTCAGCGAATGCGCCAAGGCGGTCGCGCGCTTCCCGCAGACCATTGCTATCGGCGTGAACTGCACGCAACCTGTGCTGATTTCAGCGCTGATTGGCGAACTACGCACCGCTACAGACAAGACAGTCGTTGTCTATCCCAATTCAGGCGAAGGATGGGACGCGGTGACGCGTCATTGGACCGGATCGAGCGATGCTGCGAAATACGGCGAGATGGCGGCAGAATGGTTCGCGGCAGGCGCGCAGATTGTGGGCGGCTGCTGCCGTACCCGCCCCGCGCATATCCGGCAGATAGCCCAGGCCGCAGCCGCGCGCCACTGACCACTGATAACTGACCACTGGCAACTGCTTCTGCAGCACATGCTTGGCAATCGTCACCAACTGCACGTTCGACGTCCCTTCGTAAATCTTGGCCATATTGACGTCGCGATAGTACTTTCCCGCTGGATAATCGCGCACGAATCCATTGCCGCCAAAGACTCCCACTCCGTGATCGACATCTAGGTGGTCTAAACGGCACAGACTATCGCCGGGCTCAATGCGACGCTAGCTAAGCGTGCAAATCATTGAGCCCTCCTCAATGGAGAGCCAACCATTTCCGCGACCAGACCATCGATTGAACAAGGAGTGCCTATGTCATTTGGAATTTATGCAGCGGGATTCGCAATTCTCATCGGCGGACTAGCCTACGCTGCGCACTTGATGCGTATGCCAATGCATTGGATTGTTGCAGGCGCAATTGTCATGGTCGG
Organism: Occallatibacter sp.; assembly: GCA_049590315.1. GTDB lineage: Bacteria > Acidobacteriota > Terriglobia > Terriglobales > Acidobacteriaceae > Telmatobacter. Next base: position 5,153 of record JBAWCO010000871.1, on the reverse strand, counting down.
GGTTGGAATTCTGTCGGCTGTAAAAGCCACGCGTCAAAAGGATCCTGTCAGCTAACGTGAATGGGCGGACGGGCGCTGCGATTCACTTAGCCGCGTGCCATCTTCTCATTTCTCCGCCAGCGGAAATGTTCAGAGGCCGCCGAGCACCTGCTTGGCAATCGTCATCAACTGCATGTTCGACGTGCCTTCGTAAATCTTGCCCACCTTGGCATCGCGGTAATACTTCTCCGCCGGATAATCGCGCACAAATCCATTTCCGCCGAAGACCTCCACGCACTGACTGGCAACACGCTCCGCGACCTGCGACGCAAACAGCTTAGTCATCGCGGCCTCGCGCACATACGAATGGCCGGCGTCCTTCAATCGCGCTGCGTTGTAGACCATCAACTTGGCCGCTTCAATCTCCATCGCCATCTCGGCCAGGGTGAATTGCACTGCCTGGAACTCGCCGATAGCCTTGCCGAACTGGCGCCGCTCCTTGGCGTAGCGCGCCGCGTGTCCCCACGCGCCCTCAGCCAACCCCAGCATCTGCGCGCCAATGCCGATGCGGCCCTCATTCAGCGTCTCAATGGCGATCTTGTAGCCTTTGCCCAACTCGCCCAGCAGATTCTCTTCCGGAATATCGCAGCCGTCGAAGACCAACTCACAGGTGCTGCTGGCGCGGATGCCGAGCTTGTCTTCCTTGCGGCCCACAGTGAATCCCGGTGTCCCTTTTTCAACCAGAAACGCCGTGATGTCCTTATAGCCGGCGGCCGGATCGAGCGTGGCGAAGACGATAAACAGCCCAGCCTCACGGGCGTTCGAAATCCACAGCTTGCGCCCCGTCAGGCGAAAACCGTTCGCAGTCTTCTCCGCGCGTGTCTGCAACGCAAATGCATCCGACCCCGATCCGGCCTCGCTCAGCGCATACGCACCCACGGTGCCCGCGGCCAGCTTCGGCAGCCATTCCTTTTGCTGCTTCTCACTCGCCCAGCGGCGCAGCGCGTTGACTACCAGCGTATTGTGCACGTCCACCAACACGGCCACGGCCGGGTCAACAGTGGAGATGGCTTCGATGGCGAGTACGGAATCAAAGAAGCTGCCACCCGCTCCGCCCAGCTCTTCAGGAACCTCAATGCTCAACAGCCCCAGGTCGGCAATCTGTTTTAGAAGACCTGGCGCAAACTGTTGCTCGTCGTCCATCTGCCGCACCAACGGCGCAATGGTCTCTTCGGCAAACTGCCGCACGGTAGAGGAGAAAAGCTTCTCGTCTTCAGAAAGTTGTGTCAAGGGGGGATGGGATGCGGGTGCCAAAGCGAAATTTGCCTCCGGCCTCGGAGTGTATCAAACCTGGGACTGTATCAAGCCCCGAAGTCGATCAAACCAGCGCCAGCGCCGCCGTCCCCTTGCGAGGCGGAATATAGCTGGTGGCTCGAAAGGCGATGGAGAGCTTCTCACGGCCTAGCAATTTGCGAATCTGCCCGCGGGCGTGGTCGGCCCAGGGACCGCGATTGTCCAGCCGAATATACGACGTCCAGTGCCGCAGGGCCGAGCGGTGTTGCGCCTTGCGCTCGTAGGCCAGGGCCAGGTTATAGTGGGCGTCCGCATAGCGGGGCGCCAGCGTAACTGCCCGGCGGTACGCGGCAATCGACTCATCCAGCCGCTGCAGCTCGTCCAGCACGTTGCCCAGATCGAAGAAGGCCAGCACGTAGCTGGGATCAGCCTCCGTGGCCCGGCGGTAGAGCTCTTCGGCACGGTCATACTTGCGCAGGTGAAAATTGATGGTTCCCAGGTTGATGTAGGCCGGAGCATAGCCTGGATCGATCTCCAGAATCTCTTCGTAGAGGGCGATAGCGCGGTTCTTTTCGCCGCTTTCCTCGGCCTGCACGGCGGCCAGAAAGCGGTCTTGCACGCCGCGCGGGCTACCGGGCCCGATCCGGCGCAGCGGTGCCGAGCCGGTGCCGGTTGACACTCCACACATTTGATCCATGCGTTCAAAGTCGAAGAGCAACTGCCGGCGGATGGGGTCGACCATGGCGCCGTGATGGCGGAAGGCAAGCCGCGTCCCGGTACGCACCAGGCACGCCTCCAGCAATGGATTCTCCATGCCCGCCACGGCCTTCATGGCGAGAATGGAATGCCGGATGCAGGCAGCGGATACGTCTTCCTCGCGCAGCGCGCGCAGGGTCCGCAACTGCCCAAGGTCCTGGAAAGTGTAAGTTTGCTGCTGTGGAATCAGCTCTGCGCGCTCCCAGCCCTGTAGCTGGTGGGAACTGATCTGCAAAATACGCAACACATCCTGACGACTATAGCTGGTCACTCTTGAGTACTCCCACAGGTACTGCGCCAGCTACCCCATTGACGTTGATCTGTCGCTGGAGCCCCGGCAAGGTTCGGCCTCGGGGTTGAACTCGTGTTCTGAACTTTGTCCCTGCCTTCATGCTACCAACCTAACTTCTGGACATTGCTCTTAGAACAGTATGGAGGAACCGCTCTTGCTGCGATTATTCCAAGAGTATGCGTGGATAAACTGCCCGCATCTACCTCCGCAATAAAAAAATCAGTGGATAACGGGTGTATGTCTTGATTCGTGGCGAGACATGGGCGCGAGCGGCTTGTGGAAAACGGAAGAGAAACGGATGAAACGCGAACCGACCCGGAAGATTTCCGTTACAACTTCGCGAACAGCGGGGCCGCAACTCGATTCTCTCAATGTGAATTCTGTTCGATGACGTCGGGAATTCCCGTTAACACTCAGCCAAATATGGACGATGAACAGTCTGTACCGCCGATCCCGGCGACCTCTCGATGCCGCTGCATCGCCTTGGTGGTGCAGCCTCGCGTTTCGGGCTGGCCGGACGAGCTGCACAGGGCTGATCGGCGATGAACAAATGCACGTGCGGGCATAAGGAAGTTCCATGGCAAAGACCATTCTCGTCGTCGATGATTCGGCAACCATGCTGATGAGCCTGAAAGCAACTCTCACCATGGCCGGATTCGAAGTGGAAACCGCGAACCATGGCCAGTCGGCGCTGGATAAGCTGAATGCGGGAATCAAGCCCAATTTGATTCTGACTGACATCAACATGCCGGTGATGGGAGGGTTCGAGCTGATCGGGAAGGTCCGCGCCATGTCGGCGTTTCGCTTTGTTCCCATACTTACCCTGACCACCGAGAGCGAGGCAGGCAAGCGCGATGAAGGCAAGCGCAAGGGCGCTACCGGCTGGCTGGTTAAACCGGTCTCCGGCAACGACCTGATTGCCGTCATCAAAAAAGTCTTGCCGGGAGCGTGAGCACATGGGGACTGCGCAGTCGCAAGCATTGAATGAGATTTCGCGTATGCCGGTTTCTCGCGTCCCGGTTACTCGCCTCTCCGTCGCTCGTATTGAGGACGAGGGCGATGAAACCATTGTTCATCCCAAACTCCGCCTTCTCCGCATTCGCAACCGGCTGCTCCGCGAAGCACTCATTCGTTCCACACTCATGGTGCTGGGGTGGGTTGTCCTGTCCTATGGGCTGGGGCCCGATCTCGCTCCTTATAGGTTCCGGTTTGCGGTGACATTGTTCTTCCTCTTCTTTCTTCCCGGCGCGACATACAAATGGGTCAACTACAAAGAGGCGCAGAAGGCAGTGTCCGAAATGTGGGCTTTCGGCCACTTGAAGTTCGATGACATTTCCCGCATTCTTCAGCACCGCGACACCATCTTGAGCGAGGTCAAGGAGTCCCGGCCGTACATCAACGTGATGCACGACCAGATAGGCGATTCGCTTTCGGAGTCCGAGCGCGAGGTGACCCAGGCAATCGAGCAGATGAGCCTGCTTCACTCAAGCGCCAGCCGTCAGCGTGAGCGCATCGCGCAGTCCATCAAAAGCGGCAAAGATCTGAACGAGAGCACACACGCACGGGTTGAAAACAACAAGCTGATCATCTCTGAGATCGCGCAGCAGTTGCAGGTTGAGGGCAAGGAGTTCAAAGACAACTTCGAACGCATCGGTGGTTTGGCAGGTGAAGTGTGCGCACTGACTCCGTTGATCAAGGTCATTACGTCGATTGCTCAGCAGACCAGCCTGCTGGCCCTGAATGCTGAAATTGAAGCGGCACGGGCCGGAACTGCTGGGCGCGGCTTTGCCGTGGTGGCCTATGAAGTCCGGAAGCTGGCCGTCTTATCCACCAAGGCAGCCGGGGATATCGGCGCCAAAATCAACGCGACGTGCGCCAAAGTGAATCAGGAACTGGCCGCGGCGCAGACTTCGCTCGCTGAGCATGAGTCGTCTGACGTAATGAGCCACCTGATGACTGAGCTGGGCGAAATGCAGCAGGAGTTCACGAAGAACGGCAATCTGCTGCTTGAAGTGATCACCGAAGTGGATGCCAACTACGAAGAGAGCATCAACCGGCTTTCAGAGGCCTTGGGCCACATTCAATTCCAGGACGTAATGCGGCAGAGAATGGAACACGTACAGGAAGCCCTGGTGGAGATGCGCGATCACATCCTCTGGCTCGGCGGCAAGGCGGCCGACTCCAGTTGGGAAGGCGCGCTCGAAACTACCTTCAATTCCATTCTGGAAACTCATCTTGGACGCTATCGCATGCAGAGTCAGACTCAGACCCACCTGGCGGCAGCCGGGGGCGGCTCCGCGGGCGACCACAGCCGGCCAGCCATCGAGTTATTCTGACTCGTTGCGCAGCGATCTCCAGGCACAGGAGGCTCCTTAGCTGCTATGAGATATGTTCGGTTCTATTGTCAGGATGGAGGCGAAGATCGGAGTTGCAAACAACGACTTGCTGATTACGGATCAGCTTGTCATTGAATCGCTTCCATTGGTTATTAGTTTTTATATTCAATAGTTTACATCGCAACTTCGCCCGCACGGAAGCAATCTCTGAAGTAGCAACAAAGCCCGACTCGGCGCACTTGGGCGCAGGGGGTATGGTGGCTTTTACGACACACCTCCCCGGAGCAGAACTCCAATTGTCAGCGCAGTCCTATTGTTTATGAATTGGACATCCCGCTCCATATCGCAATGGGAAGCTGACACATCATCTTTTGCCGGATCAAGTCTTCGTCGCGTCGGGCGACCTTTCCGGGGGCTCAGTTGCTCCTCTAATATTCAGCCCACTGCATGCAATTCTTGCAGGCCCGGATGTCCCTCCACTTTCCCTTTTGCAATTC
>JBAWCO010000870.1:0-9855 GCA_049590315.1 Occallatibacter sp. | reverse complement strand
GGGCGACCCTCCTCGCATAGCCCAGTTGGACGCGATTGCGAGCCAGCAGGTGGACCCCACGCTCGGCACGCCCGCCGTCACAGTCTCTGGAACTCTGCGAAGCATCTCGGGCTCGCCATTACCGGAGCAGCTTCTGTTGCAACTCACATCGCTCGACGGCGCACCCCAGCCAATGTCTGCTCCCTGCGTCCGCGGCGCGTTCAGCTTCCCTGCAATCCCGCAGGGCACTTGGCAACTTGCAGTTCAGAGCCCCGGCGGCGTGCAATTGCCGGTCGCTTCCATCGCCATAGGAAACAGGGCGCATCCAGGAGGCCAGATCGCGGTGGGTGATCGCCCCCTATCGCTGGTCGTCACAGCGAACGAAACCGCAACCCGCATTCAGGGCTTTGCCCGTAAATCCGAGGTCCCCAGCGACGGGTCTTTGTCGCAGGGGTGGAAAGCCGGGGTCCCCAGCGACGGGTCTTTGTCGCAGGGGTGGAAATCCGGGGTTCCCAGCGACGGGTCTTCGTCGCAGGGGTGGAAAGGTGTTGCCGGGGTGATGATTTTGCTTGTTCCCAAAGATTTGACCAGTCTGGAGAGCCTGGGCCGCCGCGACCAGTCTGACTCCGACGGAAGCTTTTCATTGCGCGATGTGGTTCCGGGGCAATACACCGTGGTGGCCATTGAGGGCGGCTGGGAGTTGGATTGGTCGCGCCCAGAGGTCATCGGTCGCTATCTTCCCGGCGGAATTCCCGTCACAGTAACAAGCAGTTCCGGCAGAGTTCTAAGCCTTTCTGTACCCATCCCGGTCCAATCCCGCTGAACGCGGCCATGAGGCCGGGCTGGGAGACGGGGCCAGGAGACCGGCCTGCGACTTCATGGAAACAGGGTGGAGAGGATAGTCTATGAGGGTACTTCATCCAAGTCACGACGCTTGGCTCCCGGGGCAATCGAGGACGAATCTCTGGGAATCGACCAGCCGGACAGAACACTCTATCCGAGCACGTTATTGAGGAGTTTCAAGTTGAAGAGGACGTTGTTGCTTTCTATTTTGGCCGTGATTCCGGCCGCGCTCACCCCCCTGTCGGCTTCGAGCCAGATTCTGCCGCACCCTAAAGCCGCCTCGCAGGGAGATGAACCCACCTATAAGTACAGGGTTTACGCCGGCTATGCCTATACCGCCTTGAACCAGGTCACTCAGTCGCGCAGCGGATTGCAGGGTGTCGAGGCCGCCGTCAGCCGCGACTTTGGCAGATACTTCGCGCTCACAGCGGACGGGTCGTTCTACAAGTACGCATTCTCAAGCCCGGAGATCACCAACAGCACCCTCAAGCCCTCGGTGGATATGGTGCTGTTCGGACCCGAGTTGCACGCCAACCTCTACTCGAAAACCAACGGGTTCTTTCACGGACTCCTGGGCGGCGAGCACGTGGGAGGAACCAGTCAGACTCCCAACATCTCTTTCGCTGGAGGAGTGGGCGGCGGCTTGGAGTATCAACTGTCCCCGCGCCTTTCCGTCCGCGCGTCCGGCGACGTAATCCTCCAGTCGTTTTCCGTGGTCGGAAATTCTGCCGCGCTTGGCTATTCTCCGCACGAGACGCGGAGCGCACGGGCCACCGTGGGAGTGGCTTATCATTTCTGACGGGTTGAAGGGCAGCACGAGCCAATGGGCAAAGGAAGTCTGAACGCGTATCTCAAGCACGGCCATGAACTAGTAAAGGGTTGGCTCTTTCCCGGCGCTCCTCAGGCTATCGTCTTATTGTCAGAGGAGCAGCGGCGTTCCAATTTGTCAGGCGGCGTCGCAGAGATTGGCGTGCATCACGGGAAGCTTTTTATTCTGCTGTACCTTCTCAGTTCGGCGGGCGAGCGGGCGGTAGCCATAGATCTTTTCTCGCAGCAGGATCTGAATGTCGATCACTCGGGCGCAGGCGATCTGGAGCGGTTCAAGCGAAATCTTCGCCGACATGCGGATACGAGCCGCCTGATGGTTCACGAAGGAGACTCGACAGAGCTTGGTGCCGAGCAATTGATCCGGCTCGGAGGTGGTCCACTCCGGATCGTCAGCATTGATGGCGGACATACGGCGGAGATCACCGCACATGATCTGGCCACCAGCGAAGGCGCGCTGGCACCGGGCGGAATCATTATTCTCGACGATTGCTTCAAGGAGATGTGGCCGGGCGTGACCGACGGAGTTCACCTCCACTTCTCGCAACCGCGAAGCATTGTTCCCTTTGCCATCGGAGCGAACAAAACCTTCTTTTGTCATGCGGCATTCGCGCAACAATATGCTGCTGTTTTGTGGAAGATCGATCGCAAAGCGATTCAACAGGAGTTTCTGGGACACAGCGTGGTTTGTTTCGAATACAAACGCTGGACGCTTGCCCGATGGTGGCGCAAGGTGGATGCGGGCCGGGCAATCCGGCTGGCATATCACGACGTGCTGTCACGTCTCGCCTGATCGCGGGCGGCTGATCATCCGTCACGCCTGCTCTGGAACAACGCTGTATTTCAGCCTCAGGATTCCGCTTGGCAATACCTCGCTTGTCTCGAGATGAAGCCTCTGTCGGCGACCCTCGGGAAGCAGCGGAACTCCACTCCCCAACAACACCGGCATCACACTCAGATCGATCGCATCCACCAGGCCGGCGTCGAGCATGCTGCGAAACAGCACGCCGCCGCCAAACAGCCAGATATCCTTGCCCGGCTCTGCTTTCAACGCAGCTACTGCCTCCGCGACATCGCTGCTCAAAATGGTAATGCCTGGATTGTCTTCCGGCTTCAATGTCCGCGACACGACGATCCACTTCTGGTCTGATCCCGCCAGCGAAGCGCGGCGGCTCTTGGCCACTTCGTAGGTTTTCCGACCCATCAGACAGGCATCGAACTGCGCCCAAAGTGCAGCCCAATCCATCGCGGAATCGGGCACGATCCAGTCATACTCGCCGTTAGGTCCAGCGATGAATCCATCCAGGCTGGTGGCCGCCCCGTAACGCAAACGCCGCACGTTTACCTCCGGACTTAGGTCTTTCAAGTCGTAGGAAATCTTATCTCCATGAAGCAGGGCGGGTAAACGTCGAGCCGGGAATCGTGTCTGGAAACTGGGATGCCTGCATGTGATGGATGCGGATGTGTCGAATGAAACTCGCAACCTGGGCGAGCCCTGCCGCAGGTTTGGGAACGGGACAGAGAAGACCAACTGGGAGACCCAAATCCTGAGTCACGATTCGAATCGGTTCAACCAGGTCGGTGTCATTCGACAGCACAGCGGCAACGTCGAAACTCCCCCGGCACGCATCGTGGACAAGATGGCTCGCCAAATTCACATCACTTCCCTTTTCCTCAGTTTTCCAAACTTTTGCGACGACTGGGTAGGGTGGACTGAACTGCGGCACCGTTCCTCCCCGCATCTGGGGAGGATGTACCAAGCCAGCCCATGGCTTGCTGACCAGGAAGTTGCCCAAATGAACTGTGATTTCAGGGACAGACTGCAAGGCATCCAGATAAACCTGCTGACGAGCTGGAGCTAAAGGATCGAACCGCCCTGAAACTCTCGCCGTGTAATACCTAATCGTCTGGATTTGATTCTGAGGTTGGAGAAGTGCTGTTGCAAGTGCTTTGAGATCAAGCCACTTACATTGTGGATTCTCTTTGAGCAGTCGATAGTAAAGGTTGAAGCCGTCGATGTAGACGCTCGTTCGCATAGTGCCTTAATAAAGCAAAAGCCGCCGTGATTGCTCACGAACGGCCTTTGGGCCTGCGGCACGCCGCAGGTGGGTAATGAGTTATTGTGGCCGATTCCACCGAGAAATGCAAGCTATCGTACTCGTGGCGATTGACGCCTACCCTTCTTCCGCCTCCCGCAGTTTGGCGATTACAGTGAAGTCCTCAAGCGTAGTAGTATCGCCCTTGATCTCGCCATGCGTAGCCAATTCCCTCAGCAACCGGCGCATGATTTTTCCGGAGCGTGTCTTGGGCAATGCCTCCGTGAACCGGATATCATCCGGTCGCGCCAGCGAGCCAATCTCCTTCGACACCCACTTACGCAACTCGTCCTTCAGTTGCTCGCTGGGATGGTGCCCACTCTCAAGCGACACGAACGCGGAAATCGCCTGCCCCTTCAATTCGTCAGGACGGCCAACCACCGCAGCCTCCGCAACCTTGGGATGCGCAACCAGCGCCGACTCCACTTCCATCGTCCCAAGCCGGTGCCCGCTGACGTTGATCACATCGTCAACACGGCCCATCAGCCAGAAATAGCCATCCGGGTCCATGCGTGCGCCGTCGCCGGTGAAGTAGCTTCCAGGAATGTCGCTCCAGTAGGTCTTACGGTAGCGCTCGGGATCGCCATAGACAGTCCGCGCCATTGAGGGCCACGGCTTGCGGACCACCAGCAAGCCGCCGCTCCCCGCCGGAACGGGCGCACCATCCTTGTTGACCACTTCTGGCTGAATGCCGAAAAACGGCCGCGTCGCCGATCCGGGTTTAGTAGGCACAGCCCCCGGAATCGGCGCAATCAGGATCGCCCCAGTCTCAGTCTGCCACCAGGTATCGACAATCGGGCAGCGGTTGTGGCCAATCTTCTCGCGATACCACATCCACGCTTCAGGATTGATAGGCTCGCCAACGGTACCAAGCAGACGAAGCGAGTCCAGCTTGAATTTCTCAACATACTGATTGCCCCATTTAATAAAAGCGCGAATAGCCGTGGGCGCGGTGTAAAAAATGCTGACCTTGTGGTCGTCGATGATCTTCCAAAACCTCGAGAAGTCGGGCCAGTTCGGCGCACCTTCATACATGAGCACGGTGGCGCCGTTCTGCAGCGGACCGTAGACGACATACGAGTGCCCGGTGACCCAACCAATATCAGCCGTGCACCAGTAAACATCCTCATCGCGAATATCAAAAACATACTTGGTAGTCAGGTAGGTCTGGACTGCATATCCTCCGGTCGTGTGGACCAGTCCCTTGGGCTTCCCGGTGGTTCCTGAGGTGTAGAGGATGTAAAGCGGATCTTCCGAGTCGAGCTGCTCAGCAGGACACTCAGGCGCTGCCGCAGCCACCAGATCGTGCCACCAATGGTCGCGGCCTTCGACCATGTTGATGGGGCTGCCGGTACGCTTGTAGACCACCACATGCTTCACCGTCGGACAGGCGTTCATCGCCTCGTCCACGGTCTGCTTGAGCTTGATCTCCCCACCGCGGCGGTAGCTTGAATCCTGCGTAAGAATCGCCACGCATTCTGAATCGTTGACCCGGTCCGCAATAGCGTTGGCGGCGAATCCCCCAAAGATGACCGAGTGTATGGCCCCAATACGCGCACAGGCGAGCAGCGCGATGGCCAACTCCGGCGTCATGCCCATGTAGACGGCGATGCGGTCGCCCTTCTGGATGCCGAGAGCCTTCAGAGCATTGGCGAATTTCTGCACCTCGACGTACAGCTCCGCATAAGTCAGGCGCCGAATCTCCCCCGGTTCGCCCTCCCAAATGAGAGCTGTCTTGTTCGCGCGCACACCCAGCGCGTGCCGATCCACGCAATTGTAGGAAAGATTGAGCTTGCCGCCAACAAACCACTTCGCCGAGGGCTCATTCCACTCCAGCACTTTGTCCCAGCGCTTGAACCAATGGAGATCCTGGGCCGCTTCAGCCCAGAAAGATTCAGGATCGTCGATCGATTTCTTGTAGAGAGCCTCATACTCATCGAGACTCTTGATGTGGGCTTTGGCGCTGAACTCCGGCGGCGGCGGAAAGACCCTGTTTTCGCGAAGCGTGGAATCGATATCCTGACTGGCAACGGTAGGAACGGGCAACGAAGACATGAAAACGTCCTTCTGGGGAAGAAAGAAACTTACCGGCCGCGCCAAGCCCCGAAAAGACCAATCCCGGAAAAATGCCGCGTGGGTGTCACTTTAACGAGACGGAGGCACACTCGGCAAGTGGGGACTACCCTGAACAGCGTCAATGAACCAGTTGACCGCCTAGTGTCTCAGCCGGAAATCAGGTAAGCCCATGTGGTAGGACAATTCCGAAGGTCGCGATCCGGACGCGGTTTTCGGTCAGATGGAAACCAAGAATGAAGCCCAGCCCAAGTCAGCCGGCCACAATTGCTCTGCGCCTGCGCCATGACAACCGGGAATTGACGGTAGCACTCACTTATTTACCGAAGTCGGATGGTCAGCTTGATATTTCAAACGCGCTGCCTTGATCTGCGGTTTATAAACGGCGTAGACCTTGTTCACCACTTCTTGTGTTTTTGCAAGCTTCAACTTGTCCATGTCAGCAGCTAAACCCAGTTTGGGATCGCCGAGTTTGAAGCAGGCCGGAGATCCCTGAAAGTGATCGACACCCCGTCGGTGGTATGTTTCAAGAACCTCCTGCATCAATTCTCTCGAAACGTCGTGCTGAAACAAGGTGATGTACATCGGCAATAGGTCTGTATTCCGCATTTCTTCCTTTATTGCGGTCCAAAAACTTTCAGGCCAATAGGGGGCTCCGAGAGCGTGATTCTTGTCAAGAGCCGCAATCCAGCGTACCCGGAGGGAATCCATATCGCCGCTTAGGCGCAGATACTCGCGAATCTGGTCCACCGTGGCCGGATCGGGGAGCGGGGGCAAGGAATCTGCGGCATCCGAAGAGCCGGTTTGTTGGGATAGTCCGGCGGAGGGTGCCGCTGGCGTGTTTTGCGGGATGCCGGCAACCGATAAGTAAGCCGCAAGAGCAAGTGCTGCCAGAAAATAATGGGCTGATCGTACCATTCCCGCTTTCTCCAGGGTATTCAAGGAAATAGTATCAAGCTTCTTTTGAACGGGGATGTTTATCCAAGTCACCTGAAACAAGCTTAAAATTGAATTGAGCCTGGGTTGTGCAGCGTCTTGAAGTTCTGCCTCGAACCTATCGTAGCGAGCCCGCCATGCTCTTCGAACTCGCCAGACCGCTCTCCTTCTTCCTAAGCATGCTCTCTCTCTATCCCGTAATGATGCATGCGTTCTTTGTGCCTGGAACACGATGGCCGGAACGCCTGCTCGCCTCTCTGCTTCACATTGCCCTGGCCGGTTGCGTCTGCTTCATGAGCGGATTGCTCTATTCCCGTCCATCCCCAGCAACTCCGGAAGGCGAGCCACTAATGTCCACTTTCCCCGTGCGCATGTTTCTGTGGACCATGGTGGGCATGGCCCTGCTCTTCGCCCTCTCGTGGTTCTTGGAAGAGTATTTCGTTCCGTTGATGCGCCACGATTGCTGCAGGCCGTAATTGCCGATGATGGATGGTTTGATCGTTAAGCGCACTACACGTTGAATTTGGCCTGAGGAGCAAATTTGCGAAGAGCTGCAATCAGGTCGTTGCGATTCTCGGGAACCGCCGTGATATGGCTAAAACCCAACTTTGACGCAGGCGACTCATAATACACCGACAGAGTCTCATCCCAAATCATGCTTGGGAAAAGGTTGCGCACGGCAATAACCTTGTCCCATTGGATCGTGACATCCTTCTTGCTTTCGAGTCGGCGCTTGTGGAGGCCGTCAGAATCAAGATCCCAATAACCGTAACGGCGATTGAGGAACAGGCGCAAAACTACACCGGCCCAACCCGCGGCCGCCAATCCACGAAACGCCAAGATGATTGAGGATGTTGATGGTTGGTGCCAAAAGATAGAGCAGATAAAATCGCACCCATAGAGACACATCAACAGGACATAGACCCAACCAAGCGGTCCTGATTTTTCCCGGAACCTCATGCCATGAGAATACGCCGTGCTTGGACGCCCCGACAAGACGCCCTGATGCACGTTGTAAACACTGTTCATAGCTTTCACTTGCTTTAAGGCGCACCCACCGGCAGCACAGTCTTGCCAAACGTGGAATTCGTCACCAAGGCAAAGCTCGTGTACATAGCCAGCAGTCCACAGACAAGCCCAACCCACCCCCCGGCTTGAGACAGGCCATGCATGCCAAGCAAGTCGCCAAACCCGAGCAGGAAGAATGTGATCCACAGAGTAAGGAACACCCACCAGAGCGCCTTGGCCAGGCGGAAGGTCGCAATCCACATGTAGAGGGTGAAAACACCCCATCCGATCAGCGTAGCGGCGATCGTGCTGCCGGCTTCGGTGAGATTCAGCACGCCGTGCCCGCCCAGCAGAACCAGCAATGCGAACCACCACCAGAAGGCGCCGTAGCTCAGAAACGCTACTGTGCCGAAGGTGTTGCCGGTGCGAAATTCCATCAGCCCGGCAAACATCTGGACAAGACCGCCAAACGCAAAGGCCAGCGGCAAGACCACCGGCTCGCCACCTTTGGGCAAAACACCTGCGTTGATCAAACTCAGAATGACTGTGGTGAGCCCAAAGGCAATCAGACCCAAAGGCGCTGGATTAGCAAACACTGCTTTCTGTTCGTCAGACACGAGATTCCCCCTTGCATCGTGTTATCAGAGCAACTGGTGTTGAAATCCGTCTGCTTGAGCTGAATCGGTGACAGGCGAGAGAGCGGAACTCAGACCGACGCGATCCTTCCACATGGCGATGACCTTGTCAAGACTGATTGCCAATGGTCTGGGTCAAGCGTACCGCTTCTGATGCCAGAGCCACGCCGTGCGGATGATTTCGTCGATCTGGGTGTACCGCGGTTTCCATCCCAGCTCACGAATCGCCTTCTCCGAGCTGGCGACCAACACCGCCGGATCGCCGGCGCGCCGGGGATGGATGTCGGCCGGGATCGGATGACCCGTAACGCGGCGGGCCGACTCAATAACTTCGCGCACGCTGAAGCCATGGCCGTTCCCGAGATTGAAGATGAGCTGGTCATGGCTCTCCAGCGCGCTCAGGGCCAGCAGATGGGCATCCGCAAGGTCGGAGACGTGGATGTAATCCCGAATGCAGGTGCCGTCCGGGGTCGGGTAATCCTCGCCGAAGATTTTGATCGACTTGCGCCGACCCAGCGCGACATCGAGAATCAGCGGAATCAGGTGCGATTCGGGTTCGTGGGATTCACCGCGAACGACGCCGTCCGGGCCTTCGGGCGCTCCAGCCACGTTGAAATAGCGAAGAGAGGCATAGCGGAAGCCATGGATCCGGTTAAGCCAGCCAAGCATGTGCTCCACAAGTAACTTCGATTCGCCGTAGGCATTCGTAGGCAGAAGTCGCGCATCTTCCTGAATCGGAACGGATTCCGGCTCTCCATAAACGGCGGCCGTGGAGGAGAATACCAGGCGGCGTGGTCCATGGGCCAGCATCGCTTCAAGCAGGGCCAGCGTGGAGGCCGTGTTGTTCCGAAAGAACTTTTCCGGGTGCACCATGGACTCGCCGGCTTCGATCGACGCGGCGAGGTGGAGAACACCGTCGAAGGGGTGCCCGTCGCTCTTCGCTGAAATGAAAAGGTTTTCAAGCGCTGGCCTGTCCGCCAGCTCCCCTTCCACAAATTCCACCCCCGCGGGCAGCAGGTCCCGCCGCCCATGGCTTAGGTTGTCAAATACAACAGCCTGATGCCCTTTATCTATCAGCAGCGTAGCCACGGTACTACCTATGTACCCCGCTCCTCCGGAGACCAATATCTTCATAGAATTTTGCCCTTTCGCTCGCACTTTAGTTTACCTTGGGTGCATTACTAAGGGTAATATAGGGTGGTGGGAACGAAGGCCCGCGTCTATCCTTGGTTATACCTTCCCTAGACGGCAAACCCTGCCCGGGTATGTCGCGTCAAAGCGTGGTATGAGGTGTGACACAGGACATAGGGGTCTTTGGTTCTCAGCGCCACAATGGCAACATTGTGCTCTTGACCCAAAAGAGGGATTGCAGTTTTTCGCCGAGGTGTTGGAAATGGATAGGAGTATCCAGGATGCCCGAAGTCTGTTCTGCTGCCAGTCCGCTTCAGGCGGATGTGTCT
>JBAWCO010000869.1:0-2215 GCA_049590315.1 Occallatibacter sp. | reverse complement strand
GGCCAACACCCAGGAGCCGTTGTTTCTGGTCAACCGCTCCGGCAACCGGCCCAGCCATGAGGGAGCCGCCGAGCGATTCGACCAGGCCATCGATCTGTGCCGCCGGGCCGGCTTCCGGCGGATCGTTCTGCGGGGCGACACCGACTTTGCGTTGACCGCTCACTTCGACCGCTGGGACACGGCTGGCGTGCGGTACGTCTTCGGCCTGGACGCCATGCCGAATCTGCGGAAAATCGTGGAGGATTTGCCCCGGGGGGTCTGGCAGCCGTTGCCCCGTCCGGCGAAGTACCAGGTGGCCACCACGCCTCGGCAGCGACCGGCCAAGGTGAAGGAAGAACTGGTTCGGGAGAAGGAGTTCGAGAACATCCGCTTGGTGAGCGAGCAAGTGGCAGAGTTCGAGTACCGACCGGGCAAGTGCCGGCAGGCGTATCGGGTCGTGGTCGTGCGGAAGAACCTCTCAGTCGAGAAAGGCGAGCGGGTCCTGTTCGATGACATCCGTTATTTCTGAGTCTGTAGCAAAGAAATTGGGTTGTTGCTGGTTATGGGCGGTCCTTGTGGAGAGCTGTCAGGGTCGTGCCACGCCCGCTGGCTTGTTTGTCGCGCTGGAGGTCCAAGGCCATCCGTCCTTGCAGCGTTTGCTGGGTGCGTACCCGATAGACGGTCTTCTGCATCTTCCGGTGACGGCGATTGCCGCGCTCGACGGCGTTGGAGGTCGAGGGTAGTAACCTATCGTCCAAGAAGGTCAGCGCCTTCTCCAGATTGGGCGAAGACAACTTGTCCAGGCTCTTTCCCAGGCTGCGGTAACGCCGCACGCGCTGGCGTAACTTGCTCAACTTGTCCAGGGCGGTGTCCGTTCGGCAGCGGCGGTCGAACAGGCGGTACACTTCATCCATGATCGCCCGCACAGCGCGCAGTTGCCGGTCGGAGCGAGTCAGACGTTGAAGAAGGACACGTTCGGCGGCGCTGAGGTAATGTCGGACGAACAGATGCCGATGCTCGAAGAGAGCCGCGATGCGTTGCTGAATGACCTGGGCCTGAAGGCGTACCCTCTGGCCCGCCTCGGTGTTCTTGACCCGCCCGCGGGGTAACATCGGCTTCTGCTCGGCTAAATGCTTGCGCATCCGGGCGAGCACGCGCAGCACCGCCTTGGTCAGTTCCTTGAGGATGTGGAACTCGCAAATCTGGTGCGCGATTTCCCCGAAGGCCAAGGCAATCGGCAGGGGGTACAGCGGCGAAGCGTCCGTCGTGATGCCCACAGCGGCGAGTCCGCGTCTGCGCAGGTGGTCATTCAAGCGGACGAGGAAGAGGAGGATGTCCGCCCGGGTCGGGTTGTGGTCGAGTACCTCGTAGAGCAGTCGGCACTGCTGGCGGGCGTCCACCACCGAGAGCACACAGAAGGGGCCGTCGTATAATTCGTCGGCCGCCAGGTAACCGGAGAAGTCGGCCAAGGCCCAGTCGAGGTAGCCCGCCTCAACCTGCGTGACGCCTTTTTTCCCCCGCCGCCTCGACCCAGTTCTGGATGGTGGCGAAAGGGACAAAGACGCGATGATCCCGCCAGAGATGCCACGAGGCGGAGCGATAGGGGAGGCCGTCTTCCACCACCAACCGGACAGCCAAAGAGATGACCCGTGCCGTGTAATGGCTGCCCGGTGGGGCGAGGTCGGCCATGTCCGCATTGAAGTAACTGTCGCAGGCGACGCAGTGATGCTGGGAGTAAGTGACCAGAAGGCGGCGTGGCCGGTCGCGGAGAAGGCAGCCGACATCGTGCAGCGTGCGGCGGCCACGACCGTGGCGGAAGCAGGAACGGCCACAGCGGGGGCAGGGGCGCCGGCGGTAGTCGCGGGAGCGGCGCGTGTCGAGGGGGGCGGGCAGGTCTTCGACACGCGTGATGCCCTCGGTGCGGTCGGGGATGTATGCTCCGGGTGGCATGGTTGACTTCTCCAGCGGGCAGCGGGCCTCGCCAGTACAGCTGCGCAGCTGGAAGAAGTCAAGAAGAACCCAATTTCTTTGCTACAGTCTCACGAAATGCGAGTGATCCGGGTGGAGGAATACGGCCAGTGGCCGCTGCCGCCGCTACCGGGCAATTACGCTGCGGATCGAGTTCCCCAGTTGCGATCCGACATCAAGCCCCTGGACATCACCCAACCTGAAGGGCCGAGCTTCCAGGTGGACGGTTACCAGGTCCGCTGGCAAAACTGGAGCTTCGTCATTGGCT
>JBAWCO010000868.1:0-2760 GCA_049590315.1 Occallatibacter sp. | reverse complement strand
CATCGACTCCAGCGTCTTCAGCACTATCAAATCCAGCGTTCCCTGCAATATATCGGCTTTATTCTGGGGCATCGGCATAATCAGTTGACATTCCACATATACCGTAACGCCACGACCGGTTGAATGTCAACAGGTGCGGACCGCTATCTTGCGGCCTCGAGGTCAAGTATTGCCAAAGCGCTCATTGACAGCCGATTGAGCACGATTTTCTGGATTGCTCCCCGAAAACGCCGATCCCAACTCCGATCCGTTGTGCTGACGGGACCAACGGGATTTCAGTCGCCGTGCCGACACATCGTTACCGATCTGCCCTCGACGAACGCATTGGGATCTATCGTGACATCGCAAGGGATCGTCCGTTTCTCAGACCGCAGAAACGGATTACCCTTGCGATGCCGGACTTCTCACCTATTGGCCATTTGGCAAACTGACTTCTGTTGGCTTTGGCTGAGCCTGGCTTTCCCGCCACTTCTTCAGCAATGCAGCTCGGTTCTGACGCAGGTCCTTACGGCTCCGCTCCGAGGGATAAGGAAGGTTGTCGCCCATGGTGCCCTGCCAAAGGATGTTGTTGAAGGCGTTGGCGTCGACCTTGTCGGCATCGGAGAAATCGAAGCCCTTGGTCTTCGCCGCCCACCACGCCGCATTGTGCAGTTGCGGAACGGCGGGGGTGATCTGCGCAGTTGTGCTCTGGCACGCCGGCACCAGGTTGGGATCGACGGGCGCCACACACAGGTCGCCAGGGATAACTGCCGTGTAGGGCGTGAAGTCCGGCTTGAAAGTGAACACATCCGACATCGGCGCCGCATCGGCGTCGCGGAAGTTGAGATGGTTGATGCCCAGCACGTCTTCAATGGTTCTGAGCACATTCACGGTGTTGTAATTGGTTGAGATGGTGATACCGCGTTTGCTGTAGGGCGAGATCACGTAAGCAAACGAACGATGCGAATCCACATGGTCCGAGCCGTTTTGCGCGTCGTCTTCAAGGATGAAGATCGCGGTATCTTTCCAATACTGCGAGTGGCTGATGATGTCCGCAACGCGGCCGATGGCGTAATCGTTGTCCGATATCTGCAATGCCGGCGTGCCCAGCCCGGCGATGGCAGTGCCGAAGCTGCCGTTGTGGTCGTGAGACAAGCGGAGCAGCGTGAGATTGGGCAGCCCGTTAACGCCCATGTCGCGCTGCCACTCGTTCACCAGATAGGTATCCGCATTGTTCTGGTCGAATCCGCGGAAGTAGATGTCGGTCAGACCCATCAGTGCAGGTTCATCGGCGATAGCCTGCGGAAGGTGCGCCTCAAAAGGAGTGGGCGAGATGGGAATGTAGGTGGGGACGAGGGGATCGGGCTTGGTTGGATCGCCGCCGGCGCTCACGTAGTAATCCTGATCGAGGTAGAAGCCATAGTTACGCACTGTTTTGTGAGCGCGCAATGCCGAGTCCCACAGATAGCCGCCCACTTTTTCGGCATCCAGATCGTCATCCGAGCCGGGAGGGTTGTCGACGTTCTTCGGTCCGGGAAGAATATTCGAGCTGCCGGTCGGATCGAGAAGCGTAAGCAGACGCTCAGTGAGCGGCGAAGGATTCGGCGAGAACTCCGGCACTCCCACGGCGATGAAGCGATTGCCGCCCTCGGAGTCGCTGGTAACACCGCTGCCGCCATTGCCGTAATTCACGGGAACGGTTTTCTCGTTGTACTCCGTGGAGTGGGCGTACGTCGACCAGTCCCAGCCAGTGCCGCTCACATCTCCGGTGGCGTAGAAGTTATCCAGAAGGCCAAACGTAAGCGCCAGGCTGTGATGATTTGGCGAGATGGGCTGCGGCCACTGGTTCAGTGAGGGATCGCCATTGCCGCGCTCGAGGTCGCCGAGGATCTGGTCGTAGGTTTTGTTCTCTTTGATGATGTAGATGACGTGGTGAATCTTGTGCTGCAGGAAAGCCATGGTGAAGTCAGGCCGGCGGTTCGCGAGCCCGTTGTTGCGGTCCACCTGCTCGCTCAGTTCGTCAAGCTCCCGCCGGTTCGGTACCGGGATGATATTCAACTGCGCTTTCTCCAGAGGGAATCCGCGCTGCGTTGCGAAGGTGGGATCGGGACCATCGTTGCCGGGATTTGGTCCCGGATTGCTCTTGAAGGTCGATACATAAAGCGTGGAACCGTTGGCGCTCACCGAAACCGAAGTCGGGTACCAGCCGGTCGGAATGCGGCCTTCCACCTCGCCGCTCCGCAGGTCGACAACCGCAACAGCGTTCTCAGTGCCGAGCGCGACATACAAGGTGTTCCCATCCGGACTGAGTCCCGCCGCATTCGCATTCAAGCCCTTGTAGGGGTCGAACGGGCGAGAGAGCTTGATCGTCCGAACCACCTTCTGCTGAAGGGTGTCGATCACGGCAACGTCGTCGCTATTCGCGCTCAGAACGTAGAGCTTGCGCTGGTCGCTTGACAGGATCATCCGGTTGGGCTGATCGCCGACGGGGATGGAAAAGAAGGATCCGTTCGCGATATCAACGACCATGACTTCATCGTCCCGCTGGCTGGTCACATACGCAGTGCGAGCCGCACCCTTGCTATCGCACACGATCGCCGCGTCATAGGGGAACTCGCCCTGCGCCACAGTGCCGCCGGGCGTGAAGAAGTGCACTTCGTTCGTGACGGTGCGGGTCGTGGTATCCACAATCGACAACGAATCGTTCTCAAAGTTCGCGGCAACCAGCGTCTTGCCGTCGCGGCTCACAGCGATGCCTGCCACCACCGCGCCCCGCACCAG
>JBAWCO010000867.1:0-4623 GCA_049590315.1 Occallatibacter sp. | reverse complement strand
GTAGAGAAGATCGTGATCCGGCAGGACCCTCAATGCCTTCAGAAACTTGAACAGGCCTCAAGATTGATCTCCACGGCAACGGAGCGGTTGACGCAGCAGTACGTGGAGTCAGTAGCTCCGATCGTCTTAGCGCAGGTTCCAGAGACGGGAGTCTTTCCGACGATGGCGGAGGTGGAGCGAGCGATGATCGTGGCAGCCTACGAGAGGTCGAATCGCAGACCTCTTGAAGCTGCACGGTTGCTCGGAATCGGCAAGACCACCGTATACCGCAAGCTCAGGGCGATGGGCGAAGCGGCAGCATGACGGCGACAGAGCCATCAATCTCCCCTGGAACCGCTGGTCTTCAGGATGCACGGGTGATAGCGTATCCATTGGGAGAATGTTCCATCGAGGCCGTCACGGTCTCAACCAAGGCAAGGAAGAGGGTCGGCTGCGGCTGGCCCTTTTCTCTTGTGTGGAGATCACCATGCCCAAGGGGCCATTTCTCCCATCGGACTTCACTGCCACGAAGTTCTCAACCGCCGCAGACAAGGCGGAGTTCGGGAATACTTTGCTGCGCTTTATCGAATCGGAGTGGGCGCCGGCGCTCTTCACAAAGAGCTTCTACAACCGCCTTTCCATGTGCTTCGCGCACATTGCTCATTACAACCGCACTCAATTCTACGAGGAGTGGTTTTCATCTCTTTCCGCTCAGGTGCGGTTCCTGAAACACACACTGCGATTCCCCTGCTACGGAGATCCGGAATACACGTTTTCCGATGTCGAGAGGGCGATCCAGCGAGAAATCGTCAACCGGAACTACCTTGCGCGGTATGAATTGCGGCTGGCGGAAGAGCAACAGGCAACCGATCTTGCGCTGCTCAGGCAGTTGGAAAGCAAGTACAGGACGCCGGTGGGCGAGCGGAATCAGGAACCCCAGCTTGCTGCTCCACCAGTGAATCACACTCCGGTCACGCCTATTCAGGGCTCGTTGTTCTGAGGCCGTCTCGAACGCCAGCAGAGCGCCTTCCGGGTCATTTGACCGGATTTCTGTCTGGGGGACAAACCCCTAAATGACGCGGAGGGACGAACAGCGCAAGTTTCCCCGCCAATGCAGGAGGCGAGTCATGGAAACCAAAGAACCAACGACCCACGGCTCCGATGGAGAGGGTTCGAAATCAGCCGCCCAGGCGAATGCTGATGATCGATGCAGCTTGGCAGAGGGGGCGCCAGGAGCTGCACCTGACCTCTTGGGTCCGCCGGCGGCGAATCGCCACCGGTTGCAGGATGAGCGTTCGGCCATCACACATCACTTCGCATTCGGGGGGCATGAAGGCTATCTGACGGTCGGGTTCTACCCCAACGGTCAGCCGGGCGAGATCTTCATCCGAATGGCGAAGGCCGGATCAACCATTGCCGGTTTGATGGAGTGCTTCGGCACCGTGGTTTCGGTCAGCCTCCAGCACGGAGTGCCACTGAAAGTGCTCTGCGACAAGCTCTCGCATACACGGTTTGAGCCATCCGGCTGGACCGGCAACGCGGAGATCGGGTACGCAAAGTCCATCATGGACTATCTTTTCCGCTGGATGGAGCTGCGGTTACTGTCCGGAAAACAACTCTCGCTATTCGGGCAAGGTAATGGCGAGACTAGTGCCGGGAGAGAACAAACACCCAGCCCGGACGACGGCTCACAATTCCTCTATGACATCGGTGACGCTCCGCCTTGTGTTTCCTGTGGCGGCCTGACGAAGCCAAGTGGAACCTGCTATACGTGCGTCAATTGTGGTCAAACCAGCGGATGTTCCTGAGTGCCTGGATGGAAACGGACCTCGACGAGATGAGGCCATGAGACCAGGGCGAAATAGCAATACTGGAAACGCGCCTCGGGCTGAAGTCGTGACCTGAGAATCCACATTCTGCACCGCCACTTGACAATCGATAGTCGAGTGTCTACCATCATCACCAGATTGAGGGTAGAATGTCTTCTATGACAAAACAGGCACAGCAGCGGGTCGGACTTCTCCAGGGGACCCTGGACATGCTTATATTGCGGACCCTCCTCTATGGCCCTGCTCACGGTCATCAGATCGGGAAGCATATTCAGAGAACTACAAATGAATTCCTGCAGATGCAGCACGGTTCACTCTATCCCGCGTTGCATCGACTGGAAGAAAGAGGGTGGGTTAGTGCCAAATGGGAAACGGCTCCGGACCGAAACCGGGAATTCAAATATTACCGATTGACAGAGAAAGGCCGGAAACAGCTTGTTGTCGAGGAATCGCAGTGGAAGCAGATGGCCGAGGCCGTTGCGCGCGTGATGTGGCCCGCCGCTGAGGAGAGCTGAAATGAAATGGTGGCAGATCAGGGAACGAAATGCCGATCTAGAGCGGGAATTGCGCTCTGATGTCGAACTGGAAGAAGAGGAGCAACGTGAAAACGGCCTCTCACCGGAAGAGGCACGATACGCAGCTCGGCGTGCCTTCGGCAACTCGACGTTGATCCGCGAGCAGACACACGAAGCCTGGGGATGGGTTGCGCTCGAACGTCTTGGCCAGGACATCCGATACGGAGTGCGACAGCTGCTCAGATCTCCGGCATTCACTGTTACTGCTGTGTTGATTCTTGCGCTCGGCATTGGTGCTGTTACTGCGGTGTTTAGCCTGATCGATACGGCACTTCTCAGGATGCTGCCGGTCGAGAAACCTGAGCAACTCGTCGAGTTCAAGGCAGCCAATCCCGCCCTTCCGCCGAACGATACTTTTTCGTATCCGACTTTTCAAACTCTCAATAGTCAAACGCAGGTTTTGGCCGGTGCGTTCGCTTTTCGCAAACTGTTCAAAGTTGATGTCGAGGTGGACGGACGGGGCGGACTGGCGGAAGGACAGTTGGTTTCGGGCAATTACTTCACTGTGCTGGGAGTGGGAGCGGCCCAGGGTCGCACGATTCTGCCGATCGATGAATCCTTGGCGGGACAAGCGCCGGTAGCAGTAATAGGGTATGACTATTGGCGGACTAGGTTTGCACTCGACCCTGGCATTGTTGGAAAGCACGTCCTGATCAACAGCGTACCTTTCACGATTGTCGGGGTCACGAAACCTGAGTTCTACGGCGTTCAACCAGGTGACAAGGTCGAGATCTCAGTTCCGCTCACGATGATTGGCTCGGTGTATCCGGGCTTTGCTGCCGCCGGGAGCCCTGCAGACGCCCTCAAGGCTCCTTTCCGCAACTGGCTTCACGTAATGGGCCGATTACAGGATGGTGTTACCCGGGAGCGAGCGACCGCCAGCCTATCGCCAGCCTTCGCTCAGTCGATGCGCGAGGCTGCGGCAAGCCTCGCCGGGACCCCCATCGACTCCCCGGCCGTAAGGCAGACGTTTCTCAACTTCCGCCTGCAACTCGAACCCGGCAGCCAAGGACTCGCGGCGTTGCGCCTGCAATTCTCAAAGCCGCTTTGGATCGTAATGGGAATTGTCGGGTTACTGCTTCTGATCACTTGCGCCAATGTGGCGAATCTGCTGTTGGTACGCGCCAACTCCAGAGAAAAGGAAATAGCGTTGCGGTTCGCATTAGGCGTGGGCAAGGGGCGCCTGATTCGTCAATTGCTCACCGAGAGCATCTTGCTTGGTCTGGGCGGCGGGGTGATGGGCGTGGGCTTGGCGTATTGGGGCAACAGATTGTTGCTCGCTCTCATGGCGCGCGGGCGCAGTCCGGTGTTGCTTAGCGCTCATCCTGACCTTAGGGTACTCGGATTTGCACTGGGAGTTTCATTGCTTACTGCGCTCATCTTCGGCACCATTCCGGCATGGCGCATCGCGGGTGTGGATCCCTCCCGCGGGCTCATGCAGAATGCGCGCAATAGCGCCGGATCGTCTACGCGTTCTCGCTTGGGCAAGTCACTGGTTGTCCTGCAAGTAGCCATTTCGCTGGTGCTTGTGGTTGGCGCGGGCTTGCTGACACGCACGCTTGCCAATCTCAAAGACTTTTACCCGGGATTCGATCGGGACAATGTGCTTCTGTTCTCGGTGGATCCTACGGTAATCGGCTACAAGGATGTTGTCCCACTTTACGAACGACTGCTCACCCGCCTGCGAGCCGTCCCTGGAGTCCGGTTGGCATCGATGTCGGTTCACGAACCGTTAAGCATGAGCATTAGCACCACCCCGATCCGAGTGCAGGGCTCGGCCTCCGGACAGGCAGAGGATCTTGCTCCCGTGAATATTGAGCCGGTTGGACCGGACTATTTCGCCACTATGGGAACGCCTCTGTTCCGTGGACGCGACTTTTCCTGGGGTGATCGCGACGGAACCACCAAGGTTGCCATTGTGAGCGAAGGCATGGCCAGGCATTATTTTGGAAATGCGGACCCGATCGGGCGGTTCGTAAGTATTCCCGGCTTTGTCGGCGATTCGAGCTGGATTCAGATTGTTGGCGAGATTCGGGATGTCAAAGTCCACGAACTCCGCGAGACCGGTGCGTTCATGCTTTATCTGCCTCTTTTCCAGTTGCCTGAAGGCGGCGCCACGTTTGAGCTGCGGACTGCGATCGATCCTGCATCCGTTCAGGGTGCCGCTCTTGATGCGGTGAAGGCGATTGACCCTCGCTTGCCGGTCGATTCGGTAAAGACGCTCAAGGTGCAACTCAATG
>JBAWCO010000866.1:0-7252 GCA_049590315.1 Occallatibacter sp. | reverse complement strand
ACACTGGCATGGGATGCGAGTCTTTGCACAAGGGATGTAGGCCAGTGCATATGATTTTTTTATTACTCCGACATGAGCGTTTCGTGACTGATGGCGAGGTGCCTGTGCCTTAGACTGTCGTTTGGATTGGATATTGCATTCCGGGAGCGGAATTCTCGATCCGCTGCGTTACTCAAACGGGATTTCAAGAAAGGTGTCAATGAAATTAGCGTGGCTCGGCCTAAGTCTGATTGCTTCCTCGTTGTCTGCGCAGCTTCCGGCGGTTCATCAACCAGCGGACGAAGTTCCTCACGGTCAAATCATTCCGCTCTGGGACGGACAAGCACCCGGCGCGATTGGAAATATTGAGGAAGACAAGCCGCATCTGGAGTTCTTTGGCGCGTCGCCCGATGCGAAGCTGAAGGATGGTCTGCGCACTGCGGTGATCGTATGTCCCGGCGGCGGATATACGCATCTTGCATACGACAAGGAAGGAACGCGCATCGCCGAGTGGCTTAATGTGCACGGCGTCAGCGCGTTTGTGTTGACCTATCGTCTTGGCCCACGATATCTCTACCCGGCTCCGATACTCGATGGCGAGCGCGCGGTGCGGTGGGTGCGCGCGCATGCCGAGGAGTATGGTGTCTCGCCTGAGAGAATCGGTGTATGGGGCTTTTCCGCGGGAGGCCACCTGGTAGGAGTTCTGGGGACGCGGTTCGACAGCGGAAAGGCAGACGCGGCAGATCCGGTGGATCGCGTCAGTGACCGCCCGGACTTTGCCATCAGCTCCTATGGAGGCTTGACGCTGGAGCAGGGAGTGGCGAAACCAAACGCCATGAAAGGATTGCTCGGAGATAACCCATCAGTCGAAGTCACGCAGGAAATGTCACCGAGCCAACAGGTGAGAAAAGATTCGCCGCCGTATTTTCTTTATGCGACGCAAACCGATCAGTCCGTGCCAGTGCTCTCGACGGTAGTGTTCTTTCAGGCGCTGACCAAGGCCGGCGTGCCAGCCGAGATGCACATCTTTGAGCAGGGGCCGCATGGCACAGCGCTCGGTGGAAGTTATCCGGCACTCTCGGTTTGGCCCAGCATATTGGAGAATTGGATGCGGCTCCATGGCTGGCTTCCACCGCAGAAATAGCACCTCGGCTACTTGGGGTGACATCAGGGATGCTCGCGGAGCCTGGACGTTTATGAAGAGTGATCCGGGGAATTGCATGCGACCCGCGTTCGACGAGTCCATTTGCCTCAAGTCGACCGTGGATCGCTTCGAATCGGGTCATAGCTCGTATCCACTTTGACTTCCATCATCGAATTTGAATGCTCCCCATGCCACTCGTGCGCGGTCGCGTATTGCGGATTGAGTTCAATCGCCCGCCGGAGTTTCTTTTTAGATCATGGCCAAGCGTAATCGTAATTCTCTTCGATCAGAGCGAGTGAGGCGTGAGCCTCGGCCAAACCCTCATCGAGTGCGAGTGCTCTCAATGCTGCGCCCGCGCCTTGGGCATGAGTTCGTTTTGCGGACGCAGGTACCAGACAGTCATCAGGCTGACAGCCAGCCAGCCACTCGCCATCGTTGCTCGACAGGTTCTGCGGCGCGTAAAAGAGAATCCCTCTTGACATAGTGTCTGCACGACACTATTATGGTGTCAGTAAGACACTAAAGGGGTGACAAAATGCTTCTCTCTTACGTGAAGATCCCGGCAACGCACTACGCATTGCACTACCAGCAGGGCCGTATCCGGCATGAGGGTCCAGGGCTTTCATTCTTCTACTACTCCCCCAGCGCAACCATCGTGTCTGTTCCTCTCGGCAGTACCGACGCTCCGTTCGCGTTTCAAGAGAGCACGGCGGATTTCCAGTCGGTGACGGTGCAGGGCCAGCTCACCTACCGTGTAGCCGACCCAAAGAAGGTGGCAGGACTGCTCGACTTCAGCCTGGCCAGAAACGGAAGCTACCTCACGGATGGGCCGGAAAAGTTACAGGAGCGGCTGGTCAAGAGCGCGCAGGTGGCCGCGCGCGCCGTGACACAACGTATGACTTTACGTGGGGTTTTGACCAGTGCAACGGCGATTGGCGCAGAAGTGGCGGATGCATTGAAGAATTCGGAGCTGATTACTGGGCTCGGTGTTGAGATTCTCGATCTTGCAGTCATTTCAGTGAAGCCGACACCTGAAATGGCGAAAGCTCTGGAGGCGGAAGCGCGAGAGGCGTTGCAGCGCAAATCGGATGAGGCGATTTACGCCCGTAGGAATGCCGCCGTAGAGCAGGAACGCCGCATCAAGGAGAGCGAGTTGAATACCGAGATCGCTGTCGAAGACAAGAAACGCCAGATCCGCGAGGCACAGATGTCAGCCGATATCGCGATTGAGGAACAACGAGCACAGCTTGTGGACCAGAGAGTGGCCAATGAGCGCAAGGATGCCGACAGCCGTGCCTATGCACTGGACACGACCATCAAGGCGCTGGAGACAGTGGATTGGAAAAAATTGATGCTGATCTCTTCTGGCGGATTCGATGCGCGGCAAATGATTGCGATGGCTTTCCAGGAGATGGCGGGGAATGCCCAGAAGATCGGCGAACTGAACATCTCTCCTGACCTCTTGCAAGGGCTAATTGGAAAAGCGCGGAGCTGATCATGTTCGAGAAAATATTTGTGATTACGCGGAAGACGCGTCTTGCCGAGCTTGTCGAACGCTTCAACACGGTTGGACAAGCTCGGTTCTATATCGAGAGCGCCGGCGGGCATTTCGAGGAGTACGAGCGAGAAGACGCAGTCTACCGCAATGCAATGGAGTTGACGCGGCGGACACTTCCGCCCGATCTCAAGGTGCAGCTTTTGGATCGATCTCTAGTTCCTACGGTCTTATTCACCGAGAACGATCTGATCGTCACGCTGGGGCAGGATGGGCTGGTGGCAAACGCGGCGAAGTATGTGAAAGGTCAACCGATCATCGCAGTCAATCCTGATCCGCAGCAATTCGATGGGGTCCTGTTACCGTTCCTTCCTGGGCAAGTGGCTGAAGCTGTCGGCGCGATGCTGAGCGGCAAATTGCGGATGCGGGAAGTCACGATGGCAGAAGCGCAGTTTCAGGACGGGCAGCGCATGCTGGCATTCAACGACCTGTTCCTTGGAGCAAGCAGCCATGTTTCTGCACGCTACAAGATCACGCTTCAGAACAAGACCGAGCATCAGTCATCGAGTGGTGTATTGGTCTCGACGGGCGCCGGAAGCACGGGTTGGATCTCGTCAGTCTTCAATATGGCGCAGGGAATCGCTGTTGCCATGGGAGGAAAGGCGCCAGAGCCAATCCACATGCAGTGGGAAGACCCGCGGCTGTTTTTCGTGGCACGGGAGCCATTCATTAGCAAGCACTCCAGTGCAGGGTTGGTCACCGGATGGATTACAGACGGTCAGGATCTTCTGCTTGAGTCCACCATGCCATCGGGAGGATGTGTCTTTAGTGACGGGATCGAGGCGGATTCGATAGAGTTCAACTCAGGTGCAGTAGTGCATGTGCATCGAGCCAAAGAGCAGGCCAGGCTGGTTCTTTTATGAAGAAACAGAGTATCCAACAACACGAGATTCAGATCACTGTGGACATCGTTGTGTTCACGGTAAGCGAGCAGAAGCTGAAGGTGCTGCTAATCCAGCGGGGCATTCCTCCGTTCAAAGGTCAATATGCGCTGCCAGGCGGCTTTGTGCTCGCCAATGAGACCCTCGATGCAGCCGCATTTCGCGAACTTAGTGAAGAGACAGGAACAGAGAATATTTATCTGGAGCAGCTTTACACATTTGGCGATCCGAAGCGCGATCCTCGTGGGCGAGTGGTGACGGTGGCATATTATGCCCTCGTTCCTACCGGAAAATCTCCACTGTTGGCTGGGACAGATGCGGCTTCTGCCGGGTTGTTTCCGGTGGAGGCACTACCGACGCTGGCATTCGACCATGGCAAGATCATCGAGTACGCGGTGAACAGGCTCAGGAACAAGCTGGAGTACACGAGTGTCGGGTTTGAGCTACTGCCGAAGAAATTCACCCTGACAACACTGCAAATGCTTCACGAAGCGATCTTGGGAAGATCGTTGGACAAAAGGAACTTTCGCCGAAAGATCCTCTCGACAGGGCTGTTGACTGCGTCGAAAGAGATGGAGATCACTGGTCGAAAGCCCGCTCGGCTCTATGCATTTCGAAACACAAAGTGATCGCCGTCTGGATCATGGTTGCGCCGGCGATACACAAAGATAGTGCTTGCGCGATAAATAGAATCATGTTATCTAATAGGTGAAGGATTGAAATCAATGCGCGTCATATTAGTCAACTCCGATCGACTCTCATCGTTCAGCTATCAGCTGGAATGGGGAGGCTTCGTGCGCTGACGCCACTAGATTGGTCAGTATCGAAGCCCTCCGAGAAATCGGGGGGCTTTTAGTTTGTGCGGGATTGGCGAAACGGAAGCCGCGCTCGACTTAAGATCGAGTGTCTTCGGACGTGTAGGTTCGAGTCCTACATCCCGCACCACGAGCTTGTATCTATGAGCTCGAAGCGGCGACTTACAAAGTCGTCTGAGGAAAGTTATGCCCTCAAGAGTTACACCCGGATGGTGGAATGGGAGACACGCAGCGTCGAGGTCGCTGTGCTCTTTTGAGCGTGAGGGTTCGAGTCCCTCTTCGGGTACCACGCGGATGTGGTGGAACGGAAGACACGCATGCTTCAGGAGCATGTGCCGTAAATGGCGTAAGGGTTCAAATCCCTTCATCCGCACCAGACATTGTGATCGTAGGAGCGTGGCGAAAATGGAAACCGCACTTGACTTAGAATCAAGCGCCTTCGGGCTTGGGGGTTCAACTCCCCTCGCTCCTACCAAAGATGTGCCGGCCTGGCGGAATAGGAAGACGCGCTGCATTCAAAACGCAGTGTCCTCGGACATGGGGGTTCGATGCCCTCGGCCGGCACCAATGTAATTGAATACGGATAGTTGGCCGAGGGGTTTAAGGCACCGCACTGCTAACGCGGAGCGACCGAAAGGCGCCATGAGTTCGAATCTCATACTATCCGCCATTTGTTTGAGTACGAGTTTGGAAGGTGCCGCCGGAGTGGCTGGCAACTGGTCCTGAAAACCAGGGGATCCTCCTAAGACGAGATCGGGGTTCGACCCCTCCGCCTTCCTCCATTTTGTGCATGTGAGGCAGATACGGTTAGCTGCGGCGGTCCGTAAAACCGCTACCTTTGGGTTATGGAGGTTCAAATCCTCTCACATGCACCAAGCTTGTTTTGTGTTCTTTGCATCTGGGGTGGAGAAGTGGTCCATCTCGCTACCCTCATAAGGTAGAGCTCGCACGTTCGAATCGTGCCCCCAGAACGGCTACGTCGTCTAATGACAGGACGCCTGCTTGTCGAGCAGTACAGTGCGAGTTTGAATCTCGTCGTAGCCGCCAGTTTCGCCGGTGTACGCTAGGCTGGTTTGGCGGATGCTCTTTCAAGGCATTGATTCACGGGTTCGATTCCCGTCACCGGCGCCAGATTTTGTGCCTAATTCTCACGGGGATGTTGGATCGATCTTATGAAGTGGCTCCTGAAGTTAGAAAATAATTGTGTTGAAGCTGTTGACTTATGAAGTCGATCCGGGGTAAGTTGTAAGTGCGATGATGAATCGAGTCAATCACGGCTTTACACCAGCGACCGCCCAACCGCGGCATGGCGTACTTATGTGATTGCTCGGAGGACTCCGTAATTGGATTCCACTTACCCTCTGAGCCAATTGGCCAGAGGGTTTTTAGTTATATGGCGCTGATTCTGGATAGATCAGCGGTGCACCGCCTTGTGTAAGTTGGCATTACTCCGAGATAGCTCAAGGGTAGAGCGGCTTCCTGTTAAGAAGCGAGATGTCAGTTCGAATCCGACTCTCGGAGCCACATTTTGTAAGTTGTTCCCGGTTCGTTCAACTGTGAGGACCGCACGCTCTGAACGTGCTGATGGGGGTTAGAATCCCTCGCCGGGAGCCAGCATCGAAGAAGCCGGCATTGAATTCGTTCTCGGATCGGCTAACGGCAAGCCAGGGGTCTTTGAAGCCCCGAATGGATTGGGTTCGACTCCCCCTCCGAGAGCCAACGGTTCGGGGTAATCAAGCGGTGATCGTACAGCGGCAAGTACGGCGGTCTTCCAAACCGCACACGCGAGTTCGAGTCTCGCTCACCGCTCCATTTTTGGAAGAAAGGGAATTCTTGGTCACGCCCTATTAGCTCAACTGGAAGAGCATGTGATTCGTAATCACAAGACTGGCGTTCGAGGCGTCAATGGGGCTCCAGAGAAGGGTGTAAGGAGGATGGCAATGAGTTTGATGCGAAGGCCGGTTCTACAACTGAATGCATCCTACGAGGCCCTTCGCATCATCCCGGCCATGCGGGCGCTGAAGCTTGTGACCACGGGGAAGGCAACAGTGGAGTTAGCCACGAGTAGGCTGATCTATCCGGGCATCTACTTACCCAGCGTCATTCGACTTGTGATGTACAAGCATGTTCCTGTTCGGCTGCAGATCACCACGCGCCGCAACATTCTTGTGAGGGACGCATATCGCTGTCAGTATTGCGGATTGAAGTTTCATGGGAGTGACTTAACGCTCGATCATGTCATTCCCAGATCGCAGGGGGGAAAGAATTCCTGGGAGAATCTTGTGGCATGTTGCCGAAAGGACAACCATCGCAAAGCGGACAGGACGCCTGAAGAGGCAGACATGCCGCTGTTGCGCAGACCGCTGCCGGCAAGTGTTCACACCGGCAGGTTCATTCTGCGGTCGATGGGTCTGGAAGTAAATGAGTGGAGCCGGTACCTGTACGCCGACTCCGATGGCGATCGGCGCTTCGCCGTTCGCGGATGAATGTGGGCCGGTATAGCTCAGGCGGCAGAGCGGCGGTTTTGTAAACCGCAAGATGGGGTTTCGAGTACCTCTGCCGGCTCCATCGCATGATGTAACTTTACGGGGATTGAAGCCAAACGGTGCGGCGCGTGATTGTGGATCACGTTTTAGAGGGTTCGACTCCCTCCTCTCCCTCCAACTTTACGTGGGCCGGTAGCTCAATTGGAAGAGCGCCTCTCTTGCAAAGAGGACGATGTGGTTCAACTCCACCCGTGTCCACCAAGATTTGCCGACTGAGCAGGTGTGGTCATTGCACTGGTCTGAAAAGCCAGCCAACAGCGTTCGATTCGCTGAGTCGGCACCAAGTTGTCTGCGCGTAGCCTAGCCTGGCTTGAGGCACTCGCCCTGGGAGC
>JBAWCO010000865.1:0-25551 GCA_049590315.1 Occallatibacter sp. | reverse complement strand
GGTTCGCATCCTTGCCGCCATTGCGCAGTGGGGCAAGTCGACTATCGATCACCGCGAGTTCCGCCTGTGCCTGCGCCAACGTGACTCCCGGTTTCAACCGGCCTATCACATTCCCGAACTGCTGTGTGCGGACACCAGGCCGCAATGTCAGAGGCACATTGAATAAGTCGCCGGTTCGATCTGCCGAGCCCGCCTGAATCACGCCGACAACCATGTACGGTTCATCGTGAATCAGAATGTATTTCCCCAGAATGTTCTCATCGGAGTGATACCGCTCCTGCCACAGTCGGTGCGTCAGGATCACCACATGGTTCTTGCCTGGAACGCCTTCATCGGGCAGAAAGTCCCGACCCAGAGCCATCGGCACGCCAATTGTTTTAGTCATCAGGCCGGGCGAGACCGGAATACCCCCCGCCTCGTCTTCGGAGTGGTCTGCGTTCGTGAGATGCAGCACCATCCATGACTCAAAATCGAGCCGCTCGAATGATTGGCTTTGCGCCGCGTACTGCTCGTAGTCCTCTCCGCGCGTTGCATCGCGTTCGCCTTTGTAATGCGTCCACATGACCACCAGTCTATCCGCGTGTGGATACGGCAGCGGCGCAAGAAAAGTCGCCCAGACAATGCTGAAGATGGCAACTGTGGGACCAACACCAAGAGCCAGCGTAAGAATCGCCGTCAGCGCGAATCCCGGCGACCTTCGCAATTGCCGTAGGGCAAAGCGAACGTCGCGCCAGAAATTGCCGAATCCCAGGCTCGCATCCGCCGCGGTCACGCGTTCCTTCGTTGCCGTCCGATTTCCGAATCGCACCAGCGCATCCCGCCGCGCCTCTTCCGCAGACATGCCCACGGCCAGGTTCTCTTCAATGCGCATCTCAACGTGCGAACGAATCTCAGCGTCGATCTCCCGCTCCATCCGAGACCGGCGAAACAGATTTGATATGCGGCGAAGCAGCGCCATTTCCTCACCTCATGCGTACCGCAACATTGCGCGGACACCTTTTACAAGCTGCTCGAAGCTCTCTTCCGCGGCCCGCAGTTGCTTTCCTCCGGCAGCGGTCAACATGTAGTACTTCGCATTGCGGCCAGTCTCTGTCAGCGCCCACTCTGACTTGATCCAGCCGCTCTGCTCCATCCTGTGGAGAGCCGGGTAGATTGACCCCTCTTCCACCTGCAGCAGTTCGTCCGAAGCCCTCTGGATATGCGCCACGATCCCATATCCGTGCAGCTTGTTTCGCTGCGAAAGCGTCTTCAAAACCAGCAGGTCCAGGCTCCCCTGCAGATCGTTCCGTGCCATCTGTTTACCCCTGTACATCTTGGTATCGAAAACGTACCCCTAGAAGCATAGGCATGTCAAGTCAACAAATCCTCGGCTCTGGTCCGTCAATCCTTGTGTCGCTTAGGCCTCGCCCTTTGCCATCCGCTAGACTTGAACCAATCATGCCCCACGTCCTGGCCCATTCCTTGGAAATCTTCACCACGGTCCTCGCCATCGCCGGCATGGGTTACTTCCTCTCAGCCATTGTCGCGGCCCAGATCTTTATCGCCGCCCGCCGCGCTCCGCTTCCCGCCTTCGCCCCCGGCGTCAGCATCCTCAAATCTCTCAAAGGCCTCGACCTGGCCATGATCGACGCCTTCCGGAGCCATTGCCGCCAGACTTACACCGGCGAGTACGAACTGCTCTTCGGCGTTTCCTCACTGGACGACCCAGCTGTTGCCGCCGTCGAACAGCTCCAACATGAATTCCCCGAACACACCATCCGGCTCATCCACTGCCCCACAAGTCTTGGAACCAACGGCAAGGTCAGCAACCTCGTCCAGCTCGCAGCCCACGCGATGCATCCCTATCTGCTCATCAACGACTCCGATATCACCGTATCCCCTCGCTATCTCGAATGTGTCATGGACCACTTCGGCCCCTATGCACCCACACAACCTCAACTCCCAATAGGCATGGTCACAGCTCTTTACCGCGGTCGTGCCCATGGCACGCTCCCCTCACGTCTTGAGGCCCTCGGCATCGCTACCGATTTCCAGGCTGGCGTTCTGCTTTCCAAAATGATTGAGAGCGGCCTGCATTACGGCCTTGGTTCCACTCTCGCAGTCAGCCGTGAAGCCCTCGACAAAATTGGCGGCCTCGCTCCCCTCATCGACCATCTTGCCGACGACTACGAGCTCGGTGCCCGCATCTCGGGGGCCGGCTATCGCATCGCCCTCAGCGCTGACGTTGTGGAAACATCGATCCCCGCCTACGGCTGGCGCGGTTTCCTCGATCACCAGCTCCGTTGGGCCCGCACCGTCCGCGACGCCCGTCCCGGTGGCTACGCCGGCCTCGTTTTTACCCACGGCCTCGGCTGGGCGTTGCTCAACGTCGTTGCCAGCGGCCTCAGCCCCCTGAGCCTTTGGCTGCTCGGCCTCAGCTTCTTCCTCCGCCTGTCCCTGGCCATGACCGTAGGCGCCCAGGTCCTCGCCGACCACCAGGTTCTTCCCAGTCTCTGGTTGTTGCCCCTGCGCGACTTGGTCGCTATGGGAGTCTGGGTCGCGGGCTTCGCCGGTAACACCATCGTCTGGCGCGGTGACCGCTTTCTGCTCAAAAACGGGAAACTCATCATCGTGGGCAAGTAGACAAGGCGACTCACGCCGGGTGGAACCATTTCGCTCCCCGAGCGTATGATGCTGTGTACTCTTCCACGCAGAACCAGGGGCGAAGCGTGGAATCGCGGAAAGAGCCATGCGATGCAAGTGCCCAGTCAACCCGTGCCGGCCCCTATCTTGCCCCCACGGCAGCTTCCAGACCCGATCTATGACCTGCGCCTGACCCTCCCCAACTCCGGCGGCTTCTATGCGGACGTAGCCCGCTTCTCTCACAAACTGCTTGCCGAGGCCGAATTTCGCGCAATGGTCCAGCTCCGTGAATACAGCGATTACGTGCAATTCACGTTGCGTGAGCCTCCGCGCACACTCGGCGAGTACTCTATCGAGCTCCTGACACTCGGTCTGGCTTTCTCGCGCTACGGTCGCGCCGCTGAAGCCACCCCCGGCTGGGCGGTGGGCCTCGCGCGCCAGCTCTTCAAGCTCCGCCACGCTTCTGCATATTTGAAGCCCGTCGTCGATGCTCTGCGCGCGAGGCTCATCCGCGTCTTTTTTATGCGGCACATTGCGCTCGCGCCCATACCGTATCCCAATTACGCATCCCGCATGCTTGACGCCTTGCCACGCCTCATCGCCTGGCTTCAGGCCACCGGCGAGTTTGAGCAGGAAGCCCTGCGCCTCAACAACTGGCGCAGTTATCTCCACTCGCTCCCGCGCCCGCGAGCCATCCATTGCATTGAGATCGCCACAGGCTTTTTCGAGTGGTTCCGCGATGAGGCGAACGAGGCCCTCGGCGCGTATACACGCGGCGTTCCCGCTTTTCTCGCCAACGAATACAACGCCCGCGGCTGCCGGGAAGACCAGCTCTTCTGCGGAAGAAAACCCGTCGAGTACCACCTGTGCATGGTCGCCGCTGAAATCATGAATCGTGGCCTTCGAGCCGACTTCGAGAGCAAAACCTGCAAGGTCGTGCTCGCCCCCGCCTGTATGCGGGGCCCCTATGCCGACTTCTGCCGCGCGCGCACCTCTGGCACCGATATAAAGTGCGCGGCCTGCAGTCCCGGTTGTGCAGTCAACAAGCTCACCCGCCGCTTGCGCGCCATGGGAGCCACCGTCTTCCTCGTCCCCCACTCCACCGGATTCAGCCGCTGGCTTGAGCGCTGGCAGCGTGAGCCCGATACGGGAGTCGCTGCAGTCGCATGTCTGCTCAACATCCTGCCTGGCGGATACGAGATGCGCGCCCGCAATATCGCCTCACAATGCGTGCCGCTCGATTTTCCGGGCTGTCAAAAGCACTGGCGACACGACGAAATCGCAACCAGCTTCAATCAGGACCAGCTCGTCCAGCTCCTCACCACCCCGTCGCATTGATCGCGCGGCTGCCTTGGCGGGGAATAGCCCTAGTTTGGCCGGCTCGCCTCGCCCGGAATCACGAGGACTCTGTGCTGCTCGCCTTGCCGCACTACTATTGTCGCGCCCGCGCAAATAGGATCGTCTCTGAGTATCGGATCGAGAGCCTTAAACAGTGTCTCCGAGTCTTCTCCGTAAAAGAGCATGGTTGTATTCTCGGGAATCATCACCCAGCCGCTCGAATAACCAAGGCATTTATCGTCAAGGACTTCAGATAACTTCTCTGTCAGCGCTCTGGTTTTGCTTTTCCCATCCGGGATGCCGGGCCTGCTGCCAAAGGAGAGCTCGACCGTAACTGCTCCGCCAGGAGGTTCTTTCATCGCGCTCAGCTCGTGGACGATCTGAGGAACCGCAGCCATCTCGGCCCGAACCGATGACAGGATCTCTCTCGCTACGGCGACTTCCTCCTCCCGGCCCAGTCTCTCGAGAGCGGCGATCTCACTCTCCAGATCGTCCACGGTACTCTCGAAATTGGGACTGGGTTCCTTGCGTCGCTCCGCGTACGACTTCCGGAACCACTCCACTGCCTCATCATCACGGCCCCAGTCCTGAAAAATGAGCGCACGGGTGCCATACGAGGATGCGAGGCCGGCTTTGCCCGGTGGGTACAACTCGATGGATCGGTCTACTGAGGCGAGTGCCTCTTCGAATCTGCCCATGCGTCGGTAACAGTTGGCAATGTTGTTATGTGTTCTGGCGATTGCCGTTTGCCCTGAGCCCGGCATTTGCTCGCGAACTCTCAAAACCTTATCGTAAAGCTCCAGAGACTCGTCGTAACGTCCCTGCTCCGAATACATAATTGCGAGATTGCCCCAGGGCGCGGTTGCGGACTGGTATTGCAACTTGGCGCTCTCCAACTCAGCCGATTCCCGGTAGCAAGCTTCGGCCTCACTTGGAGAACTCTTGCGCAGCGAGTTACCCAGCGTCAAAAGGACAGATGCAAGGCGCGGATCTTCTGGAAATGGCCTGAAGACTTTAAGGGCGGCGCGCAAAGGGACAGTTCCAAGCTCCTTGAGACCGATCCTGCAATAGCACATTCCAAGTTGATGCAGCATCTCCGCCATGTCCGTCGGCGTGACTTCCTCGCCGGCGAGTTCGATCTGCTTTCCACAAAACGGAATTGCGCGGCGATGTTCGCCGAGTGCCATCAAAGCGTCGCTCATCATCGAGTGATAGAGCCAATTCGCGCTGGATGCTGGTTCTTGATCCAGGAGTTTCGAGGCCTCGTCGTGCTTTTGCCGGGAATCCTCTTCCCGGCCCAGCTTGCGATAGAGCAGGCTTAGGTTGCAAAGCGTGAGGGGAATCATGGCGCGAGCCTCTTCCGGAGGTAAGGTATTTGCCTTTTTGAGCACTATCTGGAGCAACGATTCCACCTTCTGGCCGTTGTCCTCTCTCAAGATCCGGCGCCAGCCGTACAGAAGTGCCATGCACTTCTCAAAATCGCTCATGAGTCCGCAAGCGTTCATATGTCTGATGGGTTCAGTGTATCTCGGCAATTGCGGGCCGCTGAGGCCACGGACAGGCCCTCGTTTGTCGGGCAATGAACCCGCGTTCGGGACTTGGGACAGTGTGAATCTCCAAATGGGAGTCCATGCAGATCGACAGATCAGCCCGCTCCACTACTCGGCTGTAGTCGGATCGATAATCGTCCTCACCTGCGACACCTTGTTGGCCGGAAAGCCGCCCTGCTTAGCATGCTCGCGAATCATCTCTTCGTTCGGCGCAATATAGACGCAGAATATCTTGTCGTCGGTGACGTAGCTCTGCAGCCACTGAATTTGCGGCCCCAGGTTCCGCAGAACGCTGCACGATGTCTCGGAAACTGCCTTGAACTGCTCCGCAGACATTGAACCCACTCCCGGAATCTCTCTCTCAATCACAAACTTCGGCATCGTCGTCCTCTTTCAGCCTTGGAATTGCCGTAGTGTATACAAGCGCACTGCTATTGCAAATGAAATTCCGCCCTCCTGGCGCTGGCAACCCGGCAAGCGACAATGCTATGGTGAGTCCCAAATGGCGTTTGTAACCACATCGGAATCCGGCGCTTCGATCCAGGGCCCCACCGCCACGCTCATTTACGACGACTGGTACCCCGCCCTGCGCACCAGTGAACTCCGTCCCGGCAAACTCGCCACCGCCGTGCTCCTCGACATTCCGCTCGTCCTCGGCCGCCGCGCCGATGGCCGCGTCTTTGCCATGCGCGACAGTTGCCCTCATCGCGGCATCCCTCTCAGCTACGGATGGTTCGACGGCAACCACGTGACCTGCCGCTATCATGGATGGGAGTTTGAGCCCTGCAGCGGCCAATGCGCCCTCATCCCCTCGCTTTCCAGCCATGATCATCTCGACGCTACGCGTATCTACGCCACCGTCTTCCCCTGCGAAGAGCGCGATGGCCACGCGTGGGTATTTATTCCATCGCCGGGCTCCGGGCGAAAAGGTGAAACAGCGGAGGGGAGGCAAGTGCCTGAACTGGATAAGTTTAGCGCTCGCTATCGGACGGCGCACCTGGCGGCTGATCTGCCTTGCAATGTCGATCACGGCATTATCGGACTCATGGATCCGGCGCACGGGCCCTTTGTCCACCAGGCCTGGTGGTGGCGATCCCGGGCCAGCATCCGCGAAAAAACCAAGCGCTTCGAGCCCATCCCTGAAGGCTTTCGCATGAGCGCTCACGCCCCTAGCGGCAACTCCGCGCCGTACAAACTCCTCGGCGTGTATGGCGAACCGATCGAGACCACTATCGACTTTACGCTGCCCAATCGGCGCACTGAAGTCATCCGCTGCGGACCCAAGTGGTTCTCCTCGCTCACGACAGTAACTCCTGTCACTGCATCTACTTGCCGCATCGACGTCATCGCTGCGTGGAACGTTTTTTATCACGTCCCCTTCGTCACACCCATCGCCAAATTCTTCGGCGCAAAGTTCGTCCGACAGGATCAGGTCACCATGATTCAGCAGGCCGAAGGCCTCCGCCACAATCCAAGCTTGATGTTGATTGACGACGCGGACAAGCCCGCCAAATGGTACTTCGCTCTCAAGCAATCCCGCCTTGAAGGAGCTACCAAACATCCCTTGGAGGGTCCCGTAGATCTGCACTGGCGGAGTTAGATTGTTTTCAATTCAAGTGAAAACGGGAGCTTGCAATGTCCGCTCGCAGGGTTCTTGCAATAACGGTAAAGGTTCGCTCAGGTGGTTGCGATTTTGCGCAAATGTTTGCTCGGAGAGTTGTGTTTCTTTGAAGGCTTAACCTTGTGGGCCTGCCGATTCTGCGGATTGGCTGCTGAGAATTGATCGAAATAACGCAAAGGGTTGTTGGGAATTGAACGGTGTTTTTGCGGAACAGGCGCAAAACAGGCGTGAGGCCGCGATAAAGCGATGAAAATGCATTGTTTTTCCGCATTGACGCTGACAGGGGACTGCGGTTCATTTCCGGCGCATCCCACTCCCAAGAGGATCGAGAGATCGAGTGTGTGACCCATCGCCGGGAACTTCGAAAGACGCATAGTTAGAGATCTTCGATGAGTAACTCGGCCTGTTGTCAACAGCTGACAGCCGAACCGGCAGGTTGGTTTAGCAAAGACATAGAATGTGTGAGATGCCGAAACAACCTGCAGACCAGTCACCACCGAGTACCAAGGAGCGCGCTTCCAAACCATCGCAGGCGTCGAAGCCCGTTAAGAAAAGTACCTCTAAAGCATCCATGTCGCGACCTGCTCCGGAGACTGGCAGTGCAGGCGACTCACTGACCTTAACGGAATTGTTGTCAAGTAATACCGCCCGCCTTCCGAAGCGCTACGACGAAGACATTGAAAGGTATCTGGCACAACTCTTCAATGACTATGCGGAGGGTGTCGCCAGGCTTTCGACGAAAGGCCCCGGTGCAAGGGCCGTACGGGACGAAATCGAAACGATACGAGAACTATCTCAGGGGATTCTCTCAACTCTTGACCACTACCTCTCCGGTCACACATTCGACGCTTTTCAGACGTTCGATGCCGCGATCGGTCATGTGCGCCATCGGCTTCAAAACCTAGTGCTTCCGCTTGCAGAACTGCTGGGAGTGCATCAATCAGAACGAGTCCTTGAGTACTACGGTGATTTGTACCGGCTTCGAACCGGCCCTCTCACTCAGTTGACGAAGAGAGACATATTTCACATTCCGTTCGAAAAACGACAGCTAGTTGCGTCTCAGCGGTACAGTATTCCGGGATTGCCAAGTCTCTATCTTGCCAGTTCGCTTTGGATCGCATGGGAAGAGCTCGGACGACCTGATTTCGCTTCGATTCACGCTTCGCGGTTCGAGGGAAAGGGAGATCTCAGAGTTCTGGACTTCGGATGGAGCCCTTCTCTGGCTGGGTATTTTTCGGCCTTCGGCGATACAGACGGCGCGGAGACGTTTGGAGAATTTGCAAAGGGGCAAGCGATCATCTGGCCTCTTATTGCCGCTTGTTCCCTTGTCCGAAGGCACCCTGGAACACCATTCGTACCCGAGTACATTATTCCGCAGTTCCTACTTCAGTGGGTTCAGAAGGAGAAAGATCTCGACGGAATCCGCTACTTCTCTACAAAAATAGCTGCGATGGATAGAGCAAAGAATCGAGCATTCAACTTTGTATTCCCGGTTCGACATAAGGCACCTATAGGCATCTGTGGCGGACTGCAGGACTCCTTTGCTCTAACACCTCCGGTCTCTTGGCCAATGCTTCAATCCTGGCAGCCAGAGATTATGAGTGCCGAGCGTACTGCTCCTGGCGCGCTAGATCTCGCAGAGGGATTTCCTGTCGCTTATTCGGAGACAGAGTTCTTCGCTCTGGAGCACAAGCTCAAAGGAGGACTCATTGCTGCAAAGATTGATGGGCTGTAGTGATGCGGTAGCGCGAGCACTCCAACGGTACCCTTAGTCTGCTCAGGAAAACGCTGGCCGGGACCTACGGCCTCGGTTTAAGCTAAATCGCCAAGGCACTCGGCGAGCGGCCAAAGGGTCGTTACGGGCGAGGCTCCGCTTCCCGCATTGCCGTTGAATTGCGGCTTGCTCGTAAACGTCCGCCGGTTGCCATGGCTCAATCAGGCTTATTCAGAATTCCTGAATACTGGTTGACGGTTCGGGACCGATCATTTGCCGGGCATGGATTTCAAGCATGGGGTAACGAGATGGAGACGGCCTGCCTAGAGCACAATATAGGCAGCCTTCAGTAAGGAGTGCCGGTATGTTTAAGATTGGCTCGCCGCTTACCTGTCTTTTATCAGTCGTCGTTCTGCTAGCGACAATCAGCGCCCAAACCCAGTCACTATCGTCAAACTCTTCCCAACCTCTGCCCACTCCGGAGCAGACTTCGACTGCGCGGGATATCCCGCTGAATCCAGCCTTGCCCACAGTCTTCATCGTGGGCGACTCGACGGCGCGTAATCAAGCTGATCTTGGATGGGGGGACCACGTTGCCCATTTCTTCGACAGCACCCGCATCAACGTGGCCAATCGAGCCATTGCCGGGCGCAGCAGCCGTACCTTTCAAAACGAAGGGGCCTGGGACAAAGTGCTCGGGGAGATGGAGCCTGGTGATTACGTGCTGCTCCAAT
This sequence comes from Occallatibacter sp., assembly GCA_049590315.1. Lineage (GTDB taxonomy): Bacteria > Acidobacteriota > Terriglobia > Terriglobales > Acidobacteriaceae > Telmatobacter. The sequence goes on along the minus strand of JBAWCO010000865.1, from coordinate 15,972 downwards.
TCGGACACAACGACGGCGGCGATCTTGGTGGAGCAAAGCCGCGCGGCAGTCTGAAGGGTCTCGGAGAGGAGAGCAAAGAGGTCACCCTTCTGGATGGACGAGTGGAAACAGTGCACACCTATGGATGGTATCTGCGTAAATATATCGCCGATACGCGAAGCAAACGCGCCACACCCATTCTGCTTTCGCTGACTATTCGTAATATCTGGAAAGACGGCCCTGATGGTAAGCGGCACATTGAACGCGATATGGGTTACGACAGTCAGATACAGGAACTTGCCGCCGAATATCACGTAGCCTTTGCGGATATGGCCAACCTTGAGGCGAACCACCTTGAGGCTATGGGCGCGGAGAAGGCTGCCCTGCTCTTTCCCAAAGATCACACACATACCAGTGCCGAGGGTGCTGAGCTCAATGCCGAATTTGTCGTCACTTCGCTGCGCCAGATTCATTCGTCACTCGTGGAATACCTGGCGCATCCCAACCCGCTGATCCATCCATGACGGGAGAGTCATTGCTCCGACAAATGCCATTCAAAGGCCGTCCAGAAGATCGAAGATTGATTGCCTATCTGCGACGAACAACAAGTGACCTTGGGGGATCCGCGACGGAGGGGCGTGGGAGCGTTCCGAGCGAGACCCCCGCTCCCGCATTGCCGTTGAATCGCGGCCAGCTCTGTAAAATTTACAACTGGAAACTGGCTCTCAGTCTCCCGTCGTCGCCACCGCCGGTTCCTGCGCGCTGATGGCTGCCCAATCGATTGACAAGCAGCTGCCGAGCTCGTGGAACATCTCCTCCCACTTCGGCCGGTCCTCCGGCGCGAGCGAGGTGAGCGCGTAGCTCGAGGTGCGCAGAATCTCGTACCAGATGTTTTGCGCCTGCCACAAGTTCAGCTCGAACGGCAGCTCGACCAGCGTGCGCCCCAGTGCCAGCGCACGCTCCAGCACCTCCAATGATCCCGACGACATTTGCAGTTCCACCATGGCCCGCTTCATTCGCTGGTCTGCAATGTAGCTCAGCGTCGGCGTCTCCAGCGGAATTGCGTCTGCCTTGGCCAGAGACAGGAACGACCGCAGTTGCGCCTGGTCTATCGGATCGCTTTGCAGCGCCCGCCGCAGTCCCGCATTGACCGCAAACCCCGCGGCCAGCGTAAGCGCTGGTGGCTTGGGCAGGCCCGCTTGCGAGAGATAATGCAGCAGGCTCGCGTGATCTTCGTAAATCGTGGTCAGCGTATTCTCAATATCCCACAGCGTCGAATTCAAAATCAGCTCGACAATGCGCCGCTGCTCGTCTGTAAACAGCGAGGTCAGCGAGTAGTCAACGCGCCCGTAGTAGCTGTCGAGCAGGCGGATCACTTCGGGGAAGTAGGCGCGCTGCACGTGCTCCGCCGCTTGCTTGGCAAAGGCTTCAAACTCCGGCCCATCGGCTTCGTCATAAACCTTCACCGCCGCTGTGATGTTCTGGTCTCCGAAGTGGAGCACAGAAAATGAATAGCTTCGCGCTTCGCCCGTAATCACGCTCGCAATGCGCGCGCGCCCCAGCGCCAGCCGCCCTCGGCCGGAGTTGTAGATCTCGTACGAAATACGCCGCACGCGGTAGCAGAAGAGCTCGGTCTCCTCCGCGAACGATGAGAATACGGAGCTGATGGCATAATGCGCCGCAACCTTTTCCAGGCCCAGCGCCATGGTGTCCACGCATCGCTTGTAAATCTGCGCTCCGTCGCCAGCGCTCGGCACGTTCGACTTCGCTTCCGCCATGCGCGCAAGAAAAGCCGGCTCCAGCGCTTTTGCGCGCTCGCCAAATGCACACTGCGCCAGTTGCAGCACGCGCGCCGCATAGGCAATCACCTGCACGGTCTCGATGCCTGAAATGTCGTCGAAGAACCATCCGCAACTGGTGTACATCAGTTGCGTATGCCGCTGCATCTCCATCAACTCGAGCGCATGCACACGCTCGTCGTCGGTCAGCTTACGGCTGGCATGTTCGCTGAAGAACCGCTCCTCTGAGGCATTGCTGCGGTCGAGGATCACGTCGATGTATGCGTCGCGCGCGGCCCACACATCCTTGAAGAACTTCGCGCCCTCCTGTTCCGTCAGCGGGCCAATCGCGTCGCGCAGCTCGTCCAGTGCCTGCCGCAGTGGCGTGCGCCAAAGCTGGTTCCAGCCGGGCTTGCCGCCGTTGCATCCGCAGTTCGACCGCCAGCGCTCGACTCCATGCGCGCAGCTCCACGACGTGTCTTCCTCAATTTCGCATTCGTATTCCGGCGGGAACTGCGCGAGAAAACTAGCGTAGTTGGCCAGCTTTACCGTCTTGTCGGCTTCCATCAGGCGCAGCGCGTAGGCCAGCGCCATTTCGCCGTATTTGTGGTGGTGGCCATACGACTCACCGTCGGTCGCGACGTGGACCAGTTGCGGCTGCGCGCCCTCTTTGAACCCGGCCTTGAGCCGGTTGGCAAAGCTCTCGCCGGAGTTCAGCAGACCCTCAAACGCAATGGCCCGCGAAGCCGCGCCGTTATAGAAGAACACCGCGATTGAAACGCCTGACTCGAATCGCACCAGGTAAGGATGGGTTGTATCCACACTGGCGCCGGGGGTATCTGTCCACTCGCCGGCGTCTTTCCCTTCGCCATCTTGTCTCACGCCGTCTTGCGCTACAGCGTTTTGCCCCTCACTACCCTGCAACGACCGGATGCGTTTGCATTGGCTCGGCGCCAGCAGCGTGAACTTGATTCCGTGCTGCGCGAGCAGTTCCAGCGATTCGCTGTCCACGGCTGTTTCCGCGAGCCACATTCCTTCAGGGGGCGAGCCGTAGTGCTTCTCGTAGTCGGCAATGCCCCAGCGGATCTGCGTGACTCGATCGCGCTGGCTGGCCAGCGGCATGATGATGTGGTTGTAGACCTGCGCCATCGCCGAGCTGTGGCCCTTGTAGCTTTTGCGGCTGCGCCGTTCTCCATCGAGAATCATGCGGTAGGTTCGGGGCGCGTTCTCTTTGAGCCAGCTCATCAGGGTCGGCCCAAAGTTGAAGCTGATGCGCGCGTAGTTGTTCACAATGCGCTGAATCTGGTTTTTGTCGTTCACAATGCGGGCTGCGCCGTTGGGGGCGTAGCACTCGGCGCAGATTCGCTCGTTCCAGTCGTGGTAAGGCGACGCCGAGTCCTGCGTCTCCACCGTCTCCAGCCAGGGATTCTCGCGCGGCGGCTGATAAAAATGTCCATGAATGCAGATAAAACGTTTGCTGGGCGCCATGAAAACCACTCTCGATAGAAATTCTTGCCGTGCCCGTTCATTCTAAGCTCGACACCCGAGTGGATGCGCCACGTCAACCGGCGGGATGCCCGGATGCCCTACCTCGAGTCCCTCAGGCCTTCGCCAGATCGCAGGCCCGCCACAGATACCAGCTGGCCACGCTCCGGTAGGGCGCCCATTTCTTCGCTCGTTTCAGCATGACATCCGCCTTCGGCAAATCCGTTACGGCCAGCGCCCGTGTCTTCGGAATACGCATGAAGGTCAGCGCAAAACCCTTTCGCACTCCGTAATCTGTCACCGGCAGCACGTCCGGCCGGCCCAGGCGAAAAATCAGCAGCATCTCCACTGTCCACGACCCGATCCCGCGCACCGCCGTCAGCCGCTCAATAATCTCGGCATCGGACAGCTTCTTGATGGCTGCATGAGTCGGGACGGTCCCGTCCAGCGTCTTCATCGCCAGGTCGCGGAAGGCCTTGATCTTGTTGCCGGAAACTCCGCACGCCCGTATGGGATCGTCGGGTGTGTCCAGCAGCAACTGTGGAGTGGGGTCGCCGCCGAAATACTCACGCACACGCCTGTGAATCGTGGCCGCTGCCTTCCCGTGCAGTTGCTGATAGAGAATCGACTCGAGCAACGACTCGAACGGCGACGGCGAAGAATCCAGCCGCAGTTTGAACTCGCCTACATTCTCGATCAGCTTTGCCAGCTTGGCATCGGAAGCCTTCAGATGCTCCAAGGCTTCGGCCGGATCAAAGGGGAGTTTTTTGCTTTTGCCGTCATGAACCATAAGCAGGAGTCTACCGCATGGCTTCAGCAGAGCCGCGAATCCGATTTCGCCAAACCTGAGTGCATTAGGTCAGATCGAACAGAGTCGGCTCTAATAGGCTGGAGCTAACGGGTTTCTTTGGGTAAAACGCGCCTATAACCACCCAACTCTTCGGATGGGCAAGTACAGTACCGACATAGAAGTGGGTATTATTCCGCGGCGAACAGATTTCGTTGAGAAACTTGTTCTTGACTTTCCCCGCCGCCTCATCTGGAGTAGCGCCGTCGTCTACGCATCTCCAGTAGAGCGCCCCCACCTCCCAGTCCTCGATCATCATCTTGTGATTACCCTTGCACCGGGAATCTTCGCAAGAGAACTTGTAATGGAACTTAAACGGCACCTTGGGTGGTGGCTCCTTACTGACCTTGCGATTCTCCCAAAGCCTTTGCTGCGTGAGAGCTGCCTTGAATCCTGCCTTCCAGTCTGCCTCGTCGGGGGAAATCACAAGATCAAAGACCTGCTTTGGCCGAAAGATGCCGAGAGATGTCCTGTCCTCTTTCTGCCTCCCAAACAGTTCTTCCATCGACTGTGATGCCTTAGCGAGTGCGTAGCGGGAACGTTCCGCCCAATTGTCCTTCGAAGAGATTTGTTCGCCGACGATCGCGATGGAGCCGCAGTCGGGCCTGTAGCTTTCTTTTCGGGAATCGCGACCGGTATGCTTGGTCGCCTTGACATCAAGCCACTGGTATTTTCTGTATTGCTGGCTAAACGGAAGATCTCGGAAATTGATCGGGTAAAGCCGGATGAAATCCCCCGCTCTGGTGACTCCGGCCGTGCAAACGAGTTCATCGTATTTCGATGACGGTATCGGGTAAGTTTTGACCGTAATGAGTACTTCGAGGCTTTCTTGCATTCTTAAAGATGGACAGTCGGCAATTCAGTCATTTCCGCGATCCGGCGAGCCAAGCGGCTTCGATGACAGTCCACAGCCTCCTTTTCCATGCATACGAGGACAGAGGGCGTGGATTTCATCTGGGTTGCCACAGATTCGATCTCGCCTTCGTGCGCTGGGAGTATTACAGTTTCGTAGTGTTCAAAAAGTGTCCGAAAGTCAGCAACAGATGCTACGTCACTTCTTTGTTTCGACGGAATTCCAAGACCTGGGTAGTGTGAGTATCCGAGGCCGAGCTTGTTAGCGATACTGGAGAGGGAACTCCGAGCGAATCCGTACTTCCGGGAAACTGGGTTGGCGCGTGTATCGACAACGTTCCGAACACCAACCTCGAGAAGCCGATTAAAGAACTGGTCAACTGATCGTTGCTCGTACCCCATCGTATAGATCGCGAGAGGAGCAGCCTTCGGTCTAGGGGCATCTGCCGGAATCAGTTCAGTCAATTCGCTGTTCACTGCAAACCACGGGTAGCGCGTATAAACATCCTTCATTAGGCTCCGAGCAGAGATACCACCGTATTTCGACACGATGAAGCGCACGACGCGGGAGGTATCGGAATCAGACCGGATGGCCTCCTTTTCACCGATCGGAGCTGCCGTGAGCGAGATCACAGATGCAGAGGCGCACGAATGGACGTAGCCATAGCTGGTCAGAGATTCGATTTCGCGGTTCGCCGCAAACGAGTACGGCCCGAACTTGTGTGGAAGAAAGTCGTAAAAAGCTGAGTCGCCCGCAAGGAAAGTTTCGTGTTTGAGGAGAAAAAGATACTTCTGCATCTGCGTGGCGTTGACAGGGCGACCAGCAGAACTCAAAACACTCAGAATGGTTCGTTGTCTGCGCAGCATTTCTGTACCTAATCATAGCAACGCCAGAACAGCGGGCAGCAAGAAACGAACAGCTTTCTCTCACTCTGAACCAGCATGTAAAGCTCTACCCGAAATGGGCATACCGGATGCCAGATCCTCGCGGGTTCCATTGGCGCAAGAGTCGGAGACCGCAAAACCCGAATTCAATGATCCCTTCTCATCAAAATTCATCTGGGATTTCCCTTACCCACAGTGTTAACTTTAGATAAGTCACCCGTTGGAGGTCTATTGCTCGTAACGACCCGACGTAACGCCCGCTGCGGATTTCCACACCGAATCAGCCTTGCCATCCCTTTTCTCTCTCTGGCTGCATCCATGGCGCTGGTCTGCCCCTCTGCATTCGCCCAGTCATTCGACGCAACCAACCTGCGCCGGCCAATCGATATTGGAACGCAAGGCCTGGTCCAGACCGGCGACAATCCGGCCTACGCCCAGCCCGATTTCGACGACTCCAAGTGGCTCCCCGTCGACGCGAAGACCCGCCTCAGCGAATACTTCCCGCACAATCAGCCGCCCATCCTCTGGCGCCGCATCCACATCAAAGTCAACCCCGGCGGCAACTCGCTCGCCTTGCAGGCCTACCTCATCTCCCGCGCCTTCGAAATCTACGTCAACGGCCAGAAACTGATGCAGTCCGGCCAGGTCGACCCGTTCGTCCCCTACACGCGCAGCGCACGGCTCATCATGCCCATTCCGGAGGCCCAACTCCGCACCGGCTCTCTGGTCATCGCCGTCCGCGCTCGCGCTCCGCAAACCTGGTGGGGAAGCGCGGCGCCTGCTTTCAACGGCACAATGCTCGCCCTGGGAGACCAGACCGCACTTAACAACCAAAACACGCTCAGCGTAATCGGCGAAAACACGGCAACCTTCCTTGAAAACTTCTTTGCCTTCGGCGTAGGCCTGGTCGCTCTTGCGCTCTTCATCAATCAACGCCACCGCAGGGAGTATCTCTGGATCTTTATTCTCGGCATGGTCAATGCCGCGTATCTGCCTTTGCTCTTCCTTTCACTCTTCCGCAACATCCCCGTCAGTCTTTGGATCCTGGACGAGTTCGTCTTTTTCGCGATTCTCATGTCTATTCTGTTCACTATCCAGGCCTTCTTGCCAAAGCCATTTGGCAGGCTTATCTGGCTGTGTATGGCGGGCGCCTGCTTCATTGCCGTCGTTTGTGACGTTGTATCCCTCTACGGCCTGCTTCCCAGCTTTTACAACGCATTCTTCACCCTGGCCGTCGCAATTGTCTTTTCCGGCATCGTCCCTTTCCTGCTCTACAGGCAATGGCGGCGGGGCAATCGAGAGGCGGGCCTTCTTCTGATTCCCGTCACTCTCTATTCCCTGTGGAACTACGAGCAGGTCATTACCGGTCTGCTTCAGCTCATCCCTCCGCTCACTGTCTTCGCCGGGCGCGCAGCACGATTGGCCAATGCCTTCCCTTTTGGAGCGTTCACGGTGGGACTGGCGGATCTAGGCATCCTGTGCTTTTATTTCTCACTGGTCCTCATCATTGTGCTGCGCTCCACCCGTATGAGCCACCAGCAGGCCGTGCTGGAAAGCGAAATGGCCGCCGCCCGCGAAGTCCAGCAGCTGGTCCTCCCCGAAAAAATCGAGTCCGCGCCCGGCTTCACCGTTGAATCCATCTACCAGCCTGCCAAGCAGGTTGGCGGCGATTTCTTCCAGGTTCTCCCCGCCAATGACGGCGGTATTCTCATCGTCGTCGGCGACGTAGCCGGCAAAGGCCTTCCCGCCGCCATGCTCGTCTCGGTACTCGTGGGCGCCATTCGTACCGCAGCAGAGGACACCCACAACCCCGCGCTCATGCTGTGCAAGCTCAACAACCGTCTGCTCGGCCGAATCGGCGGCGGCTTCTCTACTGCGATCGCCGCTCACATCAGCTCCGATGGATGGGTTTCCCTCTCCAGCGCCGGTCATCTATCGCCCTACCTCGATGGCCGCGAGATCGAGCTCACCGGTGCGCTCCCGCTCGGCATCACCAGCGATTGCATGTACGAGACGACTCAGCTGTTCCTCGCTCCATCGAGCCGCCTCACGTTCTACTCTGACGGCATCGTGGAAGCCAAGAACTCTGCCGGCCAGTTCTTCGGCTTTGAGCGCGCGCGCTCCTTATCCACCCTGCCCGCATCCATCATTGCTGAAGCCGCCAGAGAGTTCGGCCAATCCGACGACATCACTGTGGTCACTGTCCAGCGCGCCGCCGCGGTGGCCTCCGCCGCCTGAGTTGCCGCCCTCTCGCTTCGCGGCGATCCCATCTTGGTGCGTGTCATTCTCTCGTCACACCAGCTGCGTCCGCCCCACCGCGGGTGGCCCGGCTATTTACCATAGGGGAAGAGAATCAGGAGCGCCCCACCATGAAGATGCGCCCAGGAACGCAGACCGGCTTTCTCCTCTGCGGCAAAGAATGGAGCGACGGCGAATCGATTGAAGTCCGCTCGCCTTGGGATCAGGGCCTCGTCGGCCGCGTCACTATCGCCACGCGCGCCGATGCACGCCAGGCCGTCAGCCACGCGACGGCGAGTCTTCGCCGCACTCGCGCCCTTCCGCGTTGGAAGCGCCGCGAAATTCTCGAAGACGTCGCCGCCGCCCTGATCGAGCAGAAGGAGCGCTTCGCGCAACTCATCGTCGCAGAAGCCGGCAAGCCCCTCCGTCTCGCCCGCGCTGAAGTGGACCGCTCCGTCCTCACCTTCAAAACCGCTGCGGAAGAAGCGGCGCGCCTCGGCGGTGAGAGCCTTCCTCTCGATCTCACCGAAGGCAACGAAGGCCGTTGGGGACTCGTCCAGCGTTTTCCCGTCGGACCCATCCTCGCCATCACTCCGTTCAATTTCCCGCTCAACCTCGTCGCCCACAAGCTCGCGCCCGCCATGGCCGCCGGATGTCCCTTCATCCTCAAGCCTGCCCCGCAAACGCCCTTCACCGCCCTTGCTCTCGGCGAAGTCATTCTCAAAGCCGGATGGCCCGCTGAAGCCCTCGCCGTTCTGCCGCTCTCTAACGTCGACACTGCTCACCTGGCCGAAAAGGAAGACCGTATCAAGCTGGTTTCATTCACCGGCTCCGCCAAAGTTGGATGGGAGCTCAAAGCCCACTCGGGCCGCAAACGTGTTCTTCTCGAACTCGGTGGCAATGCAGCGCTGATCGTCCACAGCGACTGGCATGACCTCGACGACGCCGCTCTCCGCACCGCGCACGCCGCTTTCGGATACGCCGGCCAGTCCTGCATCTCCGTCCAGCGCGTCTTCGTGCATCGCGGTGTCTTTCAGTCCTTCCTCTGGAAGCTGGTCGAGCACACCGCGCGTCTCGTCTCCGGCAACCCCTCGGAAGAGGCCACTGAAGTCGGCCCGCTCATTCGCCCCGCTGAAGCTGAACGCATCGAAGTCTGGATCAAGGAAGCTGTCGACGCAGGCGCCAAGCTCATTGCTGGCGGCGAGCGCAACGGTTCTCTCATCACGCCGGCTATTCTTACTTCTACTAAGCCGGGGATGAAGATTCGCGACGAAGAAGTCTTTGGGCCCGTGGTTCTCGTCGAGCCTTATGAGGATTTCGAGCAGGCTCTGGCCGACGTCAACCACTCCAGATATGGATTGCAAGCCGGGCTGCTGACTCGTGACGCTGGCCGGATTCTGACTGCGTATCGTGAACTGGAAGTGGGCGCACTGATCGTTGGAGACACACCGGCCTGGCGTCTGGACCCGATGCCTTATGGCGGAGTGAAAGACAGCGGTCTGGGGCGCGAGGGTATACGGTCCGCGATAGAAGAGATGACCGAACCTCGCATGTTGGTGATGAGCGGACTGAGCTAACTTCGTCAGAATCGCGGGCTCGAGATTCATCCTCGACACGAACTTCGACCGGGTTGCGGCGTGCAATTTTTGCAGGTGAAATGGGCTTGCAATGGTCGCCGGGAGGGTTGGTCGGTTATCGGCAAAGGTTCGCTCGGATGGTTGCAATTTTGCGCGAATGTTCGCCTGGAGGGTTGGAGTTCTTTGAAGCCTTAACCTTGTGGGCCTGCTGATTCTGCGTTTTGGTTGCTGAGAATTGATCGAAATAACGTAAAGGGTTGTTGAGAATTGAACGGGGTTTCCGCGGAAATGGCTAAAAAAGAGCGGAAGGCTGTCGTAAAGCAGTGTAAATGCACGATTTCTCCGCGTTGACGCTGACAAGGAGCGGGGACGGAAAACAGAAACCGAGAGGCTGAGCGACCAGGGACTAAGGGAACAGCGGCTGCTCGCGCCAAGGATCAGCAACGCACAGCGCGACGGTAATCATCTGCTTAGTGGTGGGTGCCCCACCTGTTGCGGCGCTCCATCCGCAGAAAACAAAGACACGGCAAGAGCGGGGCACCCAGTGAACGAGGCGCGCGTGGGGTTACTGCGTGCCGCCAGTCGGCTTCACAGGCAAGTCTTTGCCATGCTCCGGGTCGTACTGGTTCTTGTCCATCCACCGCTTGAAGTCGGCAGCGGGCTCCAATTGAACCTGGCCATTTTCGCTGGCGTATGCGACCTGCTCCTTCATGGCTACATTAATGACGCAGGTCCGGTCGGCGGCAGGCTGCATGATCTCCAGTTCCTTGTCGTGCGTCTTCCAGCGGGCCAGGTAGGTATCGTAGCCCATCGAATCCATCAGGCGGGTCTGGCAGCGGTAGCTGAAGTCGAGGCCACGGGGCTGGCTGCCTTCGTAAAGGTTGGCGCGGCCTTCGCCCTCCACCAGTTCGGGGCCGGTCTGCTGCGGCGTGGCGTAGTGCGAAACGCCGTTGTGGGCGAAGATGTGGATCCGCAGCGGAAAGTCGGAGGGGTTCAGGCTGCTGGCCGCGACTTCCGTGGGCTTGGTAATCGTGTTCTGGCCGTGCTCAGGATCGTACTGATACTTGGTCATCCATGCCTTGAATTTTTCGGCCGGCTCCTCGCCGAAGTTCCCGTCGTGTTTGTAATAGGCGATCCCGTCCTTCATTGCCACGCGGAACGAGCAGGTTTTGCCGGAGACCGGTAGCAGGAGTTCCAACTCGACGTTGACCTTCTTCCAACGCGCCATGTAGGTCTCGTAGCCCATGGAGTTCATGAGACGCTCCTCGCAGGCATACTTAAAATCGAAGCCGCGAGGCTGGGAGTTTTCGTAGAGGTTGGCGCGACCTTCGCCATCGACATCGTCGAGGCTCCGGACGCCGCCGTAGCCGTTGTAATGCGACACGCTGTTATGGCTGAAGATGTGAACACGGAGAGGATAGTCGGCCAGATTCTTTGCGGCGAATCCTCGCGTGGGCACCAACAGGGTAAAGACGAGTGCGACCAGGAACAGGGACGAAATGCGACGCATAGATCACTCCTTCTAGATGAACTGGTGAGTGGCTTGTTGCAAGCGGCTCAGACACTTAACCGCGCGATATTGGTTCGTTGAGGTTTGCGTGTTCCCGCCTTTTCCGTACAGAGCATGGTCAAGGGTGGAGAACGAAACTGGTAGAAGACTTTGCCGCTGAAGGCCAGATGGACCCGTTGCCTGGCTTAGGGCTGTACCTCGGGTGCGTCGGGCTGGTTGGGATCGAAGGGCTGGATCAGCAGCTTGACCTCGACCGTGGTGTCGTTGAAGACATTGCTGTTCGAGTAGACGGTGACACGTTTGCCGATGGGCACAGTGGGAGTAATCAGGTATTGGTGCGTGCTTGTGGAAGGGAGCTTTGGCAGATAGCTCGGTGGATCAAGGCCGAAGTATCGCGTGGAGATTTTGAGGGCGATGGTGATGAACTTGCCCCGTGGCTTGAAGGTGAGAATGTCGACGTCCGTCGCGTGTTCGAGGGTGCTGCTCTCGGCCGTGCAGGCGGCGTCCGTGCGGTAATATTCGTCGTCGCGAATGGCGGGCAGGACCTCGCCGAAGGTGGCCAGCAGGAGATAGGTTCTGTCGGTAACTGGCTTTCCGTGATGGGTGCGTTTGAAGGCGATGGAGATTTGAAAGGACTCCGGAACCGCGAGCTGAGCTTTGTGCGCAGTTCCTTGTGTCGATGCCGCGGCGCGCGCAGGTTGGGTCGTGCTGGGTCGGGGCGGCTGCGCGCCGGCAACCGCGCCAGCGAATAAAAGACAGAAAAGCGGAATGCGCGAGCTCAATAGGGGCATTTCCTAGTTCCTTTCCCCGCTTCCAATCGGGGCAATGATGATGGGCGCAAAGGTGATGGGCGGGAGAATAGGATCTCCATCAGAGAGCTGGGCATGCTGCTTGGAAACAGCGGCGCGGGGCGCCTGCTGAAGGCGTGTAACGCGCGGCCCGGGCTGTTCATGCCCTGGTTTTTCCTGCGCAGCCTTGAAGGAGGCGGAGGCCGGGGTGGGAAGGGGCGAAAGCCTGACCGGCGCACTGAGCGCCAGTTGAGTGGTGGCGGGGCGAAGCTGGACAATGATCTGGCGATTGCGCGCGTTGATCCAGACCAGCAGCATGGCAGCGGCGGTGAGCCAGCCAGCGGCGGCAAAAGCCCACGGACGAAGCTGGAAGCCAGGTCGCCGGCGCGGCTCAAGAACATGGGCGGCACTGAGGATCCGCGCGGAAAGGTCGAGACAGGGCTCCCCGGCAGTGTAGGTGGCGAGGGCGTTGTCAATGAGCATATCGAGATTGGCATGCTCCGAGTCCCGGTCAGGCGCCACACGGGATTCGTTGAGCGGATTCTCAGTCTTCTCGTTCATGTTCCTCTCCTTTCCTCGCTTCTAGCTTCTGCCGCAGGCGTGCGCGTGCGTCGTGCACTCGCCTGCGAACGGTGCCTTCCGGCAGGCCCAGCAGCCGGGCTATCTCCACCTGCTTCAAATCTCCGGTGGCCGTGAGCACCAGCGGGTGGCGGAGCTTGTCGGGCAGCGCGTCGATCTGGGCATGCAGCCACGCGTCGAGTTGGTGGCCAATCGCTTGTTGCTCCGGCCCCGGTTTGCCACTGCGAATATCGACCGTGAGCTCCTGCTCGCGGCGGCGCTTGCTTTGCTGGCGGATGGCAATGCGCCAGACCACTTGCGCGAGATAGGCGCGGGGATTGTCGATATGCTCCCAGCGCTTGTTGCGACAGACTTCAAGAAACGCCTCCTGCACGGCATCTTCTGCATCGGCGACTCGACGCAGAACGCTCAACGCGATGCGGAAGAGCATGCGTGAGTGCTGCTCGACGAGTTCGTCGAAGGAGCCCGCTTGCGGCGGCTCGTCGCCGTCCGACTCGGGCATGGGATCCTCCGCGCTTACCAGGAAGAAAGCTGTTTGCATTTGCCTGCTACCAGTAAAGAGCATGGAAGCGGGAAAACGTTCGGTTGGGGCCGGAATTCTTTGTGGGGAGGCAGGCTGGAGAAGGGATGAGAGCGGGCAGATGATTTCAAGTTCGGAAAGTCCGACCGTGCCAGTTCAAAAGCATTTATTGCGCGCGGCCAAAAACACTATGACATGATCGGTATCGAGAAACGCCGTAGCGTTGACTCTTAAATCATCTGCATGGCTGCCGCTCGAATCTCCGCCACGCAACCCTTGCCGCCCCATATACTGTCGGGATGAAGTTCACCGGAGAAGAACTCGCGGCTCTGCTTGTGGCCGTCAGCTTTGCGGCCGGGCTCAATGTCTACGCCACCGTGGCTACTCTCGGGCTGCTGGCGCATACCAGCCTGCTGACGCTCCCGCCCGGACTTCATCTGCTTGCCAGTTGGTGGGTGATTGGCGCTGCGGGCGTCCTGTTCGCGATCGAGTTCTTCGCCGACAAGGTGCCCGCCTTTGACCTGATCTGGAACGCTCTGCACACCTTCATCCGCGTCCCCGTTGCGGCGCTGCTGGCGTTTCAGGCCACGGCAGGGCTTTCTCCTTTGGAGCAGCTCGCGGCCACGCTTGCCGGCGGCGCTATTGCGATGGCCGCGCACGGAGGCAAGACGGCGGCGCGCGCCGCGGTTACCCCTTCGCCGGAGCCCTTCTCCAATATTGGTCTCAGTCTGGGAGAAGATGTGCTGGCTGTCTTCCTGACCTGGCTCGCTACGTGGAATCCTTACTGGGCGGCCTCAATCGTGGTGCTGCTGCTGGTGGCCGCGCTGCTGCTGGTTCGCTGGATTTTCAAGGCAGTGGCGAGGCTGTTTCGAGGAGCGGTGCAGGCTGTGGGGCAATGAGGAATTGGTTTTTCATGAGTTCGCATGTGAATTTGAAAAGAGGCCGGGGCTAAAGAGGTCGCGGAAAAGGCGATCTGTCGATTCGCAGATGTGCAAAACCATCCCTCGGCGGCATCTAAAGCCGGCAGGGATTTGAAAGCGTTTACGGCACGATTAAAATCGTGCCCTTTCAAAACATGCTCGGAGATGAGTGTTGCAGCGAGAATTTCCGGAGCTTGGAAAGGGTTGGCAGGGGCCAAGGCCCGACCTGCTCTATTGCTTTATCGGCCCGACTGAAGTCAGGCCCTGTTACAAAGCCTCTCGGAATCGAGTGTTCCGGAGTGCCGAATTCTTCCAGAACGCTGAATTCCGACTTGACTACTGAGGCAAAAAAAGCGCCCCTCGGTTACTCCTGCCTGGATGGTGTCCAGGTCTGGTTAACCGAAGGGGCGAGGAGCCGCAATCACAAGAAAATGCACTTCGAGTTTTCTCTCTGTGAGCCGGATCGCTCCAACTCGCAGGGATCAACCTTTGGCACATCTTCTGGACCGGAAGCAAATATACGGACCGTCCCCCACCGGCAACAGGTTCCATCGGGTACCAATCAGCCCGGACAGCGCTAAATCGCTATACTTGTGCGGTTTAGTCCCACTTAATAGGTTCTGGACAAGCGCAATTCCGAGACGTATGATACGCACTGCGGGGGGAAGCGGGCCTTGCCTGTAAGTTCAAAATCCACACAGGAAAACGCGCAGACGAGCGGCCCGGTTGCCTTGCCAACTGCCATCGCCGTTCGCCAGCAATTGGAACGCTTACTGGCCCATCCGCTCTTCTCAAACAGCAAGCGCTACCCCGCGCTACTGGCCCATACCGTAGAGCAAACACTGAAAGGCAACTCGACTGAACTAAAGGAGCGCAGCATCGGTATCGACGTCTTCGGCCGCTCCCCCAGCTACGACGCGAACGCCGATCCGGTGGTTCGCATCACGGCCGGCGAGGTGCGCAAACGACTGGTGCAGTACTACTACGACTCTAGCCATGACGGCGAACTGGTTATTGAACTCCCGATCGGTTCGTATGTTCCCGTATTTCATCTGCCTGACCCACCCATTGAGCCGGAACCGGCGGCCCCGGTCGCTGAACCTCCGCAACAGACGGTTACGGCGCCGGCGGCGCCGGTTGTATCCCCACCCCACCCAAGGGCAGTTCGGTGGCTGTGGGCCGCCGCATTAGCGGTTGCCGCGTGCGCCGTTGGCCTTGTGGCGGGGGCTGCATTGGGCGTGGTTGGAGGAGGGTGGTTTCACGATCGCCAGCCGCCCTCAGACATTGATCGCTTCTGGGCGCCGATCACCGCCGGTTCCAATACGGCGACTTACTGCCTGGGCGAGCCGGCGAAGAGTCTGGAAGCGGGTTCCATCAGTTCCCTTGAGCCGCCTTCTCCTAACTCGAAGCCGGAGCCGCTCTACTTCCGCCTCCACCAATCGGGCCTTTTTGCATTGGCCGATGTGGTTACGCTGACCCAGACCGCGGCCGCTCTCGAAACCCGGCATAAGGCATTTCGTGTGGTCCCTGCTTCTGACGCTAGCTTTGCGCAGCTTCGCGAAGGTCCTATCGTGCTGATTGGAGCGTTCGACAAT
Organism: Occallatibacter sp.; assembly: GCA_049590315.1. Lineage (GTDB taxonomy): Bacteria > Acidobacteriota > Terriglobia > Terriglobales > Acidobacteriaceae > Telmatobacter. The sequence continues at coordinate 419 of JBAWCO010000865.1, read as the reverse complement.
ATCTGGACGCTGCGCGTAACGCAGAAGCTTCGGTTTGGATTTGATTCGAAAGATGGCGTCGCTTTGATTGTCGATCGGAAGAGCCCCCGGCAAACGAGCTGGGCGACGGCATGGGACCTTCCCTACGAGAAGTTGTCGCGCGACTATGCCATTGTCGCTCGTATCCATGACAACACTACTGGACAGCCGGTCATCATCGCAGCCGGCATCTCAGAGGAAGGCACTGAGGCTGCCGGCGAGATTCTGTACAACCCTGTCTATCTTCAATCGCTGCTGGCGAAGGCCCCTGCCAACTGGGAGCAGATGAATATGGAAGCGGTTATTGAAACGCAGGTGATTGAAGGCCATCCTGGGCCGCCAAACGTGCTTGCGGTTGAAACCTGGTAGCGAACGCTTCGCGCTTCAGTGCAGATTAGAGC
>JBAWCO010000864.1:0-3436 GCA_049590315.1 Occallatibacter sp. | reverse complement strand
AGCTGCTTCATGCCACAACATTGAAGCCTGGAACAGATTTAAACAAGATGGGCTTTACGTAGCGCTCACAACATGTCGACGGTAGATGCTCGGCGCGCCAACTTGCATTTGTGCCCGGCGATGATCTCTGGGCCATCGAAATCAAGCGAAGCTCGGCTTCCACGGTCGAGAAAGGATTTCATTTCGCATGTGCGGACCTAAAGCCGAAGCGGCAGTTTGTCGTATATCCAGGCCACGAGCGATTCTCGGTAGCTTCCGAAGCGGATGCAATTGGGCTCAGAGGATAGTCGTACGTCGCTGCGATGGTGGTCATTCCGCTCAATTCTCTGCCTAGCAAGAACCCAGGTAGATTCACTACCGAAGACTTATCGGCAGAAGAGGCGGTTTGCTTCAGGGGCCGGTCGGATCCATGTTGCGGTTACGTCTCCTTGATGGGCAGACTCCCCGGTTCTGCATTCTCATTTCGGTATAACTATCGATGCCGCGATCAGGTTTCATGCTGCCCGGGACCACTATTTTCTATCTGGTCGGTCGTATCTATGGGACTTCAGGCGGCGGGCTTTTGGGATACGTTGATGCCTCTCCCGCGAAAGTGCTATCGCCCAATAGGGAAATTTTTCCTAGACTTGGACCTGGTGTTGCCGGTGACGTTGATTACGTCCGATTCAGAAACGTTGCTATGAAATTGGACACCTGAGGTCTATCGGTGACAAACCTTTCAACCCTTATAGAAAAGCTGACCAATATTGAACGATCAATAGGAGTGGAAAGCAATTACGTTCTACCACACCATCCTCGACCACTGCAATCGCTGCCGCTCCTCTTGCATCCGGGGAACACCTCCCGCCCCCTCCGACCCAGGACAACGGCGGGCCAATGGTCAACGTATCACGGCGCCATCGGCGCGCAGCGGAAAAGTTGTTCCTTGCAGGAGTGAAAGCGATCGAAAACAATGAGCCGCGCACTGCGGAGACGTGTTTCTTGCAGGCTCACGGCATTGATCCGAACAACCAGCGCTATCTCCTCTCGGCCGAAGTTTCGCGGCAATACGTTGTAACACAGCTGGTCCAATTAGCGGAGAAGGAGAAGCTTCTGGGAGGCAAGGACGCCTCCCTGGCAGCGATTGAAGAGGCAATGCGTCTTGACCCTCAAAATCCTCTCGTAACCAAGTACTTCGATGCCCCGAAAGCAGATGCTTCTGCCTCACCGCCCGCGCTGCACACTCTCAGAGATAAAGCCGCGGCACCCATAGTTCTTGCGCCCCAAAAAGTGGATCGTGCCTTCCATCTGCGCGCCGACGAGCGGAGCCTTATTCCTCAAGTGCTCAATGCCTACGGTATCCAGGCGACCGTCGATTCCTCCGTGGTCAGCCGGCAAATACACTTTGACACCGATGAAGTCGACTTTGCGGAAGCCGCGGATCTGGTAAAGCTCGCAACCGACACAATCTTTGTGCCGCTCGATTCACTCCATGTAATCGTTACTGCTGATACGAAGGAGAACCGCAGCAAATATGAGCGTCAGACAGCCGAAACCATCTATTTCCCCGGTCTCACCAACACGGAACTAGCTGATATGGGGAATATCGCACGGAACGTTTTCGGAGCGGAGCACGTTGCGATTGATCCTGGCCACAACGCCGTAACCGTCCGCACGCCAGAGCCCGATTCGGAAGCGCTGAACGAAGTCTATGCCGAATTGCTCGGTGGAAGGAGCGTGCTGCAACTTGAGGTGCAACTGTACGAGATCGACAAAACGAAAGCAACCAATGCTGGCGTAGTCCTGCCAACCTCGACAACGATATTTAACGTGCCGTCGGAGGTCAACAGCATCCTCTCGAACAACGCGAGCCTGGTGAATCAAATCCTGGCAAGCGATCCAGCCCTGGCTGGCAACTATGAGGCGATCCTAGCTGCTCTGATTGCCTCTGGCGCACTGACGGGCACTGTCTTCAATATCCCGTTTGCCGTCTTCGGTGGAGGAATCACGGAGATGGGCCTCGACCTGAGCGGCGTAAGCGTCAACATGCTGCTCAATTCCTCAGACGCGCGATCTCTCGATCAGCTTGAGTTGCGGGTGCTGGACCAGGAGGATGCAACCATCCGCAGCGGCGAGCGGTATCCGATCATGACCTCAAGCTTTTCAAGTCTGGGAAGTAGTTCGTCCTCATCAGCCAGCACGATCCCTGAGGTTCAGTATCAAGATTTGGGACTGACACTGAAGATGAGACCACGAATAGAACTCAATAACTACGTCTCGTTGGATCTGGATCTGAAAGTTTCGTCATTGGCGGGTGCGAGCCTCAATGACATTCCAATCCTGGCGAACAGGCAGTATACGGGAGTTGTCTCGCTTCGTCTCGGAGACAGCGCTCTCATTGTCAGCGATTTGTCGAAGCAGGAATCGCTCGAACTCACAGGAGTTCCGGGATTGAGCGACATCCCAGGACTCAGCGGCGCGACGAACCGGCAGGACACCAAAGACGTCATGGAGCTGGCGATTATGATCACGCCCCATAGTGTCCGGTTGGCTCATCAGGGGCAACGGACTGTCGGGCCGATGCTGTTGTTACCGCAAAAATGAAGCCATAATGGGCAGAGGATCGATACCCTCAACACGCGCGTGAGCTACCATCCGAGTGCCCATGCTCGCTGGCCCCTACTCTCGATCGTTCCACGTCGATCTCTCACAATCCACTGGAGTCATTGGCGTTCTTTTTCGTCCGGGAGCGGTACGTATGTTCTTTCCCATCGCGGCGCATGAACTGCACAACATCGATATTGGGCTCGCTGTCCGTCTCTGCACTGGTGACGCGACGGTTATCCCGGCCGGCGATCAATACTTCGGTGTGACGTCCTTCACGGATGTGGACATTGGGAATCTCACGCACTCGTCTGCGACCCATGCCCTCGAGGAGTGGCCGGCTAACCAGCACGGCCTCGAGATTGCTCTCGAATCGAACGTGCTCCCCTCCTTCAAAACACCAATGCGCGTCCCGGGTGAGGTTCGCCCTCACTGCTCCCACGCTGATGAGCTCTTCGGACAGGCCCGGAAAAAGCTGTTCCAATGCTTCCCGTCCACCAGAGAGGAGACCATGCGTGTGTCGTCCCTGCGGCACGCCTCGGCGATGTTCCACGATGTCGCCGAACGAGTCTCCCTCGATGAGAATGACTTCACGATAGTGGTCTGACGAGACGCGTGCGGCGGCAAGACCGGCCATGCTGGCGCCCATCACGATGGCGCGATCCCGATCCTTGGGAATGTTTTCTGCGATGCGCGATCTGCCACGCGCAGAATTATTCGTCAGCGCTGTTGAGATCATGATCCTTCTCCTTTCCAGAGCGAGCATGAACCGAATGCGTCATGGGTCACTTTGGTATGCGAAATTGGCCGCCGCATCCGATCACCGTTCTGCGATTTGTCATCAGATTTCCTG
>JBAWCO010000863.1:0-2018 GCA_049590315.1 Occallatibacter sp. | reverse complement strand
AATATATTCTCCTGTCAAAACTGGCAGACTCTCACCGTGCCAGAGTACGGACCCGTTGTCGCGACTCCACGATCAACCAGTTCTGGTTGCTTGAAGAGGTCTCCATGCGAGTTCCGCAGGTCACAATCGATATGATGGTCGCCGTCATTGCGCTCGCTCGTGGAAGGACATTTGAGAAAGCCGCGGAAGAGATCGGGGTGATAACAGCCTCCGCGGTACATAAGAGGGTACAGACCGCCAGCAATCTATTTGGTGCTCCCCTATTCGTCAATTCGGTGGAGGGAATGACGCTCACATCTGTCGGGGAAACCTTCTACATCGATGCGGTGAAGGCGGTCGAACAGGCTCTGTTGGCTGAAGAGAGGGTCACAGCACGGTTGAGTCTTGAAGCCCAACACCTGCGTATCGGACATTCGACTTATCTTACGCCGCGATCATTGGCGACCGTCCTGAAGCTCAAGCTTGATGGCCCTCCTCCCATCCATATCGACCATGTCTCCGGGCTAACCAACGATCTTGCAAGGCGCGTAGAAGAAGGAGAACTCCATGCCGGGTTCGGTTACCTGCCGGTGAATCGGCCGCATTTGTTTACGCGCATACTGTGGGAGGAACCCCTCGAAGTTTTTATGGCAACTTCACACCGGCTCGCGGGACAGCCTGGAATTCGTCCCACCGATTTGCGAGGTGAACCATTGATCGCGGTTGGACGTGCTGCGCTGCCGTGGCTCTACGAAGAGATTGATGAATACTTCAGCCGATTCGGAGTGAGCTTATCCGTCGTGGCCGACGCCTTGGGACCGCCAGAAGCCTTAATTATGACGGAGGAGAAAGTTGGTGTCTGCCTTCTCGGGGCATCTGCGGCTTCGCGCACTGGTGTCATTTCGAAATCCCTCACACCACGAATCCTCACCCGCAAGAGCGGCGTATTCGCCCGTGAAGACAGCCGGCATCCGGCATTAAGAGCGTTGCTAGAGGTGGCTCTTGAAATGGCTTCTGGCAAGGTCGCGAAGCACTATCCTTCCTCGGTGAAGAAGTGATCTACCCTCTTCTGGTAAATCCTCGCCAGCTCGAAAAGCTCCATGACGTCAATGCTGCGGTCCCCGCTTTCGCACTTCGTCATGAAATTCGGGGAACGCCCCATCAAGGCGGAGACTTCGTGCTGCGACAGACCGGCATGTTCACGAGCAGCGATAAGCCGCTCCAGCAACGTATCGTAGGCCTGCTGGAATTGGGCGGTTCTCGCTTTTCTTGACTTACGCGTCTCCGCTGACCCACTCTTCTGCACGCCTTCCAGTGTGGTGAATTTAATGTAAAGTACCTAATAAGGACTGGCATTCCGCGCGGTATGCTGTTCCTGAAATAAGAACCGCGTGGCCTTGGAGTGAAGGATGGACCAGAGCTTTCTTGAGATCCCTGAAGCGGCAAACATGACCATCGCAAGCCTGCGGGTGTTCAACGATCCGCCTTGTAGCGAAGTCCAAATCAGATTTACTGACGGAACCGAGATTTCGATCGATCTCGATTTCAAAACCGTAATTAGAGGCAGGCACTATCGCTCAGACAGAGGCGATTTGGAAATCTTCAAGGAATATGGGGAAGTATCTACGACCTGATTATCAGCCTTGTCGCCGGTCGTGATACCTCGGTAACACGCACCGTAAAACCGAAGACGGCGCATTCCTGCATACCGGGGATCTGGCTCACTTGCGTAGAGCGGATCTTAAGGGCTCCAGCAAGTTGGCAAGAGTTTTTCCGCAGACCCATGAAGCGGGTCTGCGACTGCGCGAAATCGCAACGGGCATGTCTCATCAGCTGAAATCTGCGGCCCAGGAACGTCGACCTCAAGGTTCCTCGCCTATCGCGACCACCTTTAGAGAAAGGGATTCCCCAACGAAGTGCTCCGCTCAATTCCATCCATAATGAGGGTGTTCCGATCCGGTCTGAACGGAATTGGGTTTGCGTCCACCGCGAGCATGAGGAGTCGCCTAAAGTTTGCCGATTGTTCCTGTTGCTGAGCC
>JBAWCO010000862.1:0-7841 GCA_049590315.1 Occallatibacter sp. | reverse complement strand
CCGCCGCACAGTTCCCCGTTCAGCTCCCCGCCTCTGGCCTCAACGTTTCCGCCTCCGGCCTCACTCTCGTTGAACCCGAATCATCCGCCCTCCAGGTCGTCGGCGTCAGCGCGGCCTGGCGCAAGCTCCTCATGCAGGCTGAAATGGCCGCGCCCCACATCCACATCGCCGCCATCGAAGGCGAGCACGGCTCCGGCAAGCAAACTCTTGCCCGCTATCTCTACAGCCGCTCCACTCTCTCCGGCTCCAGCTTTCAAACCCGCGATGCCCGCGAGTGGCTCGTCTCCGAAGCCGATCCCGCCTCCCTCGGCGGCTTCACCTATCTTGATCGCGTGGACCTCCTTGCCCCTCCCGGGCAAGGCCTGCTCCTCCGTGTTCTTAAGTCCCTCCAGGACCGCCCCATCGGCCGCGCTGTCCTGCTCGCCTCCTCACAAACGTCGCTCCGCCAAATGGCCGGTCAGGGCCTCCTCATGCCCGACCTCGCCTACCGCCTCACTGCCGTTCGCCTCGCCATTCCCCCCTTGCGCCTACGCCGGGAAGACATCGCGCCCCTCGCCCAGTGCCTCCTCGACCGCATCTGCGCCCGCTATCAGCAGCGCCCCGTCGTCCTCGGCCCTGGAGCGCTCGCCCGCCTCCTCCAACACAACTGGCCCGGCAATGTCCGCGAACTCGCCTCCGTCCTCGAAACCGCCCTCCTAGAGGCCGACAATGGCGTCATCCGCGCCGTCGACCTCGCCCTCTCCCCTACTCCCGAAACTCCGGGTGCCCTGGGTCCCGTTTTTGGGACCTGGGATGAGTACTCTCGCGCAGCAGCAAGTGCTTCAACCGCAGACTTCAGCGCCCCGGATCGTCCCTCGTTCAGTGCCGACAGCCTCAATCTGGACGCCGTCATCCACCGTCACGTCCAATCGGTACTCGACCTCAACCGCGGCAACAAACTCCGCGCCGCCCGCCAACTAGGCATCAGCCGTTCCACCCTCTACCGCATCCTCGGTGACGAAACCGTCCTCGCTCACTGAGCGCCGGTCCGCGTAAACGCGTAAATTCGCGCGCCCCCAACGCTCAAATCGGAGAGCAGGGGCATTCATATCCCTGAGTGCGGCAGTCCAATCACACGCCCTTTAGGGACGGACCCTATTCGTCCTGTCTCTCCAGGTGCCGCGTCGCTCCCCTCGCGTCCTGAAAATCCAAAAAATCCCGCCCCCCCCTTATCCGCCAGCCCCAACCTGCCGATAGTACCCATGCAAGTTTGCCAAGGGGAGCAATTCGGCATTGAGAACCGGCCTTCAGAAGGCTGCCGGTACCGCACGCAGCGGACGAGGTAGCCAAAGATGATCAGGGAGCAACGCAAATACCCTCGCATTGAGTGCTCCGGCACTGCCGACGTCAAGGTGGGGGGGGACGGGGCGGCTCTGCCTGCGGACATCGTGAATTTGAGTGCTGGGGGATGCTTGCTGGTGTTGAAAGAGCCGCGGCCGCTCTCGCAAGACACGGTTGTCGAACTGACTTTCAAGGTCAATGATCTCGATGAATTTCATGCGCCGGCACAAGTCAAAGACAGGCGCTCCGACACGGCAATCGGCTTTCAATTTCCATCGCTGAGCGATCCTCTGCGCAGACGTCTTGAGCATCTGATCGGCCAGTTGATCGACTGCCTTCCCACCAAATCTTCGCAGGTCAGTTATCGCGAGAAGCGGCGTCACGCTCGTCTCGGATGCACCGGTCCAGCGGCCATTCAGGTTGCGGCCGGTGAGCCGTTTATCCCCGCCACCATTGTCGATTTGAGTGCGGGAGGTTGCCGCATGGTCTTGCGCCAGCCGCAACTCCTGCCTAAAGACACGCTGGTCGAACTCACGTTCAACGTCCACCATCTTTCGTTTCGAGTGCGCGGCCAGGTCAAAGCGATTCGGTCGGAAACAACTATAGGCTTTCAGTTCCCTGCGCTCAGCGAGAGGGTACGAAAGCAGCTCGATGAGTTGATGAAGGAACTCATCGCAGACATTCGGAAGCGTCAAGCCGAGCGCAATGCAATCGCAAAAAAGCGCGGTTGAAACTTCGCTCAACCACGACAAAAAACTCCGCGCAGAAAAGCCTGCAGGAGTCCGATTCGGCTTGTGGCGAGTGCGCATATAGGCGCATAGAAAAGTGAAAAAAAGAGCCAAAAATAAGCCAAAAAATAGCGCTTTTGGGCGCTATTTGACGTCTAATTGCGCTAATAACAGAGGCCAAAACGCACTTTGCGTGCGCTTACTTGCGCATCCATGAAACCTGAAGCCGCCTCGGCGGCCTATACAAGTTCCATTCCCGCGGATCGCTGAGGCTGACGGACGACTAGAGTCCCAATCCACCGTCCACGGTCAGAATCTGACCGGTGACAAAGCCGGGGCCGGTAGCGAAGAACAATACGGCTTCCGCCACGTCCTGCGTGGTTCCATTGCGGCGCATCGGCGTGCGCGCTGCAAATCGCTCCGCGGTCTCTGCCGAGCCGTCCTTCGGGTCGGCCAAATCGGCCATTTCAATCCAGCCCGGCGCCACACAATTCACGCTCACCTCAGGCGCAAATGCCTTGGCCATGGCCTGCGTCAGCATGTGCACCGCGGCCTTTGAACTGCAGTAGTGCGCGTGCCCGGCCCACGCGTGGACTCCACCCAGCGAGCCGATGTTCACAATCCTTCCCTGGACCTTGCGCAGATGCGTCAATGCTTCACGCGCTACCAGAAACGGCCCGCGCGTGTTGGTCTCGAAGACTGCATCCCACTGTTCCAGGCTGATGCTCTCCAGCGGAGCCGTCTGAAAAACCGCGGCGTTGTTCACCAGCACATCGAGCCGGCCGAATATCGTTGTGACTGCATGAATGGCCGAGCGAACGGAGTCCTCAGAACGCACGTCGCATTCCACCGCCAGCGCCCGACAGCCAAGAGACTTGATCTCCTCAAGCGTCTGCGAGGCGTCTGTGTGGGATTTCCGGTGAGTGATGGCGACGTCGGCGCCCGCGCGCGCCAGAGCCAGAGCAATGGCGCGCCCAATGCGTCGCGCTCCCCCGGTTACCAGTGCTGTTTTGCCGCTGAGGATTCGGTCTGGGGTCACGGGGCAAGCTCTCAGGTTGGATCAAGGGGCTACCCGGCCGCGTAATTGTGACGAAGCTTATCGCGACGGGGGCTGGCTGGTCTTTGCGTTCGGTTGTTCAGCCTCGGGCTTCGCTGGTGCTGGCGTGGGAGCCGGAGCCGCATCCTTGTTGGGCGTGGAGTTCGAGTCCTTGCCACCCACTACCTCTCCAACCGGGTGCATCTTATAGATCGAATACTGTTCGCCCGGCCGCTTCATCCGCACCTCAAGAGCCATTTCTGGCTTCTCGATCTTGTAATCCTCACCGTAGGTCTGAAAACCCTGAGCGATTACCTGCATCCGCACCTTGCCGCCGAGGGGCAACACATCGATCACCATCTTGCCCTCTTCGTTGGTCTTCAGTTCCATGTTGCCTTTGTCCTTATCGCCCTCCATGGGGTGAAAGACAACGGCCGCGTTCTCAATCGGCTTTCCGTTCACGTCTTTCAGAATGGTGACTTCAACCCGTGCCGTGTCCGGTGGAGCTTTGTATTTGCGGCCACGCTTTGAGGGAGCATCCTGCCCGCCGGCGGAGAGCGAACTGACGACCAGGCCGAATACGGCCACGAAGACTGCAAGACGAAGGATGGAGCGAGAAACCATGAGTTCATTCTACCGCGTTGTGCTCTGAGCCATCCAACCCGGTTCCCGTCGCGATTCCGATCGTCGCGCCCGGAAATACGAATCCCGAGAGGGCTTTGTCTGAAAAGTAATCAACGCCACCTTCGTGCCCAAGGAGCCCCTTCGCTGCCTGAAGAGTCAGACTCCTACCGCAACGGCGACGTCATTACTTAAACGTTCTTGCCGGTCAAACGTCATCCTCGCAGGACTCCAATGATGGGGGTATTGCGGCTGGAAACACGCATTGGACCGTTCTCAACAATCGAGAATCTCCTGCTCAGATATTGACGTGCTCTCGCCGAAGCCGTCGTACAAATCGGAGGTAGCAAGTTGGCCTGCGATTGATCGCACTTAGAAACGGTTCGCCCCAGCCGTTGATTGATATGCGAACGAATAGCCGCGCTCGATCAAAGAGTTAGTTTGCCCTCGAGGGTGAGCGGGCAACGATGTCCATCGAAAGGTGGAGGCGCCTCACGATCTGGACTGGATAAAGTGATGGTCCATGAGCGCACCTCAGACTTCCCCGGCGCCGCTGCTTTCTGCGTCTCCGCGGCCATCGGATCACCGTGGGCTCGAGATCGCGTTGGCTCTGCTCCTCGCGGTTTCAATTGCGGGCATATTCTGGACCGGCCAGCGTTATCCCGCATTGCTCAAAAAGCTGCACGCGGGACAGTCACTCAAAGTGGGCGGAGCGATCTCATTTGATGCGCTCTTGCCGGTGGTTCCGACCATGTCTCTGACCGAGCGGGTGGGGCGCACCTCGGTGAACTGGCTTTGGACGAATCGATTCGGGATGTATTTCGCTCTTCCCTTCGGCGCCGCCTTGATGACGTTCATGGCTCGGACCCTGCGTCCCAAACGCTTTGAGCACTCCGCTGCCAATGTGCTGTGTGGCGCAGTGGCCGGCGCACCGATGGGTGTCTGTACCAATTGCGCGACTCCGATTGGTCAAAGCCTGCTGGTTTCCGGTGCCAGTACGCGGATGACTGTCGCCGGAATGATCAGTTCGCCAAGCTTCAATCCGGTGGTGTTGGCCATGGCATTCCTGCTGTTTCCGTGGCCGATGGCAGCTGCCCGGGTGCTGGTTCCTTTGTTACTGCTGCTCGCTCTTCCCTGGCTGGTCAACGAAACCAAGCCCAAGATCAAGACGGCGAACATCCCCGACTGGAACGTGAAATCGCGCACACCCCTTTCCTCCGTTGCGGCAAGCTTCCTCCGCAACCTGTTGCGGCTAACGTTGCTGACGCTGCCGTGGATGCTGCTTGCCGCCGTACTGGGAGCATTGGCCGCCGAGCTGATCCCCGCCTATGGAACGCATCTTCCAGTCTCGATGCTGGGCGTGGTTGCGGTGGCGGCTCTGGGCACGCTGCTCCCCGTCCCCATGGCTCTGGACGTTGGCCTGGCATGGGTACTCTACCGCGCCGGAACTCCCGCACCCTACGTAGCCGCGTTGCTCTGCACACTGGGCCCGATCAGTATCTATTCGCTCACCGGATTGGGACAGCAGCTTGGCTTCAGGACGTCTTTCAGGTTGGCTGCCACAGTGGCATTGCTTGGTTCGGTTGCAGGACTCATCTTTATGTTGCATTGAAGCAGCGAACATGTTGATCCGGACTGCGACAAGAGTTCGGTGGTCCCGCTAGCTCGGCTGAGCGAGTTTGCCTCGCTTTGCGGGTTCCGGGAGTTGTCGGCACTCTGGAAGATCTCCTCAGTAAGCATGTCAATTGGATTCGGGCAGGTGATGAACGGCTCGGGAGCGTTCGGCGCTGCGAGTCCTTCTAATCGGCCCGAAGAATTGGCGCTAGCCAAAAGCTGGTCAAGGTGACAATGTTCTTGAATCTTTGGTTGATTTCGCCTGGCTGGTGGTCTTAATTTCGACCTGCCAGCCGGATAATATCATTACATGAGTGCAAACCGCTCACATTTTCACGAAACAGGGCTTGACATCTGTACGTATGCTTGCCTATCGTTAGCAATTGGAAGGCGAGAGTGCTAGCACACCGCTGATGGAATTGCTTAATCGGTCCATCGCTTCAATCTCTGGAGCAGCGCCTCATCGCTTCCGAGGCTTTCTTTCCAAAAAACAACTCAAAACCCGCAGCCGGGGCTCAACCCCGTCGCGTGTGAAGGAGAAGCAACGCAATGGCATCAACTCACGTAAAGACTACTTTCACTCCGCTTCATGACCGCATCCTCGTCCGCCGTCTGGAAGAGGGCGAAACCGTCCGCGGCGGCATCATCATCCCCGATAGCGCCAAGGAAAAACCCCAGGAAGGCGAAGTCATCGCTGTCGGCAAGGGCAAGTCTAATGACGAAGGCAAGACCTTCCCCCTGGACGTCAAGGCTGGCGACAATGTTCTCTTCGGCAAGTACTCAGGCACCGAGATCAAGCTCGATGGTGAAGAGTTCCTGATCATGCGCGAAGAAGAAGTTCTCGGAATCGTTAAAAAGTAGTCAGTTATCAGTTATCAGTTGTCAGCAAGTGCCCCTCTGCTGAGACGTAGGAGCTGACGACTGAATACAGATAACTGAAAACTGATCACTGATAACTGACAACTGTTCTAAGGAGAGAAACACAAATGGCAAAGCAAATTCTACACGGTGAAGATTCCCGTCAGGCGATCCTGCGCGGCGTCAACACGCTCGCGGATGCCGTCAAGGCGACGCTCGGCCCCAAGGGTCGCAATGTCGTTATCGAGAAGAAATTCGGCTCCCCCACCATCACCAAGGACGGCGTAACCGTCGCCAAGGAAATCGACCTCAAGGACCCGATGGAAAACGTCGGAGCACAGCTTGTCCGTGAAGTTGCTTCCAAGACCAGCGACGTGGCCGGCGACGGCACCACGACCGCGACCGTTCTTGCGCAGTCCATCTTCCGCGAGGGCGTGAAGACTGTTGCTGCCGGTGCAAACCCCACTGCTCTCAAGCGCGGCATCGACAAGGCCGTCACGACCATCATCGGCACTCGCGATAAGGACGGCAAGTGGACCGAGGGCGGCGCTCTCGGCAAGCTCTCCAAGCCGGTTGACGAGGGTTCGGTAGCCCAGGTGGGCGCCATCTCGGCCAACGGCGACCAGGAGATTGGTGACATCATCGCCCACGCCGTCAAGGTTGTCGGCAAGGACGGCGTCATCACCATCGAAGAGTCCAAGACCATGCACACCGGCCTCGAGACTGTCGACGGCATGCAGTTCGATCGCGGCTACCTGAGCCCCTACTTCGTTACCGATGCGGAGCGCCTCGAAGTTGTTCTCGAAGAGCCTTACATTCTGATCTACGAAAAGAAGATCAGCGCGATGAAGGATCTGTTGCCCCTGTTGGAGCAGGTTGCCCGCGGCGGCAAGCCCCTCCTGATCATTGCTGAGGACGTGGAAGGCGAAGCACTGGCGACCCTCGTCGTCAACAAGCTGCGCGGCACCTTGAATGTGGCTGCCGTCAAGGCTCCCGGCTTCGGCGATCGCCGCAAGTCAATCCTGGGCGACATTGCTGTCCTCACCGGCGGCAAGGCCATCACCGAGGATCTGGGGATTAAACTTGAAGGCGTGAAGCTCGAGGATCTGGGCAAGGCAAAGCGCATCACCATCGACAAGGACAACACCACCATCGTCGACGGCTCCGGCAAGTCCTCTGACATTGAGGGCCGCGTGAAGGAAATCCGTTCGCAGATCGAGAAGACCACCTCAGACTACGACAAGGAGAAGCTCCAGGAGCGTCTCGCGAAGCTGGTGGGCGGCGTGGCCATCATCAAGGTGGGTGCTGCCACTGAGACCGAGCTGAAGGAGAAGAAGGCTCGCGTTGAAGATGCGCTGCACGCAACCCGTGCGGCTGTTGAAGAAGGCATCGTCCCCGGAGGCGGCGTGGCTCTTGTGCGCGCTATCCCCGCGGTTGACGCTCTCATCAAGACCCTGGAAGGCGATGAGAAGATCGGCGCACAGATTGTTCGCCGCTCGCTCGAAGAGCCTCTCCGCCAGATCGTCGACAATGCCGGCGAAGAAGGTGCTGTGGTTGTTGCCAAGGTCCTTGAGTCCAAGGAAGCACACTTTGGTTACAACGCGGCTACCGGCAAGTACGAGGACCTGGTCAAGGCCGGCGTCATCGATCCCACCAAGGTAACC
>JBAWCO010000861.1:0-1535 GCA_049590315.1 Occallatibacter sp. | reverse complement strand
GATTTGGACTTACGTGTGACTTGTTCTCCGTGTTGAGGACGGCCCACCTTGCCGCCAGACTTTACAAATCGTGCATAGTCCCTACAAAGCTCATCGAACCTCCCGACATAGACTCTCCGCGTTGGCTGCTGGGCATCTGTAGGTGGGGGTACTGTAGAGCGAAGAAAACAACAACGAGTGAGACTGGCGGAATGACCAACATAGGAAGTGTCGGCGGCAAGTTGACTGAGCGATACGAAAGTCTCTTCATCAGGCTCAATCTCGCTCCAATACAGCCGGACGATTGCATCATGCGGTCGTGCTGCAGGAAAGCGGCGTGGCTGACGGCCTCGAAAAATGGGCAGAACACTCCGATCCCCTAACTGGCTCGTCTTTGGGTCATTGGGCGGAACGAAACTCACCGGTGCCGAACGAGGGGCCGCTTCAGACGCAGTGATCCGAGGTCCGGACAGTTTCTCCAGCCACTTTAGCGCGTCACCTTCCTTGTCTTGTTCGCCTCGTGCTCCCCATGTAGCGACAAGCGCCGAAAAAACCCGATCCGGCTGAGGAGGCCAGTCGGCAATTTTACTGTCCGGGCCGCGGGTTGCGAAAGCGACGCCAGTTAGGTATTCGATCTCCAGGACCAAGGTCATCGTTCTTATTCCTGCGATTCTTCAGCTTCGCCACCCTCGCCAGCAAGGGCCAGACTTTGACTCTGGCGCACAATCGCGACCAGCTTGGGTTGCGGCTTGAGTTCAAGGGGCTTTTCGTTGAGCGTGAAACCGCAACTCTTGGCTGCATTGAAGGCTTCGGCGTAGAGGCTACGCGCTTCCGACTGGTCAAGCTTTATCTCTGCCGTGCTTCCATCTGGATGCACCAATTCCAGGGGCGATGTCCCTTCGCAAACCAGGTCGCAGCGAGAGCGGAGCGCATAGCCAACTGCATCCTGTTCGGTGGCAGCTAAGAGTCCGAGAGCTGCCAGCAATGCCCGTCCAGCAGAGTCCTTTTCGGATGACCCGAAATGCAGACGACGCAGACTGGCAAAACTCAGCACGAACATGTGTTCGAGAAAATCGCAAGTGATACCGAGAGCTTGCACCGAGGGAGCAATGTTGCCGTGGTTGATTTCTGAAGGACGAACTTGCTTTGCTTTATTGCCTGCTCCATTTTTAGTGACATCCCACCCGCTCTCGCCTTTGAAAACTTCCACCTTGCGTAGCACACCAAGAGGGTCAATGCGGCTTCCGGTGCGGCGGCCTGCGGTGCGTTGCGTAATTTCCCCAGTCCGTTGGTCCACCAGCTCCTCTACCGGCACATCTGTCGCTACAATCTCCGAAACGAGGCAACGGGCAAACTTGGCTCCAATTCCGCCACCTTCCCCGGTGGAGTGCCAAGAGCCAAACAGTAATGCTGTGGGAGAGACTTCCAACAGCGCCGAAGCATCCGAATTGCTGGCCTTGGCGAGGCGTTCCCCAGCAGTGCTTTTCATGAACGGTTTTCCATCCAAAGAGCTGTCGCGGAAAATAGCGTCATATACCCGGTGCGGTGCTTCCAAT
>JBAWCO010000860.1:0-10265 GCA_049590315.1 Occallatibacter sp. | reverse complement strand
GGTGTTCGCCTGGAAGGGCGAATCGCTGGAGGAGTATTGGTGGTGCACGTATCAGGCGCTGAATCACAAGGGCGGCAAGGGGCCGCAATTGGTGGTGGATGACGGCGGCGATGTGACGCTGCTGATCCACAAAGGCTATGAGCTGGAAGATGGGGATGGGTGGGTCAATACGCCTTCAGGGAACCATGAAGAGCAGGTGATCAAGGACCTGCTGAAGAAGGTGTACGCGGAAGACAAGCAGCACTGGCACAAGGTGGCGAAGGAATGGCGCGGCGTGTCAGAAGAGACGACGACGGGCGTGCACCGGCTCTACAAGATGATGGAGCAGGGCAAGCTGCTGGTGCCGGCGATCAACGTGAATGATTCCGTGACCAAGAGCAAGTTCGACAACCTGTACGGCTGCCGCGAATCTTTGGCAGATGGAATTAAGCGCGCGACGGACGTGATGGTTGCGGGCAAGGTTGCGGTCATCTGCGGCTACGGCGATGTGGGCAAGGGCTGCGCGCACTCACTGCGCGGCATGGGCGCACGTTGCATTGTCACCGAGATCGATCCGATCAATGCGCTGCAGGCGGCGATGGAAGGCTTTGAAGTTACGACGATTGAAGACACGCTGGGACGCGGCGATATCTACGTGACCACTACGGGCAACGTGGACATTATCACTCTAGACCACATGAAAAAGATGAAGGACCAGGCGATTGTCTGCAACATCGGGCACTTCGACAACGAGATCCAGATGGATCGGCTGAACGAAGAGAAGGGCGTGACCAAGCTGAACATCAAGCCCCAAGTGGACTTCTACACTTTCCCGGACGGGCACGGCATTTTTGTGTTGGCAGAAGGACGGCTGGTGAATCTGGGTTGTGCGACTGGGCATCCGAGCTTTGTGATGAGCAACAGCTTTGCCAACCAGACGCTGGCGCAGCTTGATCTGTGGGCCAAGAAAGACAGCTACAAGATCGGCGTGTACGTGCTGCCAAAGAAGCTGGACGAGGAAGTAGCGCGGCTGCATCTCGAAAAGATCGGCGTGAAGCTGACTACGCTTTCTGCGAAGCAGGCGGAGTATCTGGGCGTGCCGGTGGAAGGACCTTACAAGGCGGATAACTACCGGTACTAGCGGCAGATGACGGGTTACAGATGACAGTTTTCATTCGTCATTGATCAGTCATTAGTTGAAAAGCAAAAGCCTCGGCTATCGCCGGGGCTTTTGCTTTTTGTGATGCAGAGAGTTTGACGAGGCTGACGTAGTAATGTGGTATTTCTGCCTGAGCGAATTTGATTGGGAGAGGGAAACGTATGTTTGAATATTGGATTCACATTGCACCTTTGGGAACATTTCTGGCGACCCTCACCTGGTTTGTGATTGGAATGCCGACGGTGTTTGCTGCGTACTACCAATCGTGGAAGGCGAGGCAGGAAGCGAGGGCAGCGCGCGAGGGAGCCCTGCACGAGATGAACTGCCTGGAGTTTGTGTCTGTGGAAGGCGAATGTGTGAACCTGGTGCCGCTGGACACGCTGCACACACTTCCCAAGCCGGGAGATATCGTTTTGCTGCCGGGGCATGGCGTGAGCGAGGGCGCAAAATTCTTTCCGGGGGCGTTTCGGGTGGAGAGTATTGAGCATATCTATTCGCCGGTTCAGAACAAGAGCACGCGGCCTTACCAGGCGGGTTTGGTCAAGGCAGTGGCGCAGGTGACTTCGCTGAATGCGGCGACGAATGAGGCTTGAGGCCCGGCGCGGCTATGGCCGGCGGCTGTTCTTCAGACGGTGATAGAGCCGCTGGGTTGCGCTCTGCAGCAGGCGCGTCTGCTCGGCTTTGAGCGCATGGTATGAGCGCTCTACGTAGCCGTCGAACTCGGGCGGCCAGCCGATGGTGGAGCGGCGCTCGGAGTAGTCGTTCTGAGCCCACTTGGAAAGAAGAGCCTTGTAGCCGACGACGTGGGTGACGAAGTCGAGCAGGCAATGGGGCATTTGCTCCTCGACGATGAGGTAGGCCTTCTCAATGATGATCTTCTCGCGGACATCGTTGAGGGGCATGAAAATGGTGGTCATCCATAGGACCCACTCGGTCAGTTCCTCGTCGCGGATGGGATGGCACTGGGTTTTGCCTTGCTTCTTGAGCAGCGACAGGTAAGCGATGTTGCCTGCCTGCGAGGCAACGTAGAGCGGGCCGTAGAACTCATTGAGACGCTTGTTGACCAGGTCGAGCTTGTCTTTGCGCCGGGCTAACATTCGGGCGCTGAGGAACGTTGTCAGGTAGCCGACGAACGCGAGAATGATGGTGAGGATAGCAGCGTTCTGCAGAAGATTCGGCGACGAATACTCGGATGGGTCCATGGCGTGGCTTGCCTTGAGAGGGAGTATACGCGCGGGGGAGAGCGGCGAAATGTGACGGCGGTCCCCGATTTGAGCAGGGCGCGGGGTACAAGGTTGTTTTGTGAAACTGCCGGAATGCGAGACTTGTAGTTTCCCAGGTCCATAGACAGGCAAAAACACACTTGAGGCACTAATAGGCTCGGGGTAACCCCTATTTCAGTCGTTTGGGATATATTTCAAGCGTCAGCGAGGTGCAATAAAATGGATTGGTTTAAGAAACAATGGTCCACCGTTGTGACTTTGGGATGCATAATCATTGCGGCTCTTATAGAGGCATGGCAGCAGGCCGCTGGCAGCGTGTCAGCGAATATACCTCTTCCAAGACTTCAGGGTGACTGGCACTATGTTCCCTTGATCCTTCTCGCCGTTGCGGGAGTAGTGTGGTTGCTCGGCAGAGGGAAAAAACCGCCTCAGTTGCAATTGCAAACATCCGGAGTAACCCCCGGAATCCCGACCCTATCGGCGTTGTTAGGACAAAACCCAAACGTGGAATTCAATGCAAGGCAGTTTTTTGCCCTCGCGCACTACAGCCCTATAACGGCAGAGGTAGAAAAAAATATAAAGATCATCGCCCAGCAAAACTCTCCAAACGAAAAGGAGGCGTTTTATGCTCGATTCATCGGCGTTGGCGCTGTTGCATATCAGCACGACGTGACTTGGTTCACGATCTTTGGTAGCCAACTGACGGCCTTGACGGAACTGAACTCTCGCGGCTTAATTCCCATTGCGGATTTGAAGAAACACTATGACAATGCGGTTGCTCATTTTCCAAAAACATACGAAAACTATTCATTTGAACAATGGATGGATTACATGCAATCCCGCATGTTAATTGCGAAATATCCAAGTCAAATGGTCGAACTGTCTTTTAACGGGAAGGATTTCTTGAAATACCTCGCTCATGTCGGACGGAGCGTCAGTGGCAAGACAAACTAAATTCCGAAAACCGCGATGAGATTCGCGGCGCGAAAGAATTTGTGTGTCAAATATGTTTTTACCCAAGAGCTAGACTTGGGGCACCCGGCCTGCCCGCTGCAATTAGGTTACTACTGGCGATTCGCAGGATGACAGGCGGTATCGGTCTAATGGCGCGATTCAGGAATGATTTTGATCTCGAAAAGTTTTGGCCAGAGCTTGCCGGTGACGAAGAGGCGGTCGTGCGCCGGGTCGTATGCGATGCCGTTGAGGACAGCTTCGGGATCCGTGCGTTCCGCGGCAGGAAGCAGGCCTTTGAGGTCGATGAAGCCGAGGACTTTGCCACTGGCGGGCGAGATGCGTGCGATGCGGTCGGTGTGCCAGATGTTGGCGTAGATCTGGCCATGGATGTATTCGAGTTCGTTTAGTTGATCAATCGGCTTGCCGTGATTTTTGACGGTGATGCGGCGCATGACATGGAAGGTCGTGGGATCAAGGAATTGCAGGGTGGCTGAACCGTCGGAGAGGATAAGGCTTTTGCCATCCTGCGTGAGGCCCCAACCTTCACCGGCGTAGGGAAGCGTGTGCAGGAGATGGAAACTGAATCTGTCGTAGACCAGGGCGAGATGACCTTGCCAGGTGAGCTGAATGAGGGTGCTTCCCCAGTTAGTGAGGCCTTCTGCGAAGTACTTTGGGACATCCTGGAACTGGAGAATGCGGCCCGTTTCCAGGTCTTCCATGCGCAGGGAGGAGTGGCCCTCAAGGCCAGTGCTCTCGTAAAGATGGCCGTCCAGATAGATGAGTCCCTGTGTGAAGGCTTGCGCGTCGTGAGGATAGGTGTGGACGACCTGATAGGTGTCTGCCGCGTGGGATTGCGCGACGACCGAAATCAGCAGCATCAAAGCGAGAAGGGCGCGGTGCAACTTGAGAAAGCGCATTTCTAAAGGATGGACTAAAAGGGCACTCCGGGGAAACCGCTAACTTGCGCCGAGGTAGATGAAGCGGGCCAGGAAGAGGATGGCGAGGATGTAGAGCAGCCAGTCTTTCCTGCTGAACTTTCCGGTGGCGAGATGGATGACGGCCCAGGAGATGATGCCGAAGCCGAGGCCGTTGGCGATGGAGTAGGTGAGCGGGATCAGGATCAAGGTGAGGAATGAAGGAACGGCGACGAGAGGGTCTGTCCATCGGATTTCAGTGATGGTGGCGACCATAAGCGAGCCGACGAGGATGAGCGCGGGCGCTGTGGCCGCGGTGGGAACGATGCCGACGAAAGGAGCTGCGCCGATGGCTCCAAGAAACAGCAGACCGGTGACGATGGCGGTGATGCCGCTGCGGCCTCCAGCAGCAACGCCCGCTGTGGATTCAACATAACTGGTGACGGTGGAGGTTCCGGTGAGCGAGCCAAAGACTGTGGCGGTTGCGTCGGCGAGGAGAATGCGATCAAGACGGGGAATGGAGTGGTCGGCGGAGATGAGGCCGGCGCGCTTGGTGACGGCGACGAGGGTGCCGAGGTTGTCGAAGAGATCTACGAAGAAGAAGACGAAGACGATTTCGAGCAGGCCTTTGTTGAGTGCGCCGCGGATGTCGAGCTTGAATGCGGTTGCAGCAAGGGCATCGAAGCCGCCGGGAGCTGGTGTCCAGTGGACGAGGCCCAGGGCCCAGGCGATTCCCGTGACTGTAAGAACGCCGATGAGGATGGAGCCGCGGACTTTTTTGACTTCGAGCGCGACCATGAGAATGAGGCCGAAAAACGCGAGAGCCGGAGTGGGGTTGCGGATGTTGCCGAGGCCGACGAGCGTGGCCGGATCGCCCACGACGAGGCCAGCGTTGCGAAAGCCGATGAAGGCGATGAAGAGGCCGATGCCACTGGCGACGGCGGCGTAGAGTTCGTGCGGGATGGAGCGAAGAATCATCTGGCGAATGCCGGCGGCGGTGAGGGCGAGAAAGATGATGCCGGAAAGAAAGACTGCGCCGAGGGCGGTCTGCCAGGGGATGTGCATCTTGATGCACACGGTGTAGGTGAAGTAGGCGTTGAGGCCCATGCCGGGAGCGAGGGCGATGGGATAGCGCGCCACCACTCCCATCAAAATGGAGCCGAAGGCCGCGGACAGGCAGGTGGCAGCAGTGACGGCGGCGAGAGGCATGCCGGCCGCTGACAAGATGGCCGGATTGACCAGGACAATGTACGCCATGGTCAGGAAGGTAGTGACGCCGGCGAGGATTTCCGTACGCCAGTTGGTTCCCAGGCGGGCGAATTCAAAATAGGTTTCGATGCGCTTGAGCATAGGCGGGTGCTTTTAGAAGAGCACACGCGGGCGGGAACGCAAAGTGATTAATGCCAACAGTGGTGCGGCAGACACTCGCGATTGTTTGCAGTGCGTAAAAAAAGGCCGGAGCTGCCTGGGCAACTCCGGCCAAATTGGAGGCGTTCGGGTTAGTTGAGAGCGTCGATGTAGTGGCCCAGGAGAACGGTGTTTCCTGAACCCGGGGCTTTGAGGAGCAGGCCGACGACGCGGACGTTAGCTCCGTCCGCGATGTTCGCCATGTCAGCGAGGCCGTCGCGCCATTTGGTTCCGGGTATGGTGTAAACGGTGACGGTCTGCGGCACGAGCAATCCAGCAAAGCCGTTGATCTTCATCTGGAAGGTGCCGTTAGCAGAGTTCTGGCTGCCGGGAACGACTGTGCCATTGAAGCCCCAGTGACGCAGGACGACGCGTTTCACAGTGACGTCATTCGCATTGGCAGCACCTGTGGCCGGTCCGCCGATTGAGACGTGCTGGCCAGGCAACAGTTGGCTGGAGTTGAAGAGGAATTGGGTGAGCGGATTGTGCCACCAGTAGATGAAGTAGTTCTCATTTCCGCTGAGATCCACCTGCGCAATTTGGCCGAGAGAGAGGCCGGTGGTGGTGGGCAACAGGCCGCGCACATAGAGGTCGAAGCTGGTTGCTGGTCCGCTGGAAGGCGTGACGTAGGTGATCTGGCCGCTCGCGTAGAAGCCGTTCTGCGAAAGGATCGCTATATCATCCGCGTCGATGGTTGCGTCGGCCCTGTCGAGGTCACCGGAGATTTCGACGATGCTGCTCGACGAGAGACTGCTGATGCTGTCGTTGTTCTCCCACTCTGTTTGGCCGGTGACGTTGACTGTGAACTGGCGGCCATGAGGTCCCTGGATGGTGAAGGATTGGCCAGTGGTGCTTACAGTAACAACGGCTGCAACGAACTCGTCGATATAGGCGCCAGGATCAGAGTTGGCGACCGTGTTGATGTTGAAAGTAGGAGTGACATCGCCAGTGATTGCGCCAGTTGAATCAACTCCGATGGACTTGCGGAGATCGAAGTCCATGTGGATGCCGACCGGTGTGCCAGACTGCGTAATCACGAGCGGCGTGGCGAGAGTTTTGGTAACTGTAAACGTGCTTGCCGATTGCGGATAGATTGCGGGTTCAGTCGTGATGGTAGGAGCAGCGCCCGCTGTAGTGTTCAGGTATCCGATGTTGGCTGCGCCGAGTGTGATCTGGATGCTTGTATACGTGTCCGCCGGGATATCGTTCATGTCGAGCAGTGTCTGCAATCCGTTGAAGCGAGCAAAGTCGACGGTGGGCGTGCCGCTGATGAGTGGAACGCTGGTTCCACTTGCATTGATTGCGTTGACACTCTGAATCTGCACAGCGAATGAAACGACACTCGCCATGGGTGCATCAGTGCCGACGACGAACGAAGAGCCCGTCTGTGCGGCCGGGTTGGTGATGTTTGACAAATTGCTTCCGCTGGAGCAGCCTGTTGCCACCAATGCGGCGGCTGCCAGCGAAGCAAATACTAACGGCAAAAATCTGAGCTGTGTCCTGGAATCCATAACAAGTTCATCCTCTCTGAATTGATGTCGCTTTTCCGTTTTGTGACATGCGAACGTCGAGCCGGCCTATGTGCCGGTCTCTCCACAGGGAATTTGGCCAAGAGCGCGAAGGCGCATGAAAACGATGCGGGAGATGACCCGCACGTTCTCATCACTAGTCCGACACGATCTCAGCGCGATCTTAGCGAAAAGGCAACAGTGAGGTGCCCAGTGCGCGTTCGCGCGGAATTCATTTTTTGGAATACTTATGTCACGGCCCGGAAGAGTACTCGCTTCAACACGAGGAGCACTTGGAGTAACTACCAGGCTTCAACTGAGGAAACACATTGAGGTGAACATAGTTGCGTGGATTTGGAAGAAAAGTTATGGAAACCTTAAGACGCCACCTGCGGTGGGGCAGACGCTCGCGGGAGGCTCGCACAGACGTGGTTGCTTCCCGCCTTTGCCTGAAAAGACAGATTAAGTCCGATCAGACATCGACATTCCGCTATCCCAGCAGCTTGGCCGCGTCTTTGGCGAAGTAAGTGGCGATGAAGCCTGCGCCGGCGCGGCGAATGCCTAGAAGAGATTCGAGGATGGCGCGGTTGCGATCGAGCCAGCCCTTTTCAAAAGCGGCCTGCAGCATGGAGTATTCGCCGGAGACCTGATAGGCGCCGATGGGAACATCGACACGCTCGCGCGCTGCGCGGATGACATCGAGATAAGGCATGGCGGGCTTCATGAGAATCATGTCGGCGCCTTCTTGCATGTCGAGGTCGATTTCACGCATCGCTTCACGGATGTTTGCGCCATCCATCTGATAGGTCTTGCGGTCACCGAATTGCGGAGCGGAATCGGCGGCTTCGCGGAACGGGCCGTAGAACGCGGACGCGAACTTCGAAGCGTAACTGAGGATCGGTGTGTCCGCGAGTTGTTTGTTGTCGAGAGCGCGACGAATGGCGGCAACGCGGCCGTCCATCATGTCGCTGGGAGCAACAACGTCCGCTCCGGCTTGGGCAAGCGAGACGGCAGTCTTTGCAAGAAGACCAAGAGACGAGTCGTTTTCGACATCGAAGCCGTCGCGGGTTTCGGTCACAATGCCGCAGTGGCCGTGACTGGTGTACTCGCAGAGGCAGACATCGGCGATGAGAACGAGTTTCTTTGCCGATTGCGATTGCTTGAGAGCGCGCAGTCCTTGTTGCACGATGCCGTTTTCGTCATAGGCGCCGGAGGCTTGTTCGTCTTTGGATTCGGGCAGGCCGAAGAGGAGCAGACCGCCGATGCCGAGGCTCGCGGCTTCTTCCGCTTCACGTACGGCTTCATCGATCGAGAGATTGAAGACGCCTGGCATGGAGCCGATGGCGCGGCGGACACCCTGGCCGGGGCAGAGAAAGAGTGGGTAAATCAGGTCGCCGGGCTCAAGTGTGGTTTCGCGCACAAGGGCTCGGAGCGACTCGTTCCGGCGCAGACGGCGCATCCGTATTTCAGGAAAACTCATAGTGTCGATTGTAATTGAACGCTGCTGCGGAGCCGTGATCTCAGGCACTCCGATCGCTCTCGATCGAAGGGGGAGCGGCATGCGTCGCGAAGCGCCTCGCATAGACCCACAAATAGAAGATGCCCATGACCAGGAGAATGAGGGGCGCAGAGAAGACCTGCACGCCAATCAGGATCTCTCCGGCAAACCCGGTGGTGGGTGCATGAAAGGCTTTGATAAGCGCAAGGAAGATGACCCAGGGAATATCTGCATTTATCACAAAGCCAGCAGTCGTGATGATCAGCGCAAGCCAGCCGACCGAGCGTCGCTCGACAAAGAGCATGGCGCATGCAGGAACGGTGAGCAGCAGCAGCTTGGTGTCATATTGCCGGTGGTAGACGGGGAGCATTGAGAGAGCCGTGATGGAGGCAAGCGCAAGCCAGAGATTGGCGGGTGTGGAGCGCGAGCGCAGAGTGACAAAAATCCAGACGAGCAGTAGCAGGCCAAAAACCAGGTAGCTGGCGGGATTGTAGAACTGGGGATCGTCACGGAAGACGCTGAAGATAGCTTGCAGACTGACCACCGTGCCCAGGCCGTGCGCTCCGCCGGATGCAAGGCCGGGATCGTTGGTGCCGCCGTGCACAGAGAACGCAAGAAGATTCGAGTTGAACTCCTGCATCATGTGGGGAGACAGGCGCCATGCCCACACCAAGCCCGGTAGGCTGATAACGATAGTGGCGAGTAACGTCTGGAGTGCGCGCTTCATGTAGACTCCACCGGCAAAGAGGAAATAGAGCCAGACCAGGCCAGTATCGTGAGGCTTGACCGCAAGGCTGATTGCAAGGCAGAGGACGCCGGCGAAGGCGAAGCGGTTCCTGACAAAGCACCAGACAGCGATGACGCAAAGACTGACCACAACGCCGGCTGCGTTCCCCGTAATGAGAAGCACTTCGCTGTTGGCAAGAAGGAAGCCGATCAAGGCGCCGGAGAGGACCGGGGTAAAGTCCGCTGCGAGACTCCAGGCGAGAAGCGAGGCGAGTATCAGGCTTGCGATGGTGAGAACGATCCACAGGATGTGAGCAATGCTCCAGGGCAAGATCGCGAAGGGAAGGGTCTCAGAGAAAACGGTCGGCAGGTAGACGCTCTGGGTGGCGATCTGACGGACCTTGTCAGTGTCTGACGGATGGTCTCCGCCCTCTGCGCGATAGATGCGCATTACGTCGGTTTGCGAATACGGATCGCAGTGTTGAAGGAGACATTGGGTGGGGTAGTAGAGGCCTCTGAAGTCGGCCAACGGAGAGGACGCGGCGTTTTCCATGACGACCCCGAGCAGGATGAAGACGAGGCTCCCCAGCAGCACCAGATACAGCCCGTCGAGACGCGCTTTTGTCATCTTCAGCCCCTCTGGTTTCCGCATGGGAAACGGTGTTTACGGCACTGCTGGCAATCGGAATCTACGATCATACATGAGGGCACGATGCCGCGATGGCGAAGGAACGCGAAGACGAAGGGTCGCAGGCACTCACATATATAATTCCCCATTGAATAGCTGCATTGGAAGCCGCACGGGTTGAGTCCAAGCCCGGATTGTTACGTTGGTTGAGTGAACGGAGAACAGCTTATGCAAGACCGGTGCTTGTCCGTTGTTGTTCCCGTTTATAA
>JBAWCO010000859.1:0-4087 GCA_049590315.1 Occallatibacter sp. | reverse complement strand
GATTGCAATTCTCAAAAACGAACCGGAATCTGAAGCGTTTTCCGAGACGATTGAAGCAGCAAAGTTTGTACGTGTCTCTGCAGCATCTTATCTCGAATCTAGGATCGTTATAGGCCGGTACAGGGATCCGATTCTCATGGCCAGGTTGGAAGAAATTCTCGAAAACCCTGGGCTCCAAATCGAGCCGGTAACCGCGGCACAGGCGAAGATTGCGTGGGAGGCTTACCGCGATTACGGCAAAGGCAGCGGGCATCCGGCGGGGCTGAATTTTGGCGATTGCTTCAGCTACGCGCTGGCGCGGGAGAAGCGGGAACCGATGCTCTGGAAGGGCGACGACTTCGGGCATACGGATTTGAGGCCAGCGTAGGCCCGGCGCTATCATCGCCGCATGCAGGAGGCTCCGTAGTGGTGCAATTTCCGAGTAGACGACAGGCCTGGCATAGGCCAGATTCCCGGATCCTGCGGCGTTTATCGGGAGTTAACGATGGCTGGTTGGGGATCGTTCAAACCCAGGTCTGAAAATCCAGACTTGGGGCACCCAATTGTCTTTGGTGAATTTGCCTCCTAAGGCCCGGGCCACCGGACCCTGACGTACACCCCGGATCAGAACCATGACTGATTGACGTTAGTCGCGTATTCTTCCATCTCGCGGCTGCCGTTAAGCCCGGTGCTATTCTTCCGAGTATGGAATTCGGAGAAGCTGTGGAGGCCATGTCGCGCATTCTGTTCGAAGAGCGCGTGCGGCCAACTAGTCGATATAAGCAAAAGGTGGAATGGCCGGTTACTAAGAAGGGCGAGTCACCCCTTCTCGCCATGGTTACCGCTGCACAGCCTGCAGCCGCTGGCATCAATCTTGTCCAGGAGAGACAAAAACATCCACGCCGCGTTCAGGAATACGCCGATCTCTACGAATTCGGTGGAACCAACTACGACCTGATGCTGCGCCTGCTCGGTGAAGTTGAAACTAAGGATCGCGAATTATTCTTCAGCGAGATGTTGTCATTCGTAAGTGCTGGCGGCCATTTAACAAAAGTCGGAAGCGAAACTCATTTCCCGACGTTCCTCCTGACTATTTCGGACGTTCCGTTGATAGCCGAATTCTGCATTCGCACTGGGCATTTGACCGAACTGTTTGATGCGATCTTGAGGATCACGAAACCCACGAATGGTCTCGTCCTGTTGCTGATGCAGCTCGAAGAAACGATCAGTGTGAACTTCGATCTGTTCAGCAGAGGGGAGCTAAAACAAATTCAGCAATGGCTGGCCCCCATCCGCGCAATGGCTGAACTACAAACGTGGCAAACGCGTGGCCCGGCAACCGGCAAGAAGATACAAAACCCGCACTTCAAACCGGGACGCCAGAAGCAGGGCAACGAGATAGTACGGATCATTGATGATCTTTTTCAGGAAACAAACCAAGCCCTCTTTTTTTACACAAAAGGCCACCTCCAGAAGACGCGGAACCCGGAAGTGGAAGCCGACAAAGTCAAGGTGATTGCGTTTCTCGATACGCTTGGTTTCCGCAAGGAATTGAAAGAAGCTCTTGAGGAAGCGGAAAAGCAATACCGTGACGACGCCACAGCATTCGAATTGAAGAGCTGCTTTGGTCACCTCCGTAGTTTTCTCGAAATCTTGCATCGCGATTCAGCCAATGCCATCGCCACTCCAGCGGCAGAAAACGGAGGCAAGAAGTGGGGTGAATGGATTGCCTATCTTCGTAACAAGGGCATCTTTATCCAACCGCATGAAGCCTTCATCACATCGCTCTACACACTGATGAGCGATACTGCCGTCCACCCCCTTACGGCAGATCGGGAATATGCGCGCCTACTACGAAACATGGTGATCGAATATGGCGTGATGTTCCTGTCCAAACTCGCCGCGGATGGCATCAAGATTTCCTAAAGCGTGAGCCGGAACACACCCGGATACATGGGTGGCCCCGGTCCCGTCTGATCTCCCCTCCACGCTGAGGGCGCCCCCGGTCCCTCGCTGTTGGGGACAGGGGCTTGAAACTCCAGATCTCCCTGACAGATCAGTCCTGAAATGTCGGCTTCTCGAACGTCTTCCTTGGCTTAGGCGCGGCTCAGGGTGTGTCACCGCCAATCCGGAAACTCGAAAGCCCGCATGCATAGCGCACATTCCCTCGCATCCATTACCCTAGAGACTTCAGAGGGAGTCTCCATGACTGTCGTTCGGCAGGAAGATTTCATTGCAAGTGTTGCGGGCGCGCTGCAGTACATCAGCTACTACCACCCGGTGGACTACATCACCAGCCTGGCCAAGGCATACGAGCGCGAGGAATCGCATGCTGCGAAGGATGCGATTGCGCAGATTCTGATCAATAGCCGCATGTGCGCCGAGGGGCATCGGCCGATCTGCCAGGACACGGGGATCGTGAACGCTTTTGTGAAGGTGGGCATGGGCGTGCGCTTCGAACCTGCGCCCGGCGAGAAGGCCATGGACCTGCAGGAGATGGTGGACGAGGGCGTGCGGCGGGCTTATATGGACCCGGATAACAAGCTGCGCGCGAGCTTGCAGGCTGACCCGGCGGGTAAGCGAGTGAACACGAAAGACAACACGCCGGCGGTTGTGAATGTGGAGCTGGTGCAGGGGGCCACGGTTGAGATCACTGTAGCGGCCAAGGGCGGCGGGTCTGAGGCGAAGAGCAAGTTCGCCATGCTGAACCCTTCTGACTCGGTGGTGGAGTGGGTACTGAAGACGGTGCCAACGATGGGCGCAGGATGGTGTCCGCCGGGGATGCTGGGGATCGGCATTGGCGGCACGGCGGAAAAGGCGATGCTGCTGGCAAAGACGGCGCTCATGGATCCGATCGACATACAGGACCTGATTGCGCGTGGGCCAAAAACTACCGCCGAAAAGATGCGCGTTGAACTCTATGACAAGGTGAACCGGCTGGGGATTGGCGCGCAGGGACTGGGCGGGCTGACCACAGTTCTGGATGTGAAGGTGCTGGACACTCCGGCGCACGCGGCGAATTTGCCGGTAGCGATGATCCCCAACTGCGCGGCGACCCGACATGCGCACATTGTGCTGGATGGGTCGGGGCCGGTGTATCTTGATCCGCCAAGTTTGGAAGATTGGCCGAAGCTGACTTATGACGTGTCGGGAGCTAGGAGGGTGAACCTTGACACCGTGACCCGCGCCGAAGCCGCCACATGGAAGCCAGGAGAAGTTCTGCTGCTGACGGGCAAGCTGCTGACCGGACGCGATGCTGCACACAAACGGATGACGGACATGCTGAGTCGCGGCGAAAAGCTGCCCGTCGACTTCAAAGGCCGCTTCATTTATTACGTTGGTCCGGTGGACCCGGTGCGCGAAGAGGTCATTGGCCCCGCTGGCCCCACCACCGCCACGCGCATGGACAAGTTTACGCGGCAGATGCTCGCCGAGACCGGCCTGCTCGGCATGATCGGCAAGGCCGAGCGCGGCCCGGTCGCCATTGATGCCATCCGCGAATTCGGCTCAGTCTATTTGATGGCCGTGGGCGGCGCGGCCTACCTGGTATCGAAGGCCATAATTGGCGCGCGCCAATTGGCTTTCGAAGACCTCGGCATGGAAGGAATCTACGAGTTTCAGGTGCGGGATATGCCGGTGACCGTAGCGGTGGACTCGAAGGGCACGAGCGTACACCAGACCGGCCCGGCCGAGTGGCAGAAGCGCATTGCGGGCATTCCGATCCTTCAGTAGCAGAGACCGGAGGATCAGGGAACAAGGACGAGCAGGCTGCGGAAAAACTCGAGTCGGAGGGAGGCGGGGGTTTCAACCCCCGCATAAAGCCAACAGAACAACGCTGGCTTTAGCCACGGAGGGACGTTCTTCGCCACTCACAGCAGAATTTGCGAGTTTTTCCGCAGCCTGCTGGTCGATACGTAGTATGAAAGACCAAGTCGCCAAATCAAAAAACGCTGGTCCCATTTCCTGATCCTGCCCCCCACGCTACGGTGGGCAACAACGCGGAAAAATCACGTGTACTCAGCGTTTTGCGCCCGTTCCCCGTTCCGTTTGTGCCGCTTTCACAGAAACGCAGGTTAATTCCGCACAACCCTTATGCTTAATTCGGAAC
>JBAWCO010000858.1:0-5092 GCA_049590315.1 Occallatibacter sp. | reverse complement strand
GCACCGTGGACTGGGTAAACTTTGGGTTCACATGACCACTGACCCCGCCCAGGTCGTGCATTCCGTAGCCGGCCGAGCCCGCCGTCAGTCCGACCACAGAGAGGCCGTAGTTGGTTTGATTGGGTGCGTCGGGATTGTAGAAGTCGTTGTAGTCAGAGTAGCGGAGGCGTGCTGGAGGTGGCGTGGTGGACTCACCTTGCGCACCAGTAAGGATGGGCGCTCCGGCACTGGCGGCGAAGTTATAGAAGACGTTGTTTCGCAGGCTGCCGATAAACGCGCCGCTAGTGGCTGAGACCGGACTTCCAGCGAAGTCCATATAAGTTCCACCGCCATCCATTGTGTTGTTGTGGAACTGCACGCCATCGACGCTATAGAGCAGGTAGAGTCCTGTGCCGGGGCTGTAGAGGGTCTGGCTGACGGTGAAGTCAATCACGTTGTGATGGATGTTGACGTTGCTCATTGGGCCGCCGATGATTTCGTCGGAATTGCCGCTGGCATCAATGAGGTTGTAGCGGAGTTCCCCGCCCATACCACGAACCGGCCATGAGGAGCTGCGGATGATATTGTGCTCCACCAGGAAACCATCGCCATCCAATTGGAAGTTGTTGCCCTGCGACATGCGATGCGGATAGTTATGCTGGCTGTAGTTGCCGCGCAGCACCATGTTCGTTGATCCATCCACAGTGAAGCCGCAACGCACACCAATCATGATGTTGCTGTCGGCATCGCTGTTGCCGCCGATCAGCCAGTTCTGCGTGTTCTGGAAATATACGGTGGAGAGTCCCACGTTGTTGCCTTGGAAGTACTGCTGGGCGGATGAGGTGCCGCTGGCCTGGAAGACGGGCAGAGTCTCGCCGCCGTATTCGATGGGTAAGTGGGTGACCGGGACGAGAGTGTTTTCCCGGAACTCGTTGCCGCGGACAACAATTTGGCCCTGGTTGGATGTAGCCACGGATACGGTCCCAAATGTCTCGAAGATATTGTTGGAGAGTTGGATGGACCCGGAGCCATTGACACTAACATTGATGGACGGATTGTTAGCCGTGCCGAGATTGCGCACGATGCAGTTGCTGATATTCAGGGATCCGGTGAAGCCGCTTGCGGAAGTTATCTGGAAGCCGTTTCCGTTGATCAAGCATGGATTGGCAGCCGTTCCGGAGTAAGTAGCAGTCTGCGATCCGGACAGAGTAGCATTGGCGGCGAGATTGTAGACCTGTCCTGACGTAGCGGGCAAGTTATCGACGAAGACCGTGACGGGCGCGCTGGTAACTACCTTGCCGCTTGCCGTGATCTGTCCGGTGATGACATAGGTTCCAGCCGCCAGGTTAGTAACTGTGAAGGGGTAGGTCCCGTTCTGAGCGTCCGTTCCTGTAAAAGTTCCCACCGCCTGGCCGTTCACTAGATAAGTGACGGTTATGGTATCGGGATCCGCGGCGTTGGGATCGAAGGGATCGGCATAGATCCGGATGGTTCCGGGGGCGAAGAAGTGCATGCCCGAGGCGGGACTCTGAATCACTACATACGGGCCATCGCTCATGCGGGGAATCGGTGGAAGCCCGGTAGTGCCGGTGGCGATGGTCACCGAGGCCGTTGCGGTCTTGCTGGTATCTGCTGCTGCTGTGGCAGTGACGGCGAAGTTTCCGGTGGTGGATGCTGCGACATAGAGACCTGAAGAAGAGATGGTGCCGCCGGTGGCCGTCCAGGTGACGGCTGTGTTGCTGCTACCGGTGACGGTTGCTGTGAACTGCTGGGGTCCGTTCGGCTGCAATGTCACATTGGTGGGCGAAATCGCGATCGCAACGGCGGCAGTTACCGTGAAGTTGCTGGCTGACGTAGCAACTCCCCCTGGTGTCGTGACAGAGATTTTGCCGGTGGTCGCGCTGCTCGGTACAGTCGCGGTGATCTGAGTGGCGCTGTTGACTACGAACGTGGCGGTTGTTCCATTGAACGCGACTGCGGTTGCGCCGGTCAGGTTTGTTCCAGTGATCGTGACGGTGGTTCCTATGGCTCCGGAGGTTGGAGAAAAACTCGTTACCGTTGGCGGGGCCACGGTTGCGGTCACGGTGAAGTCGCCGGTCGACGTGGCAACCCCACCCGGTGTTGTGACGGAGATCTTGCCGCTAGTCGCGCCGCTTGGTACGTTTGCGGTGATCTGAGTCACGCTGTTGACTGCGAACGTGGCGGTTGTTCCATTGAACGCGACTGCGGTTGCGCCGGTCAGGTTTGTTCCAGTGATCGTGACGGTGGTTCCTATGGCTCCGGAGGTTGGAGAAAAACTCGCCACCGTTGGCGGGACCACGGTTGCGGTCACGGTGAAGTCGCCGGTCGACGTGGCAGTCCCACCTGGCGTTGTGACGGAGATCTTGCCGCTAGTCGCGCCGCTCGGCACGGTCGCTGTGACCTGGGTCGCGCTATTGACGGTAAAAGGGGTAGCAGCGGAGCCGTTGAAAGCCACCAGCGTTGCACCGGTCAGATTGGTACCAGTAACGATCACTGAAGTGCCGACAGGGCCGGATGCAGGTTGAAAGCTAGCGACTGTGGGCAGGGGCGCGGAGGATGTTCTCCAGGTGAACTTGGCGCACCCTGTGTTTGCGATCATCACAATCGAAATGAATACTGCAAAGAGAACATTTACAGCCCAGATGTATCTTCCCAAAACTAGTCTTCGCACTTATTCCTCGCTTGCTTAATGCGGAATCGAGTTGACCTACCCCCAACTCAATACGTTCGAGTTCGCGCAACCAAGGCGAGCAGTGCCCCGACCCGGGGCTCAAGAGACCACGGTAAACTCTGGTTTGACTTTAGTACAACAATCATAACTTAGTAGGAATGGTAAACGGGTCGAGCAAGAATTCGATAGTAGCGAAAGTAACCTGCCGCGCCAGGATCCGAGGACCTGTCAAGCCTTGGACGAAGCTCAGTGCGGCCCGCGAGTTCTTTGACAGACCGGAAAGAATTCGGCTGCCGGCACCGTCTTGCGATCATTGCGCGGGGTCTTGGTTACCAGAGGGCGAGCCTTCTGTTAGCCTTGTGCTCAGAGATTGGAAAAAGCTTGTTTGACAATTCTACGCATAACTCTTGACTAACAACAACAGGTCAAGGAATTGCCTCCAATACCAGATCGTCCTCAAGAACGATAGGAACCTAACGTTTTTCCGGGGTGATCCGGCCGATCTCTGCCGTGACTGTTCCTTTACATCCTGTCTGGCCAAACGGCAGTTGCACGCTTGCCGGGGACCTATGTTCTCCATGAGCGAGCAGTTGCCTTGCCAAAGCTCTCCAAGATTGGCCGGTTGAGTGTCCTCTTCATCCTATGGCGCAATGGTGATAGTCACACTCTGCGATGCTGTTGAGTAATTGGTTCCGTTGGCGTAGGCGACAGTCACACTGTGTGCGCCGACGGACAGGCCGGCCGTGGCAAAGCCGGCCTGCCCCCCTCCGTCAGCGTGCATGGGAATGACACTGCCAAATGGAGCCCACCGCCACTCGGTGGACGCCCAGAGCGCCGGATACCCTGGATCAGTTTCGGGGAACGTACCGCAGAGATCGGTCAGAAAGACCAGAGTCTGCGGCCGAATCCCCTGCTCCTCCAGCCAATCGAAGCACGGGCCGAAGTCTGTCCCTCCGCCACCAATTGGATTGAGATTGACGGGCTGCCCGGCTTCGCAGGTCTCGACTTTATGCGCCTCTTTGTCGAAGTAGAGGACAGGCACGCGCTGAGGCCTCTGGCCTTCGAGGATCGACCGTATCTCTACCTTAAATAGCCGTAACTGCCAGGCATTGACCGAACCGGAGCAATCGACAGCAATCGCGATCTCCCCGACGCCCTCTTGCACAACCCCGGGCAGATAGAGTCCGGCCCAAATATGACGCCGGTTCGGCCGCAACCAGTTCGAATCGGTCGGGATGGTGTCCGACCAGAGCCTGGGCAGCAATTCCCGCCAATCGACCGCTGCCTCCGCCGCGCCTTCGAGAACTCGTGCAAGGCCCGTTGGAGACTTGCCGGCTTGCTTCGAGAGGGTGACTGCCTGGTTGAGAGCAACACTCCAGTCCCGCGCCTGTTCTTCAACACTCGGCGTCTCTTCGTCCGGAAGCGGTGCATCAAGAACCTGGCCGATGCCGCCTTGCGTCACGGGGGCAGATAGCGATTCGGGTGCGTTCTGTTCTTGAGGCGCTTTCCCCGTTCCGGTTCCTGAATCGTCGTTCGCCCCTTCGTGGCCGACGGATTGTGGCTCCGCTTCGGCCTCGCGCAGGTTGTAGATCTGCTCCGCGCTCATTCCACGGAAGCGGTGATCGACAAGAATCACTTCCGGTAAACTGAGGCCTGCATCGAGCAGCAGCGGGTTGATGGCGTAGTCGCACGCCTTATTCCACTGCCTTGGATCCCGGCCGGAACGCCGCACATGGTGCTGAAGCGCGGGGTGCATGACTTTATGGGCCAGAACTCCGGCCAGCGTCGCCGCGTTCAACGTATCGACGAATGCGGGGTTAAAGTAGAGCGACACGCCATCAGTCGCCATGGTCGGAATCGACCGGTTCTCGCGCCCCTTCAAGCGAAACAAGAGCGATCCGAAAAACGGATGATCAAGCAGCAATGCTGTCCGTGCCTTCTGGATTCGGAGAGTCGCTGGTGTGTCATGTGAATTGAAGCATAAGTTGTCATCGTGTCATCGATCAAGCGTCATTCTTGGGACATTTCAGGTGTGAGGGAGTCCCGTCGAAGAGGATGTGCGGGGTCTTGTCGCTTGTAAGATACTGTTTGCCAACTCAATCTCGCGACGGCATTTTAGTCTGGGTCTCCCTTGGTTTCCCGACCTCCTCCCAGTTGGCGTTTGGTCGAGGCAGAGCATAGAGTCGACGTTGTTTCCTAACGATTTTCATGGAATCCGGCTGATTCGGTTTATGATGCGACCATGAAGGCCACAAATGAAATCCGGATCTCCAACTGGCCCATGGAGTATGCTGTGCGCCCTTGCACAACGGCGGGCTTTTTTGTATTCGTGGCGTTCCTGTGGACGATGCCCCTCCAGCGTGTCATCGCATATCCGTTCGTCTTTCTTTTCTTCGGCGCGATTATGGGTAGCGCCTGGTT
>JBAWCO010000857.1:0-17137 GCA_049590315.1 Occallatibacter sp. | reverse complement strand
CACCTTCTCCGATTGGGCTGACCTGGTTCACGGGCCCGACAAGGATTGGGGCTCGCTGAGCTGTGGCTGCCACCCGAACTGCGGCGTGGTCATGGCCGTGATGATCGACAAGGAAACCAAGGAGGCCGTTCCCGTCACTGCGTTCCTCAACGGCGACACCATCGCGAAAGACATCGCCAAAGTGAACGACGCTGCTCGCGGCAAGTTCCTGACTGTTGTCGGCATGGCGCTCTGCCTGATGAAGAATTACGATCCCTTCCAGTCGCCGACCCACTTCAAGCTGATGGACCTGCTCAAGAAGTTCGACAAGAACTTCAACGCCACGGGCAAGAACTATGGCAAGGTTGGTCCGGACCGCACGATTGACGACGTGATGAAGCGCCGTCAGGACCGCTGGAACTTCCTGTTCATCGCAGGAATGTGGTTCCAGGATCTGTTCAACTACGACTTCCGCCGCACCGAGCAATGCATCATTCCTTACGCGACGCAAGAGGGCGAAATCAGCTTCTGCGCGTACAACACTGGTGTGGGCTGGCGCAACATCATCGAGAAGATGCACATGACGGCTACCCTCACCAAGTGGTATGAGGAGCACGGCCGCCATGAGATCTTCGCCGGTGGCAAGAAGGTGGGTATGTCCGAAGTGGGCCACGAGCTCAAGCTCAACATGGAGCACGTGAACTCCGAAGCCAATCACACGCTTGACACCCTCGGCATCGCCAAGAACGCCCGCGAAGAGAAGCTCCGCGCCCGCGCTGTTACCACTGCGGACAAGGTGAAGCAGGACGCCGAAAACGCTCGCATGGCCAAGCTTTATCGCGAGCAGGTTCTCGGCGAGAAGCCCGTCGAAGGTCTGGTTCGGTTGGATTCAATCCGGCCCGCATCGAACAACGCCGCTTCGCCGATCAACCGGCATCAGGAAGAAACTGACGTGGTGGCGGGCGACTAATCCTCCTGATTCACGCTGTTGCAATCAACCACAAAGGCCGTTCCCCTTGGGGAGCGGCCTTTGCGTTTGGCTACCAGACTTCCAGTTTGAAATCCCGATAGTTTCGAATCAACTCGAAGTCCACGCGATTGGAGGTAATCAGCCGTGCTCCATGGGTTCGCGCTGTCAACGCAATCAGCAAATCGAAATGCATATCCCGGAGTTTGTGCGGCTCAAATCCCTTGTCACTCCTCATCTTCGTCAGAACGTGGCCGGATTCCAACCAGTTGACCGCCGTAGGAGTTAGAACCGGATGGCTCCGCTCTAGGATCTCGACGGCCTTGCGATCAACAGGAGAGGAAACGCCTCGCCAAAGCTCTGCCAGCACTACAGAGGAGTTGCGGATCAGGCCATCTACTTCAAGTAATCGATCAAGATGGCGATTGGTACGGATCTGGTCGACCACAATCGAGGTATCGAAGACGACAAGATTACTCATCGCTTCCAGCGAAAGATCCCTTTCCGCCGTATTTCTTCATCAGGTTTTTGAAGTCCTGGAGTTTTACAATTTCCTGGAGGGCTACATGCACGGCTTCCGTCCTTGACTTGACTCCAAGGACGCGCACGGCCTCATCCGCCAGTTTCTTATCCAGCCGAATCGATGTGAGAGTGGCAGGCATGATTGCTCCTTCTGTATATATATGAATCCTGCTCTTTGTATATACGCTTGTCAAGCCCTCCGAAGGTCCTCGATTTCCAATCGTGCAGCACGGGTTTATGATGGGGTGTCAAAAGGCAAGTAGATCGCCGAGGAGACCAAATGAGCGAAGAGCAATCAGTTGCGGGCCGGAAACAGGGACGGCGTGAGTTTTTGAAAGTTGGCGGAGCGGTCACAGCGGCTCTGCTGGCGCGAACGGCACTCAAAGCGGACACTCCAAAGACCATGCCCGCGTTGCCGTCAAACCCCGTCACACCCACAGCGATGCCGACGCGCAACCTTGGTAAGACAGGCTACAAGGTGGGCATCTTTTCACTGGGCGGGCAGGCGAGCCTGGAGAAGTCCAACAACTTTGACGTTGCCGTGCCCATTGTTGAACGCGCGCTCGACCTGGGCGTGAACTACATTGACACGTCGTCCATCTATGGCGGCCCCGACCGCTGGAGCGAGCAATACGTGGGCAAGGTGATGGCGCATCGCCGCAACGAGGCTTTCCTGGCGACCAAGACCAAGGAGCGGACCCGCGACGGATCGATGCGCATGATCGAGAAGTCGCTGCAACTTCTGCAAACGGACCACGTGGACCTTTGGCAGCTTCACGATATCGGCATCATGAGCAACGTGGATGCGGTCTTCGCCAAGGGGGGCGCCATGGAAGCCCTGCTCGAGATGCAGCAACAGAAGGTCGTGCGCTATCTCGGCGTCACCGGACATTATCGGCCCGATGCTTTGATCGAATGCATCAAGCGGCATCCATTCGACACCATCCTGATGGCGATGAACGCGGCCGATCCGCACCACTACAGCTTCAATGAAGAGCTGCTACCCCTGGCAGTCGAGCGTCAAATGGGCATTATCGGGATGAAGATTCCGGGGCGTGGGCGCATTCTCTCTACGTGGACACCGCCGCCGGTCGATCAGCAGAAGCATTCATGGGAAGGCATGACCATCCAGACCACTTCGCCCGGCACGCTTTCCATGCGCGAGGCGATGTATTACACGCTGACGCGCCCCGTAAGCACGGTGATCATCGGCTGCGACACCATCGCACAGCTTGAGGAGAACGTCCATTTGGCGCGGGAGTTCACGCCGCTGAACGACAAGCAGGCGACGGAGTTGGTGGCGCGCGCCGAACCCTGCGCAAAGCCGTCGCTGTTCTTCCGCTTCTACGACCACGAATAACCACCTGCGGTGGGGCAGACGCCGCTTGCGCGGCACAATTTAGTACGCGGACTGAGTCTTCTATCCTTGCGGCAGAAACAAGCCGCAAGGATGGGGTACTTGGCCACTACTTTACGTTTCCCTTTCTCTACTTGTTAATTGCTTTCAAAACGGCATCGTGCAGTTCACCCACTGTGAATGCGCGAACCGTCGGCGTGGGATTTCGCCCGAAGATAGAGAATGACCTGAATGGGAATAGTCCGAAGCCTTCTGAATTGAACAGATATTCGTTTGGGCCAAGATTGAACGTCTTGCGCAGACCATCTTCCTCTGTGGCTAACCTGATATTGAATCGTTTCTCCGTTGCCTCGAGAAGTTCGACCCCGTCGTCGCCGGTAACACCCAGATCGCGCTCAAACTGCGTCTCCGGGGCAATCCTTCTCTTCTGCGAAATCTGGCACGATTCCCGGATGAAATCAGCGAACTGTTCGAACGGTAGACTTCCCATGCCGCTTAACTTTCAACCTTTAGGTAAAGCCGATAGTGTTCATTGTCAATCGCTGTAAACGGCCTCAAGGTGAGAGTGCCAGCGGTACTCTTCGCCTGCCAATCCGTTGAGCCAGCGGCAATCTGCGTCGCGGCGAGAAGCTCCTTGCTGCCGATCTTCTCTGGAATCGCGCCAACCGCGAACAGCGCCAGCGGGCCATGCACAACCGCCATAAGACTGGGATGCTGCGGGTCAACCGGCTCAAGCACCGTCGGCATGTCGAATTCAACTTCGATGTGGTCACCGCTATCCCATGCGCGGTCGAGACGCGCAAACTGGCCGGGAGCTGGACTGACCATGACGTGCTTGCCGTTGATGGCGATGGTGGTTTTGGGTCCCGCCCAGGCCGGGATGCGCAGATAAATTGGGAATGGCGCTGGCTTTCGGGCTGAGATGGTGATCTCGGTGGTGGGATGGTGCGGGTAGTTCGTCTGCTGGGTGAGGGTAATACGTTCTCCGTCTCTCGACCAAGTTACGCGGGAGGGGACATAGAGATTGACGTAGATTCCCTCCGAATCGCGGAAATACGAACTTATGCCGTAGTCTGCCGTGATCTGCGAGAAGGTTCCGGTGCAGCAGGTCCACTTATCCGGATGATAGAACTTGGATCCATCGTTGTTATAGTCCGAGTAATAGAATCCGTGTCCGTCACTCTTGATCGGCTTGGCTCCCAGGATGGTGTTATACAGCACTCGCTCCATGCTGTCGCCGTAGCGGCTGTCGCGAGTTGTGCGCAGCAGATAGCGGGTGATTTTGAAGTGACCGTAGGAGCCGCAGGGAGTTTCAAAGCTGGAATGGGTCTTGGTCAGGCTCTCGCCAATCTCGCCGCTTCCCGGCGCGCGGAAAGTTTCGTCGGGGCCCCATCCGCCGGTGGCGAAGCTTTGCGCGCGGACCAGATCGAAGCCATTGCGCGCCGCGCGCAGATGCTTCTCGCTCCCCAGAACGAGATACGCCTGCATCGAACTTGAAAGCGCATTCACGTGACTGTAGGCATGCTTGCCCGGAAGCACATTCTGGCCCGCAGCAAGAGGGTCAAAGTACCAGTCGTCGGCCAGGAAATGTTTGGCCAGGTCGCGGTATCGCTCGCCTGCGCCGCGGTTGTAGGCGATAAAGAGATTTTCCGGAAGTGTGTATGGCTCATCCCAGCAAAATGACTCGTCTTTGTGGGGCCGGGCATATTGCTCGGCGCGCGATATGCCGCCTGGCGGCAGATGCGCGGATACAGAATCAAGCGTCTTGTCGAGCACTTTGAGAGCATCGGGAGCAGCAGCGAACTGGTGCGCATCGAGCAGGCCGATGGAGATTTTGTCGTAGGTATAAGCCGGGAAACGATTGTCGTCCCAGAAGTGCGAGGTGATGGCGGGCGCAAAGGCGCGGATCAGGCGGTGAACCTTTTCCTGAGTAGCCTTTGAACCGGTGGCGGCATAATCGCGCGCAAGGCCGGAGAGATACTGCCCGAAACTGTGACCCGGTGCAAAGCCGTTGTTCTCCCAGCTGTACCATCCGCCCATATCTTCGCCCGGAGTTGGCAGACCAGCACGCTGGCGGTACGGCTTGAGCAGACTATCTTCATCCAACGCGGCGTAGAAGGCGTGGTTAGTCTGGAACTGCTGACGCAGCGGGCCCTCGAGTAACTCCACATCGCCATAGCCAAATTGACTAAGCGGTGGAGTTATGCCGGAATCAGCGGCCAATAGGTTCCGTGGCTGAGCGAGCGACGCTGCGGCGAGCGCGGCGCCCGCCTTCAGGAAACTTCTGCGCGATTGGGTCATTCGAGTTACTCTCCTGCTCGGCCAGAGTTATCGGAGCCGAAACTCAAAGCCGATTAATGAGCGAAGCAATGCAAGCAGCTCCGAATCCGTTGTCGATGTTGACCACCGAAACGTTAGGCGAACAGGTGTTCAGCATGCCCAGCAACGCCGCCACGCCTCCAAACGACGCGCCATAACCAACGCTCGTTGGCACTGCCAGCACAGGCGCATTGACCAGCCCGCCGACCACGGTGGGCAGAGCGCCTTCCATGCCGGCGCAAACAATGAGCACGCGGGCGGACTGCAATGAGCTCTTTTGCGCCAGCAGCCGGTGGATGCCGGCAACGCCCACATCGGCAATCAGTTCAACCGTGTTACCCATCAGGCGCGCTGTGACTGCCGCTTCTTCAGCAACGGGCAGGTCGCTCGTTCCGGCGCACACCACGGCGATTGTCCCTTTGCCTTGAGGAACGCCGGTACTCTGCGTGAGTGTGATTGCGCGAGCAGTCTCATGAAACTCCGCGCGCGGTTCTTGAGTCTTGACCGCCGCAAACACTTCTGCCGAAACGCGCGTAGCCAGCACGTTGCCGCCCGCCTGGGCCATGCGGGCAAAGATAGTTGCCACCTGAGCGGCGGTCTTACCCGCACCAAAGATTACTTCCGGCATGCCGGTGCGAAGCGCGCGATGATGATCGAGTTTGGCAAAACCAATGTCTTCGAAGGGCAGATCGCGCAGGCGATCAAGCGCTTCATTCACAGGAGTGCGTCCTTCGCGGACCTCATTAAGGAGCGCTTCAATGTTATGGCGATCCATCAGAGCTCCTCTTTCTTTGTGGCTGCATAGACTCGCATAGCTTCCTGCATGACCTGTTTAAGCGGAACCGCATGCTCGACGGCCAATCGACGGCAGTCCTCGAACTCCGGTGCGGCATTGGCTACCTGGCCATTGGGCCAACGCGCAATCTTCATGCAGACCGTGCCCCATGGCGTTTCAACTTTGGTGAATTCACGCTCCAGCGCCACTTTGTTTTCGAGCCTCCATCGCAAGCCAATGGTGGTTGTCTCGCGGAACAGAATCTCGCGCAGTGCCGGCACCATGTCGGGACGACAGAGCACGGTCAACTGCACCCCCGTGCGGCCTTTTTTCATTTGCACCGCCACACGATAGACATCCCACGCGCCCGCTGCAAGGAGTAACTCGCTAACGTAGGCAAGCAACTGCGGAGTCGAATCATCGATTACGGTTTCTATCACGGCAATCGACTCTCCGTGACCAACCTGAGCAACTTTCTCCTCGCTCGCAGATTCCTCATCGCCCACCAGCACGCGAAGCAAGTTCGGCTGGCCGGCGGTTTCGCGTCCGCCAGCCCCATAACCAGTCGCTTTAATGCGCATCGCAGGAAGCGCTGCATAGCTCACATCTAACATCCGCAATACGGCCGCGCCGGTCGGGGTAACACGCTCCATAGGCTCACCCGCGGCATACACGGGCGCATCGGCAAGCAGGGCCAGCGTAGCCGGCGCCGGAACAGGGATCGTTCCGTGTTGGCAGACCACCGTTCCGCTGCCCACATTCAGCGGCGACGAAAGCCAACGATCGACACTCAGCATCTCAGCACCAGCCGCGGCGCAGACGATATCCACGATCGTGTCGACAGCGCCCACTTCGTGAAAGTGAACCTTCTCAATGGGAATGGAATGAATAGTGGCCTCTGCCTCGCCAAGCAATTGGAAGGCGCCAATAGCGCGGGCTTTCACCGTGTCGGATAGCGGAGCAGAGCGAATGATTGCGAGAATCGCCGACAAGTGCCGATGAGGTGCGTGACTGTGGGTGGGACCGTGGTCATGGGAGTGAGCAGAACCGGACGCATGCTGCTCCGGAGTAAGCACGTCCACTTTGGTTGCAGCCAGGCCACCGCGACTCACCTTGCGCATCTCCAGCTTCGCGCCCACGTTCAGCGCGGCAGCCGTTTCCGCAAGCGATTCGAAAGGAACTCCGGCATCCACCAGTGCGCCCAGCAGCATGTCGCCGCTTATGCCAGAAAAACATTCAAGATATGCAGTTCGCATCGATAGCGATTCTAAACTGTCGGCTATGCACCGCGCCGGGCAAGTACCTCTACGGGGAGAATCGCGTTCATTGACCCGGATCTGAATCCGGTGCAATCCAACGTGACGTATTGGAAACCAGCCTGCTTCACAGCCGCTGAAATTGCGTCTAGCATGTCGATGGCCAGCGCACGAGGCAGTTCCGCGCGCGCAATCTCCACGCGCGCGAGTTCGCCGTGGTGACGAACGCGCAGCTCTCGAAATCCCAGCGCGCGAAGGCTTTCCTCGGCTCTCTCAACCTGGCTCAACACCTCGCGGGTCACAGTGCGGCCATACTCCACGCGTGAGGAAAGGCACGGCGCAGCGGGGCGATCCCAGAGTGGATAGCCAGCTGCCTTGGCCAGCGTGCGAATTTCGATCTTCGTCAGTCCGACCTCCGCCAGCGGAGCCAGTACGGCATGCTGCTCAGCCGCGCGCTGACCTGGACGATAATCCCGAGTATCGTCGGCATTCATACCATAGGCAATGCGGGTAAAACCCAGCTCTGTGCTGAGCGACTGCATCACAACGAAAAGCTCGTCCTTGCAATGGAAACAGCGGTTAGCATCGTTGCGCGCATACTCGGGCCGATCCAGTTCTTCTGTGGCTACAATGCGCAATGGCATGCCAATCGAGGCTGCAAACTCGCGGGCCTGCTCCATATCGCGCCGCGCCAAACTTGCCGAATCGGCCAGCACTGCAAGCATCCGCGAACCCAGGATGCGATGCGCCGTAGCCGCCAGAAACGCCGAGTCGACGCCGCCGGAATACGCCACCATCAGGCTTCCCAGTTCTTCGAACCTCGCCTCCAGCGCGAGCAACTTCTCCGCAGCCCCCTGCGCGCCAGTACCAGCGTTCACCAGAGCGTTTTGGTTAGTCTCGGGATGAAGTATTTTCGCCTCTGTGCTCGCCGCCATAGGGCCGATTATAACGCTTAACCTCGCTCAATAGCTGCCACCCTCGCACTGCACGTCAGCAGACCAATGTTATTCTGGCAGCTTAATCCCCACGCGCTGGGGCCAGCCTGTTTGTTTTGGGCTATCTCTTCCGTCTTATCCTATCTGCTCAAGGACAGATGCCCGGTCTAAGGGGTTGAGTCAGGGTCTTCTACAATCGGCGCTGCGCCACCATTCCGGCTGTTTCCCCATATCGAGCGCACAATGCGAAGCCCATCACTGGAGGGAATCGGCGCAAGATTTACGACGAACAAGGTAAGGTTACAAAAGGCAAGTTGAATTCCGATCTTGGGAAGCATGAGGCACAGAAACGCCAGAAGAAAATTCACCGACGGTCCTGCAAATGCAATGAGAATCTCTTTCAGCTGACTTCCGCTGCTGGCCCTCCGGGTGTACGCACCATAAAGGCAGAGGCCGAACTCGCGTACGGGAACGCCGAGTGAGATGGCAGCCACCATGTGACCCACCTCATGCAAAAGCAGGCTGGCCACCAGAACGCTTCCCGCGGCGAGTCCAAGCCAAAAGCCGCGAACTGCAATTTCAAAGAGGACGCACAAGGCAACGATCAACCACCCTGTAGAATCGATGCGGAATGGAACGAGTAGTGTTTGCATGGGATACGCATTTTTCAGGAAGTGCTGTTTCGGGCTTTGCCGGCCCTCTCCGCAATCGTCTCACATCTTCGCTTGCTTCACCCCAGAGAACAATGTACGGCCTGGAATGCACGCCTTCGAATGTACGCGCCTGTCCGATCACTCCCGGTGCGGATGAGCTTCTGCGCGCCGGAGTCGCCACGCAGATCACAAGTAGCCGAATGATGCTCGAAACTCACCATGCCGATTCAGGGAGCTTGTCCATAGCTGAAATTCGGACCGATCCCGCCATATCTTTGATAACTAATAGATGCCAGGTTGTCATCCCTCAATTACAGATACAATGCGCCAGATACAATTGCGATCATTTATTCTTATCTCGAAGTTTGTTTCCCAAAACGGTGCATTTGTAGGTCGTTCTCAGCCGTGCGCAAGATAGATTTTCGGCGCTACAACTTAGGCGTTAATTAAGATTTACCAAAGAGCTACCTAGCCACCACATGCCGCTCGTTTCCCTCTCATAATCGCAATCAAACCTATAGTAGACTATTACTAGTCAGTAACTTCATTTAACCCCTGCGGCCCGCGGGCCGCATCATGTTGTCTGGGTCATCCAGGCTTCTGATCTTTCCATGTGCCGGATGTATGTTGCACCTTCGATTCTACGTTTCGTTCTTTATCCTGCTCCTCGTGGGCGTAGTCCACGCTGGCGGGTCTGAGGCGCCACGCGCACAACGCGAGGCTGCCGTAGTAGAGGCA
The DNA here is from genome assembly GCA_049590315.1 of Occallatibacter sp. Lineage (GTDB taxonomy): Bacteria > Acidobacteriota > Terriglobia > Terriglobales > Acidobacteriaceae > Telmatobacter. Next base: position 7,636 of record JBAWCO010000857.1, on the reverse strand, counting down.
CGCAATGGCGACACTAAGAATGGACTGGCTGCACTCCAGGCGCTCTTGATTCAGTACCCTGACGATCCCCGTCTGCTTGCCGATACTACGATCGTGGCGAATTGGGCTGGAAACGATCAACTTACGCTTGATCTCTATGTTCGTCCACTGACGCCGAAGGATGACGGAGGTGTTGTTGAAGCTGCCGCCCGCTCGGCCCGCAATCTTGATCGCTATCAGCAGTCTGTTGAACTCTTCCGCCGCGCCGAGAAAATCGACCCAACTCGCTGGCAGGCGCAACTGGGAGAAGCCATGGCTTTGACGGACCTGGGTGAATACGTTTCCGCGGAAAAGCTGATGCAGCCCCTTTTGCTGGACCACAAGAGCGAGAAAGATGTGATTCTGGGCCAAGCGTATCTGGATAGCCGCCAGACTGACTTCATAGGGTCGATTGCCATGGATCAGTACTACCTGGAGCAGTCTCCAGGTAACACGCAGGTGCGCGGCGATCTGGCACTCGCGCTTTCCCGTGTGGGCAGCCAGACCTACGCAGCGGATATCTATTCCAAGGATGTTACTCCGGTTGTACCCGCGACCGAGCAGGTGCTGAGCGGGGCTGCCGGAGGTGAGCAAGTTGGCTGGGGTGAAGTCTATGCACCTACTCGCGCGATGGAGCGGGCTGATAGCGAACTGGCATTGCAGAAGTTGGACAGGGTGGTTGCTTCCTCCGTTCCGGGTGATGGTACCTGGAAGCTGGCGCAATACGATCGCATCCTCGCCTTCTACGATTTGCGCCAAATGCGCGATGTAATCCAGTTGTATGAACAACTGCAGCGAGCGGGACTGGATGTGAGAACTTATGCGCTCTCAAGTGTCGCGGGAGCTTATCTTGCTTTGCACGAACCTGAACGCGCAGAAGTGCTCTACCGTCAATTGCTGAAGCAGGAACCCGAGGATGGAACCGCCTGGAGCGGCCTGGCCTATGCCCAGATGGAGAGCGGTCATCCTTTCAAAGCCCTGGCGACCATTGACTACGCCTACAACGCAGCCGCTCCATGGTTAAAAGCGCCCGGACTGAGTTCGCCCAAAGCTAACGCGATGCGCCTCAGCCTGGAATCGCAGGCGGCTAGTATGCGCGGCGAAGCCAACTTGCTGGCCGACGAGATGAATCGATTCAAACGGCTGGTAACCGAAGCCCCAGGCAATGAGAACCTGCGCTGGGGACTGGCATCTTCGTATCTTGCCCGCGGCTGGGTGCAGCGCGCGCTCAATGAAACGCGCATCGCCGACAGTTTTGGCGATCCTGACGAGCTACCTTCGCTCACCACCGCCGAAATTCGTGAAGCGGCTGGCCTTCGGGACCAGGTGGACGTTATGATTCCGGCACTGCGCATCCGTCAATTCGACAGTTCCATCTTCCAACGGTTTCTGCGCGATGAAAGTATTGAGCGAGGATGGCAGGCGGTTGCGGACACCACTCTAGGCTGGGGTAGTGGTCTGCAAGTCGGAAGCAGTGACCAGCACTCGGAGGCGCGCTTGTATACTCCCCTGCTCGACAACCGTTGGCGCATCTATGGCCACGAACTGAGCGACAGTGGTGACTTCGGAACTGGCAGCGCTGAACGCACGCGCGCAGCCGTGGGCCTGCACTACGACTACAACCGCCGCGAGGCCTGGGCAGAGTTTGGTCGTGACTCTGGGACCAACGTGATTGCCGGCAACATCGGCGGCAAGGTGATCCTTGGCGATTTCTGGACGTTGCAGGCAGTGGCGGACAGCGACAGCTTCGATGTGCCGGTCCGCGCACTGACGGGAAATGTCCGTGGCCGCAGCATTGACGCGAGCGTTGAATGGCGCGGCAGCGAGTTCCAGTCTGCAAGCGCAGGCTTGCAACGTTTACTCTTCAGTGACGGCAACCAACGTGCTGCGATCTTCGCAGCTTGGAACCAGCGTGTGTGGACCACGCCGCGCTGGGAGGCCAGCTTTAGCGCGGATGAATCGTCATCCAGTAACTCGCTTGACGAAAACAGGCCATATTTCAATCCCAAGAATGACTTCTCCCTTGGAGCCGGCGGCAAGGTCAACTGGATCACTTGGCAACGCTACGATCACCGCTTCGATCAGGAAATGGAAGTCCATGCCGCCCCTTACTGGGAGGCGAACTACGGAACGGGAGGCGCAATTTCCGTTCGCTATGGGCAACGCTGGAAGCTGCGTTCAGGGCTCGAATGGCGCTGCGGCGTGGCCTGGAACAGTCAGCCGTACGACGGGAGCAACGAATCGAGAACCGCATTGAATGGCGGCATCACCTGGGGAAGCCAATGAAACACTTGCTTGTAGTTCTGTCATTACTGCTGGCAGGCGCCAGTGCCTCCGCCGCGGACGATTCCGCCAGAGGTGCTTCGACGACGGGTGCCTCGACATCGGGTGCTTACGCAGACGTTGTAGTCATTTGTTACCACGACGTGCGAGATGATGTCGGAGCCAACTCGATCCAGAACGCCTACAAGGCGGGAGCAGCCGGAATTGTTACACCGGGTGTCGCAGCTGCTCTAGACGCAGAGCAATACACAACCAGCACGCGTCACCTGGCCGCTCACTTTGACTGGCTGCGGTCGCATGGCTATCACGTCATCAGCCTGCAGCAGATGATCAATGCGCGCACCGGGCACGGCACTCTGCCGGACAAGGCCGTCCTGTTGACTTTTGACGACGGCCTGCACAGCACCTACACCACAGTCTTCCCTCTCTTGAAAGCATTCAAATTCCCGGCGGTCATGGCCGTTGTAGGCGCCTGGACCGACCTCCCGCAGAACGGCAAGGTCGACAACGGTGCGCATCCGTTCCTGCGAAATGACTTTGCTACTTGGAGTGAGTTGCGCGAAATGCAGGACAGCGGCCTGGTTGAAATCGCTTCGCACACTTACGATCAGCACCACGGTATCATCGCAAATCCGCAAGGAAACCAGATCCCTGCCGTCGCCACCCATGAATACCGCCCGCTGATCCACGATTACGAAACCGACGACCAATATTCCGAGCGCCTGCGAGCCGATCTAAAACACAGTTCAGACGAAATCCGCGCAAAACTCGGCCGCGCTCCAAGGGCCGTGATGTGGCCGTACGGGGAATACACCAGGGTCAGCGATTCGATCGCTGCTTCGGTTGGCCTCCCAGTATCTTTCACGCTTGGCGTATCCTCGCACTACAACACGCCGGGCATGCAGGCCATTCCGCGCATATTGATGCGCTCGAATTCCACCGTTGGCGACCTCTCATGGGAGCTGCGGCATTCCAGCTCAAAGCAGATTGTGCGGGCGGTCCAGGTGGATCTTGATTACATTTATGATCCCGACCCCGTGCAGCAGGAGCATAACCTAAGTCTCCTGCTCGATCGCATCAAAGCCCTCGGACCAACACAGGTGTGGTTGCAGGCCTTCGCCGATCCGGACGGACAGGACTCAGCCGGCGCTGTATATTTCCCCAATCATCTGCTGCCGATGCGGGCCGACCTGTTTTCTCGCGTAGCCTGGCAGTTGCGTACGCGCTGCGGAGTAGCCGTGTACGCGTGGATGCCGGTGTTAGCCTGGCGCTTGCCCGATGCGCAGCAGCAAGCGCGTCTGCAGATACATCCTCGCGCCGGAGTGAAACTTGAGAACCCCATACGACTCAATCCATTTCTTCCCGAGACCCAGGCCATTGTGGGCGGTCTCTATGAAGATATGGCTCGATCCGCGCGCATTACCGGCATCCTGTTTCATGACGACGCAATTCTCCGCGATACCGATGACCTTGGTGCCGGGGTTCCGGCCCCCGGCCCGGCCCGCACACAAGCTCTCATTGGATTTACAAACGTACTGAAGGCGCGCGTTCAGCAATGGCAGCCCACATTAAAAACCGCGCGGAACCTCTTTGCTGAACCAGTGCTGCATCCTGTAAGTGAGAACTGGTTTGCGCAATCGCTACCTGCATTCCTTGCGGCATATGACGAAGTTGCTTTGATGGCAATGCCGAACATGGAACATGCCAAGAATCCAAGTGAGTGGTTGGCAAAATTGGCGTCGAAGGTTGCCTCGACGCCCGGCGGGATGGACCAGACCGTATTCGAGCTGCAGACCGTAAACTGGAACGCGCGCGAACGTGCGATCTCAACCGACGACGTTGCGCGTCAGCTCCATTTGCTGCAAGTCCGCGGCGTGAGCCACCTGGCCTATTACCCTGACGACTTTGTGAAGAACTACCCTGATCTGAAAGTGCTGCGACCGGAGTTCTCCGCGACTGACGATTTGCCGCTCGCCCCTGAAGGATCAAGGTGATCGATGCTAGGTAGCATTTTTCTAGCGTTCGCCTTCTACTATCCGCTCATGATGGCATGGTTCTGGATGCTCGGAGCCATAAACTATTACCTTCGACGAGAGCGCACTTCCCCTACTCGGACCCATCCTCCGGAGTTGCCCCACTGGCCCAAGGTCACCCTGGTGGTGCCATGTCATAACGAAGGAGACAACGCACGCGATACGTTGGCGTATCTTGCGGATCAGGACTACCCTGACTTCGAAATCATCGCCATCAACGACGGCAGCCGCGACAATACAGCCAGTGTCCTTGATGAACTGACCACGGTCTATCCTCAGTTGCGCATACTGCACTTCCCCAAGAATCAAGGCAAAGCCATGGGCCTGCGCATGGCCGCCTTGGCGGCAAACAGCGAGTTCCTGGTGTGCATTGACGGCGACGCGCTGCTTGATCGCTACGCGACACGCTGGATGATGTGGCATCTTGTCACCGGACCGCGCGTCGGCGCGGTCACGGGCAACCCACGAATCCGCAACCGCTCCAGCTTGCTAGGCCGCCTGCAGGTGGGCGAATTCGCTTCCATCATCGGGCTCATCAAGCGCGCGCAACGCACTGCCGGCCGCATTTTTACTGTTTCCGGGGTCATCGCCGGCTTTCGCCGCTCCGCTCTGCATCAAATCGGTTACTGGAGCACTGACATGGTGACGGAAGACATTGATGTCAGTTGGCGCTTACAATTGGACCACTGGGACATTCGCTATGAGCCCAACGCTTTGTGCTGGATCCTGATGCCGGAGACCCTCAAGGGTCTCTGGAAACAACGCCTTCGCTGGGCGCAGGGGGGCGCTGAGGTGGCGCGCCGCTACTCGAAGAATTTGCTCATCTGGCGCAAAAGGCGCATGTGGCCTGTCCTCGCTGAATACATCATGAGCGTCATCTGGTCTTACACCATCCTTTTCGTTTTGGTGTTCGGCCTCATCGGCCTTATGGTTCCGCTGCCCACCTGGCTGCGCATGCCCGGCCCTCTTCCCACCTGGTATGGCGCCATGCTGGCCACCACCTGCATCGGTCAATTCCTCATCAGCATGGTCATTGACCGTCGCTATGAAGAGCGGCTTGGCCGGCAGTTTTTCTGGATCATCTGGTACCCGCTCGCATATTGGCTTCTCGGCATGCTTACGACCGTGGTCGCTGTGCCCACTGCTTTGTCGAAGAAAAAAGGTACGCGGGCTGTCTGGGAGAGTCCGGACCGGGGGATCCGCTAATGCGCGCGGAACGCCCCATCGTTTCGCACCCCGAGCGTCAGACTCGGGCGCAACGTTTTACCACACGGTCGCTCAAGGCCGTTGCCTTGCTCATCTGGTTGTACGTCTGGATTCCGATTCTCTCGGCCATCCTCTGGACCATGGGCATTCGTGTTACCTATCTCTATATTGTTCGCGCGCCCAGCCAGACTAGTTGGTTGCTCATCCTCGTCATCATGATGTCGTGCAACATCATTGTGTCGAGTTGGTCCATCTATAACTGGGTACGCTTTGTCGGGAAAACAAGGCGTCGCGGCGCCCCCCCGGTTCCACACGAGGAAATAGGAAAAGTATTTGGTGTAACCGATGCTGCAACCTTGTCGCTGTTGCAGCACGAGCGGCGCCTCAATCTTTACTTCGACAATAACGGTGTTCTTATCCGTGTCGAAGCCCTGGGCGACGAGGAAAAAGAGGAGTTACTGCTGGCATCAGGATCACACTGAAAACCGTCGAGACTTATTGTGTTGTGTAGATCTGAAACGGCGCCCAGTAAAACGGTCTGCGAAATTTATCCTGCGAATGCAATAAGTTGAGTTTCGCCTTGCGAAGCGCATCCGCGGGAGTCAGCCCATCTTCAAGACCCTGATACAGCGCGTCCATCAGCCGTGGTGTCGAGTCGTCACTCACTTCCCACAATGCGCCGATGACGCTGTGCGCACCGGCACGCAGAAAAGCCCACGAGAGGCCCACCAGTCCTTCTCCCGCATAAGAGCGCGTGCCGCTGCCGTTGCACGCGGAGATGGTCACGAGGCGCGCATCGATGGGATGCTGCATGATGTCACGCGCATAGAGCTTGAAGGAGCTCTGGCTCGAATTTGTGTTGGAGAGAATGATGGCCGAATCCAGTGGATCGGTACGGCTGGCGACAGCATGAGAGACAAAATGAATATAGGAGTATTGCGCCGGCTTGCTGGATAGATAGGCTGCCGGACTCGCTTGCTGGCCGGTAAAGGCCGTGACGCGCTGGGGAGCGAAATGCTTTTCAATTCTGCTCATCTCGAACCCGAAGAGCGGAAGACTCGGAAAGTCCTCGCTGGGAGAAACCGGGTTTCCTAGCACGAGAAGACTACGATCCGAATCCCGCGCAGGCTTTGCTGAAGCAAGCATGGCCAGCGACGGAGCAGTGAGCACGGTTGCGTCGTCAATCCAGTAATGCCGATCATGGCTGAGGTCTGAGCTCTGCTCAGTCTGCGGACCGGCACCGGGTACCAGCAGCGTTTCAAAATTCAATTCGCTTAGTGCCCCGTCGGCCAGGATCATCACTCGCGACTCGGGGCCGATCAGTCCCGAAGCTGGAGCCACAAGCAGCTTATAGAGCGCCTCCCCATCCTCATTGCCGGAGTTCACAGGGTCCCGCATCTCTTTCAGGGCCTTGTTATAGCGGTCGACGCGCGCAGCAATCTCATTCTGCGGAGGGAGGGGAAACAGCGTAACCTTCGCCGGCGTAATCGCCCACAGGTACGACTGTTTATCACCCAGCCAGTAAAAGAGCAGCGTTGCCCCTGCCTTCCGCGCGATTTGGCGTGGGTTCAGAGCCGTTTGTTGAATGGAATGCTTGCTTCCTGCCAAACCCAGCCCTTGTTCAAGCGTTCGCGCACGACTCTGGTCGGCCTCAGCCAGTGCTTCCTCACTCCGATTGTGCTGCACCAAAAAGTGGATGTAGTGGTCGTAGATCGGGGCGGCGTTAGCGGCGAACGGGAGCCGCGAGTCTTCGCGCTTGAGCTCGGCTCGCGCCATCTCGAAGGTGGTCAGCGTGGTCTTGTACACCTGCTCCGCAGCTTTAGTGTTGCCCTGCCGTTCGAATAACCGCGCCAATTCATTCCCGGCGTCCAGCCGCATGGTCGTTGGGCTAGCCTGGTCGTTTTGGACCGCACGGAAAAGCGTCTCAGCCTGCCGATCCTGGTGGCGCGCACCCGCCAAGTTTCCTTCGGTCAGTAGCAGATATGCGCTTACATGATTTGCCCCTGCGGTCTCCATGGGCGTTGCCTGATCGATGTAGGCGCTTGCCTCGTCGAGCTTTCCAAGCATCACCGAAATCTGGGCCAAGTCTTCCAGCG